>JAICQL010000064.1 GCA_025937895.1 Polyangiaceae bacterium | reverse complement strand
TGCGGCCCCGTGGAAGCCGCATCACCGGCGCCGCAATGGCGGCCGCGCGCTTCGGCTCTCCGCCGCGTTCATGCGGCGGCCCCGTTGAAGCCATCGACTGTCACGCGCTGCAGCACGGGTTCGTCGCTCTCCGCCGCGTTCATGCGGCGGCCCCGTTGAAGCTGAGATCGTGATATCTCGCAGCCAAGGTGGTTGGCCGCTCTCCGCCGCGTTCATGCGGCGGCCCCGTTGAAGCCGGCGACCCCTCTCGCTCCGGGCGAGCCTCGGTCTCTCTCCGCCGCGTTCATGCGGCGGCCCCGTTGAAGCCACTTCGCTCGACGGTTGGTCATTGCCCGATGCGTGGCGCTCTCCGCCGCGCTCATGCGGCGGCCCCATTGAACCGCCGCGATGAAAGCACGCATTGAGTCAACACCGCGCTCATGTGGGCCCAGTCGAAGCAGACAAGACGTTTCAACTCCTACTCGTTCTTTCATTCACCGAAGCTTCATCACCGGGCCTTGCCTGCCTGTTGACCCGCCTGGCGCAGGTCGAGGCACTCCTGCGATTTTCATCCAACGGCGACGCCGCAGTGCCCAGCGCCGCCGCAGCATCCCTGGCCCGCGGTTTGGACAACGCGGACGAAGGAGATGACAATGACCACGCTTCGCAATCAAATGATGCTGGATCTGGCGCTCGCGGGTTACGCGGAGACGACGCAAGGGGCGTACCTGAATTCGATCCGTGACCATGAGAGGTTCCACGGGCGTTCAGCGGCTGAGTTGGGCCGGGATGAGGCGCGGAAATGGGTGGAGCACCTGCGGCAGCTCGAGCCTGAGCTGAGCCCGCAGCGGTTGCGGCAGCATTTCGCGGCGCTGCGGTTTCTGTATGCCAAGACGTTGGGGCGTCCGGAGGTGACGTCGTTTCTCTCATGGCCGCGAGATGGCCGCAAGCTGCCGGTGGTGCTGAGCGAAGAGCAGGTGCGCCGGCTGCTGGCTGCGTTTACGACGCCGCGCATCCGTGTGTTCTTCACTACAGTCTACGCGGCGGGATTGCGCATGGGCGAGGCTTGCCGGCTCGAGACGGGAGACATCGACGCCTCTCGCGGCGTCATCCATGTGCGCAATGGCAAGGGCGGCAAGGAACGTCTGGTCATGTTGAGCCCGCAGTTGCTGGCCATCTTGCGGGAGTACTGGAAGCACGAGCGACCCTGCGCACCCTGGCTCTTTGCAGGGCGCTCGGGCAATCACCTATCTCCGGAGGTCGCGCGGATCGCGTTCCGGCAGGCCGCAATGGCAGTGAACCTCGGCAAGCGGGTAACGCCACACGCATTACGGCACTCCTTCGCAACGCACTTGCTGGAGCAAGGCACTGATCTGCGGGTAATCCAGAGTCTGCTCGGCCATGACAGCATTCGCTCGACGACCCATTACGCCCGGGTCTCCACGAGCATGCTCGCCGGGGTCGAGAGCCCGCTGGAACGCTTGCGAAAAACGGGCTGAGCGGCTCCCTTGCTCGGCAATAGCGGCCCAGCAAAGTAGGTAGCTCATTGGGCCTCTCCCCCTCGCGACACCTCCGCCGGCGCGCGTGCCCCCGTGCGTCTTCCACCGCTGGTGGCCTTTTGTCGCCCGGTAGCCAGCGTTCGCTCAAAGCTGATCGGCTCGCGACATACGCAAAATGACCATGGCATACGGGCTCCCGGCCGAAGACAGTTCGCGTCTCGGAGGGCGTCTCAAGTGGAGCAGCAGAGAAACATGGAAGCCGGCGGAGCGTGCCGCCCGGCTCTGGTCATCGGCGCGCTGGCGCTGGCGTATGGGCTCGCGGGGAGCCCGGCCAATGCAGCACCGGCTAGCGCAACACCAGTAGCACCAGCAGCGCCGCCACCAGCGGCAGCAGCCGCGGTCACCTCGCCTGCGGCAGCCGCGGGCTGCGACCCGGCGGTCCAGCGCCACGTGCTGAAAAACGGAGTGGAAGTGGTGATGCGCCCGAGCCAAGGCGTCGCGGCGCTGGGGGTGATGTCGTCGGTGCACGTGGGCTCGCGCAATGATCCGCCGGGCTATGAGGGGCTGGCGCACTACGTGGAGCACCTCACGTTTCGCCCGGTACCGGGCTTCACGCCGGTGTTCGACCTGTACGAGGAGGTCGGCGCCACGGGTTTGAACGCCACCACCACGCCGGACACGACGGACTACTACTCGGTGGTGCCTGCCCAGCAGATCGAGCGGGCGATCTGGATCGAGGCTCGGCGGCTGGCGCTGGGGCTGGACCTGGTCACGGAGAACGCAGCTCAGCTGGAGCGTCAGGTCATGCTGCGCGAGCACTCGCTGCGCTTCGGCAAGGGGGTGTACCTGGAGTCGTCGCAGGCGGTGTACTCGGCGATCTTCCCCAGCGGTCATCCGTATCGTCAGATCCTGCCGAGCGAGGAGAGTCAGGGCGCTCTCACCCTGGCCGACGCGCGCTGGTTCTTCGCGCACCACTACCGTCCGGAGCGCGTGCGGCTGGTGCTGGTGGGTGACTTTGATCCGGACGTGGCGCTGGGGCTGGCGGAGCGCTGGTTCGGCGCGCTGCAGCCCAGGGGTGAGGGGGCGGCCGTTGCGGGCGAGCCGGCGGACGCCTGTCAGTGGGCGCAGCAGTCTCCTGCCCTCTCCGCGCACCGCCTGCGAGTGGAGACGCGCTCGAAGAACGAGCGGCTGGAGGTGTACTGGCCCATCCCCGCGGGGGAAGAGCCGGAGCAATGGCGGGGCTTGCTCGGCTTGATCGCGCAGCGCCTGCAGGAGGCGGGCGAGCAGACGGGGCTGGCCTCGGGCGCCAGCGTCAATCTGGTCCGGGGTGAGCTCGGGCACATCTATTCACTGGGCATGCCGCTCGCTCCGGCGCAGCCGATCGAAAAGGCAGAGCCGCTGCTGCGCGCGGTGCTGGAGGACGTGCGCAAGCTGGATCAGCGCGAGCTGCTGGCGGCGGCCGGATCGTTGAAGCTCTCGTCGCTCACGGGCGAGCGGGGTCTGACGTATCACCTGCGTCAGCTAGCGCAGCGCCAGTGCTCGCCGCTGGCCTGCGTGTCTGCGGAGGCGAAGCTGGCGGCCAGCACGCTCGCGCAGCTGCAGCGCTTCGATCTGGCGCAGGCGTTGATCGTGGAGCGCATTCATGCGCCCAATGCCTCGTGGGAAGGCGATGTGGAGGTGGTGCAATGAGCTCGGACAAGCGGCTCCTCGAAACGTTGCTGTGGCGCTCGGCTGCCCTCCTGGGCAGGAGCGCGTTCCTGGGTGTCCTGGCCCTGGGCTGTGCGCCGTCACGCCCGCCGCTGCCGCCAGCACCGCCCCCGCGCAGCGCTGCGGAGCTCGGTGCCTGGCAGCAGCCCCCGGCTGTGCAGGCTGAGCCGGAGCTGCGGCTGAGCTGGGGCGTGCAGCGCTCCACCTTGCCCAACGGCCTGGGGGTGACCGTGGTCACCCGAGCGGAGAGCGAGACGACGGTCGTATATCTGCACGTGCCCAGCGCCGCCGATCGCAGCATGGGTGAGGTGGCGAGCATGGCCGAGGCGCTGCGCGCCGGTACCCTGCACGGCAGCAAGGGTGAGCTGTACATCAACCCGAAGCTGGGCTCGCTCCCGGTGCGCATCTCGACCACGCCCTCGGGCACCACCTTCAGCTGGCACGTCTTGCCCGCCGCGGGGCACAAGGCGGTGGAGCTGCTCGGTGAGTTCGTGCTGAAGCCCGCCTTTGACCCGATGGAGGTCAAGATCCGCCAGCAACAGCAGCTGGCCGACATCCAGCGTGAGTCCGTGATGCTGCATGGTCACGCGCAGCGCCTGGCGCGCGCGGCCCTGCCCACGCTCCAGGCTCCCTCGCACGAGGAGGACGCGCGCAGCCTGTTCAAGCTGGCGCCTGCGCTCCTGAGGCAGATCCATGCCTGTACCGTCCAGCCCGAGAGGGCAGAGCTGGTGCTGGTCGGTCCGCTCAGTGCAGAGCAAGGGCTCAGCTGGGCCACCGCCGCCTTCGGCGGCTGGAGCACCAAGGCCGCGGCTGGCGGCTGCGAGCGCTGGCAAGCCAAGCGGAGCGCGTCGGATCCGGCAAGCACACGGCTCGATCGCGCCGAGCTGCAGATGATCTTCGGCGCCATCGGCGACCCGCTGGTGTTCATCGAGGTGCCGGGACCGGCGATCGATTCGCCCGACTACGTGCCGTTTTTGCTCCTGAGCAAGGTGCTGGAGAATCGCCGCACCGGCGCCGCGTGGGATCTGCGCCATGCGGGCGGCACCTATGGCATCCGCTCCGGCGTCTTCGACGGCTATCCCCACCTCACGTTGCTCGAGCTACAAGGGCAGGTGGAGCCAGAGAAGCTGCAGCAGGCGCTGCGCAGCCTGGTCGGCGACGTGCGCGGGCTGGCCGGCACCCTGCAAGAGGCCGAGCTGGAGGTGGTCAAGCGGCGCTCCCGCAACGAGCTCGTCAACGCGCTCACGTCCAACGAGACCGTCGCCTGGCTGGTGCTCAACCACGCGCGCCGTGGCCTGGGCGTGGCCCAGCTGCAAGAGGCGCCCAACGAGCTCTCGCGGGTGGACCTGGCCCGGGCCCGGGAGGTCGCCGAGCGCTGGCTCAGCAACTCCGAGCCCTCGATGGTGGTGACGGGTCTGGTGGGCAGCGGCCTGGGCATCGCGGTCACGAGAAAGCAGCTGGCGTGGACCAGTAGACCGCAGGCTCACCGCAAGGCACCCTGAGCGCCGTGCGCTGAAGCTCGCGCGAGCGCAGAGGGTCCCTTGCGTGGCTCGCGCGTGCGAGAGCGCCGGAGCGACCCGATGGCGGGAGACACCGCAGCGGGGCGGAGTCACGCCCCGCGCTGTAACCACGCCTCCAGCTCTCGCTCGGCTTGCTCGAAGCTCAACCCGGCGGCGCGCCAGCCGCGCAGCAGGCGAGCGAGCGCACCGCGCATGCGCCGCGGCGGCAGGTCCAGCTCATCCGCCATCCGGTACACCAGCAGTTCCAGGGTGCTGCGCTCGCCCGGCGCAGTCTCCAGGGGGGCCAGTGCTGCCGGTTCGCTGCCGGCCGCGGTGTCTGGCACAGCGATGCCAGAGTCGGCGTACAGCGCGGCTCGCAGGTGGGCGCCAGCGCCGGGGTCAAATGCGGTGATGGCGTTCTCGAGGGCCGGTCGCCGGCGCGCCGGAGGCTTGCTGCGCCCCGCCTCCCAGCGCTGCACGGCGCTCGCTTTCACGCCCACTCGTTTGCCGAGCTGCCCCTGCGTGAGGCGCACCTGGAGCCGCGCTGCGCGAATGGCCTGGGCCAGCTTGCTGGGCATTCCTTCCCCTTCCCCTCCCCTTGCGGAGACGGGACTATCGGACACGTCTGCCGGTGGGTGCTGCAGCTTTTTGTGGCAATCGATGGCTTGCCAGCGACCTCGCGGGCACGAAATGATCGCAACACTGCTCATTTGCGTCCGCATGCGGCAACTGATGCCCGCTGTACCGCTTGAGTAAGACACGTTGGTCCACCGTGCTGAGCGGTCGAGTGCTCATTTCCGAGCCGCGGAGTGAGACTCCAGAGCTATCGAATGCTGATGGCAAGCATCACTGCTGCACTTCTGAACTGTCGAACACTCCCCCGCGCGCGCTAGGTTTGCGGGGTGAGCCTGCCCACGCTGCTCCTTATCACCGGTCCACCCGGCACGGGCAAGACCACGCTGGCGCACGAGCTCGGCAGAGCCCTGCCCTTCAGGATGCCGTCTGGCGTTCGGGGCTCGCGCCTTCGCTGGAGCGGGCACTGGTTCGGGTCGTCCGGCTGCGCAGTGGCTCCGGAGCTGGCGAGCGAGCGGGTGCAGCAGCGGCTGCAAGAGCACGGTGCAACGCGGCGCGCGCATGCCGACGCAGCGCTGGCGGGGCAGGCTCCGGGTGGGGAGAGCGCCTCTGCCCTTTTCCAGCCGCTGACCCTGAAGGGCCCGCTGCTCGAGGTGGACACGACCGCCGGCTATCGCCCGGGCCTGGACGAGATTGCCGCCTTCGCGCGCGGGCACTGATCCCGCGCGCGTCGAGCGCCGCTCACCGCCCGCGCCTCAGCGCACGGACGAACGAATGCAGGCGTTGGTGCAGGCGTCGCCGGAGAGCAGGTTGCCGTCGTCGCACTGCTCGCCTGCCTCGGCCTGACGAATGCCGTCACCACAGCGCGGCGCGCGCTTGCAGTCGGGGGTGCAGCCGTTGTAGCTGCCGTCGTTGACTCCGTCGTCGCAGGTCTCGCCGAAGATGCTGTTAATCTGACCGTCGCCGCAGCGCGCCGGCTGCTTGCAGCCGGGGGCGCAGCCCTCGCCGTAGCCGGTCAGGTTCTGGCCGTCGTCACACGACTCACCAGCGTCGGCTTGCTGCACGCCATCGCCGCAGAAGGGCCCGCGCGAGCGGCAGTCCGCGCCGCAGCGACCGTAGCCGCCATCGTTGCCCTCGGGGCCATCGTCGCACAGCTCGTTGCTGGCCACCTCGCCATCGCCGCAGGTGGACTGGCACACGCTCTTGGGCTTGTTGAAGTCTTTGAGCGTGAGCTTGTAGTTCGAGCCGCACTCGTTGCGCTCGGCGTGGAAGAGCGCGATCTCGTACACGCCGCCGGGCACCAGGTCCAGATCGACGTCGTTGATGGTCGTGTTGTGAGACTTGGTGTCGGCGGTGCCGTCCGCGATGTCGGGCCCGTCGCCGTCCGTGTCCGCGTCGAGCACGAACGTGCCGGTCTGGCTCACGTGCAAGCCGCCGAGATCGATGGCGAGCTTGCCGTTGACGAACACCCACATGTCATCGTCGCCCTTGAACTCGAAGCTCTCACCGCCCTGGTATTCGAACCAGAAGTGCGTCTCGGAGGTGAAGGAGGCGTTGTTGCTGCACTCTTCCCCTCCCCCAGCTAGCTTTTCGCCCCCCTGCAAGACCCAGCCCGCGTCATTGATCGGGTAGAAGCGCAACCCCGCGTCGAAGGCATAGGTGCCATCATCCGCGTTGCGGGTCAGCGTCAAGGTGCGCAGCACCTCGATGTTGTTGGTGCTGGAGGAGTCGTACCACTCGGCGAAAGGCACGGGGCCATTGAAGTTGGGCCGCGAATCAGAGCCGTTCGTGAACAGGTGCCCGGGGTTCAGATCGCAGTCGGGCTCGTGCGGCGGATTCTCCTCCGGTGGGCAGCTATACACGGGCCGCCCATTGGGCCCCAGCTCGAACTCCACCACACCCCGCACACCGCTTCCGCCGAGCTGGTTGAAGTCGATGTGATAACACGGAACGGGCTTCAACGGAGACGGCGAGCCCGAGATGGGATCGTAACACCCGTCGGTGTCCCGGTTGCTGTTGTCCCGCCCAATGAAATCCCGATACACAATCGGCTGCACCAACGTGGGCGGCGGCGTCGCCGACTGCAGAGTGCAAGCGTAGCCCGTCTCGATCTGGCAATCCGCCGAGCAGCCATCGCCATCGCGGTTGTTGCCGTCATCGCACGCCTCGTCAGCATACGTCTGACCGTCACCGCACGCAGACTCGCACAGCCCGTCTTCACACACGGGCTCCCGGCGGCACTGATAGCAGCCGTCAAAGGGCGCGGCGTTGCCGTCTTCACACTGCTCGCCGCGCTCCACCGTGTCGTTGCCACACACCGTCAGTGCGCAGCTGGTGGCATTGCAGTCGAATCCGGCCGTGATCCGGCAATCGATGCAGCCGCTGGTGGAGCTGGCGAAGTCGCACTCCTCGAAGCCGGCCACCACGCCATCACCGCACTCGGTGGCCTGGCAGCGTACCCCCGGCAGCGGGCAAGACCAGCCGGGCTCCACCTGGCTGCAGCTGGCGTTGCAGCCGTCACCGCTCACCTCGTTGCCGTCATCACACTGCTCGGCGCCGGACACGATCCGGTCACCGCAGACCACGGTGGAGATGCACTTCTCACCGGGCACCGGACAGGCAAAGTCTTGCTCCAGCTGCGCGCAGTTGGCGGCGCAGCCATCACCCGACTCGCTGCCGCCGTCATCGCAGGCCTCACCGCTCTGCACGATCGAGTCGCCGCAGCCGCCCACGTCCTCGTCGCCACCGGCATCGGGATTGCCTTCTGCGCCCCCGACTCCACCGTCGAGCCCGCCGAAGAAGATGGGTGGCCCAAACGGGGGCTCTGCGGAGCTGCCGTCGCTACCCGCCGCGCCGGCGTTGCCGGGACCACCTTCGCCCGGAGCGCCCTCGCCTGTGGCTGAGCCACAGTGAAAGGCGAACCAGGAAAGAACAAACGCACTCGAAAGGACACCGAGACTGCGACGCATGGATTCTCGGCAGAAAAATCGGCTACCGGCGCTCGATCTTGAGCCACTTCGCGCGGCGCCAGAGCAGCGCGGCCTGACCGCCCGCCGCTTCGTTCCGCAGCGGTACGGCGTGCCGGCCCGCGCAACCTGGCGGCGCTCAGCCGAAGCGCAAGCTCAGCGACAGACCCACCAGCGGCAACGACACGTACCGGAGGTAGTACGAGTTGAGCAACTGCTGCGCCGTGGGGGCGGCCAGACCGGTCAGCTCAGGCGAGGAGGAGATGGTCAGCCGAGAGCTGGAGGCAAACGCCTTCATGTACTCCACACTGGCACGGAGCACGATGTGTTCGCCCATCAGCCAGCGCCAGGCCAGCCCGGTGCGCAGCGCGTGCACCGAGGACTTCAGGCGCAGGTCCACGTCCAGCCCCAGCTCCTCGCGCAGCTGACGGGCAATGTCGCGCGCCACCACCGGAATGACCTCGCTGCTGGAGGTGGATCCGGACAGGCTGATGCGCGTGTAGCCGGCAAACAGCTCGAGCCCTGCGCCAGAAAAGGGCCGCCAGCCCGCGCTGAGCGAGGAGCTGCTCACGCTCTCGAGCGTGCTGTTGATCAGTGACTGAACCGCCTCGTCGTACACGCCGCCGCCACGCAGGGCGCCAGTGATGGCACGGCTGTACGCTCCCGGCATCCAGCCCAGGTGCGCCTGCAGCAGCAAGCGCCCGGGCAGCTCCAGGCTGAGCTCGGGCCCGGCGGAGAGCGGGATGCGAGTGGCCACGCCCAGATCGAGGGCCAGCGTTCGGCGGCGCTGCGGAGCCGCCGTCGCAGGGCGCTCGGCCGTAGCAGCTGCAGCGGGAGCCATTGTGGCGGCAGGGTTCTCGACAGCTGGGCTCGGCACGGCAGAGCTCACCACGACTGGGCTCGGCCCAACCTCGCTCGCAACCGGGCCCTGCGCGCTCGCCAGCCGCACGCTCAACCCCGGCACGCACAGCCAGAGCAGCGCGAGCAGCCAGCGCAAGGCAACGGGGGCACGCGAGCGAGACGAGCGGCGAGTCAGCATGGCCAGTGCAGGAGCAAGAAGCTTGCCCCACGCCACGGCCACGCTCCCCTTCAGCGCTTCGCAGCGGATTGGCAGCGGTTTTCCGTACAGCTGGGTGCTGCCGGCAAGCTCGTCCGGCAGCGCTGCCCGGTGTTTCACCTCCAGCGACAGTCCGCGCGCTGCGGCGCGCACTGTCTTTCAGTCGTCCAGGCCCTCACACTGGCAGACCTGACAGCCCTTGGCGGTGACACGGCAGTCGGTGCCGAACAGGCAGCGCTTGTCGCGCTCGCCGCCCGGGCAATACGGCACGTTTTCGATGCGCGACGTGCTGCCCTGCGCCGCCGCAGGCCCGCCCGTCGGGGCGTACGAAGAGGGGAGATTCGTCATCGGCTCACAACCCCACACCAGGGCCGTGAGAAGCAGCCCGCTGAACAGACGAAGCGCCATGACCTCCAAGGCTAGTTGCGCGACGGCGCCAGGTCCAGCGCGGCGCTGGCGGTGCGTGTGAGCTGCGAGCGACCTGCCACCGGTGCTGGGCTAGCTGGAACGCTGACCCGGAAGCAGGTGCCCGCGACCGGATCGCTCTCCACCTGCACGCTGCCGCCGTGCGCCAGCAGGATCCTGCGCACCACCGTCAGCCCCAGCCCCACCCCGCCGGTGGCGCGGCTGCGGCTGCGGTCGCTGCGGAAGAAGGGCTCGAACACGCGCTCCAGCTCGTCCGGGCTGATGCCGATGCCGCGGTCGCGCACCTCGATCTCCAGCGCCGGTGGATCGCTCGAGGCGCGCCCCGTGAGCTCGATGGGCTGGTCCGGCTCGGAGAACTTGGCAGCGTTGTCCAGCAGGTTGTCCAGCACCCGCCGCAGCAGCCCGGGGTCCGCCTCGATCGAAGGCAGGGCGGGACCGGTGGTGCAGCGCAACGCGCGTCCAGGAAAGCGCCGCCCGAAGCGCGCGCTGGCCGCCTCCAGCAGCTCACGCCCGGCCAGGGTCTGCCGGCGCAGCGGCGGGGCCGCGTCCGCGCCCGAGCCGCGCTGCAGATCCAGCCGCGCCGCCGTCATGATGTCGTCGAGCAGTGGCTCCAGCTCCGCCAGATCTTCCTCGATGTCCTGCAGATAGCTGCGCGCCTGGGCCGTGTTACCCTCGCGCGCCAGCTCCAGCGCCAGGCGCATGCGTGCCAGCGGCGTGCGCAGCTCGTGAGACACGTTGGCCAAGAGCTCCTTCTCCGAGCGCCGCAAGGCCACGATGCGCTCGGCCATCTCGTTGAAGGCGCGCCCCAGATCGGCGATCTCCCCGGCGCCCGCGGCCGGCGCGCGCAGCGCCAGGTCGCCCTTGCCGAAGGCCCGCGTGATAGCCGCCAGGCGCTCCACCGGTGCGCTGATCGAGCGCGCCAGCGGCATGGAGGCCAGCGCGATCACCGCCAGCGCCGCCAGCAGCTGGCCCGCCGCCGTGCCCCAGGGCAGCGGCGGCACGGGGTAGCGCAGGCGTGCGTAGCGCTGCAGGCTACCGTCCGCGCCGCGCAGCGCCACCAGGCCCTCGCCGTCGCGGAAGCGCGTGTTCAGCTGCTCCAGCTCCACGAGCTCCGCCGCGCTCAGCGGCGCGGGCACGGGCGCCGCGTGGCCCGCCAGCAAGCGCCCCTCACGCGTGAATAACCACACGTCCAGGTGCCCGCGCTCGTGCAGATCACCGAGCTCACGCTCGAGCTGCGCGGGCTCGTCGAGCAGGTCGTTCATGTGCCAGGCGATCCAGGTGGTGCTGGGGCGGGTCGGACGCTCCATCGCAGGCTCCAGCAGATAGCTGCCGACCAGTGCGCTCGCGCCCGCGGCCAGCGCCAGGAGCAGGATGCCATGCAGGTACACCCGCAGGAGCAAGCGCCGCCCGCGCAGCCAGCTGCGCAGCCCCTCGCGCGTCATCCCTCGTCCCCCCGCGGATTGAGCAGATAACCGGAGCCGCGCACGGTCTTGAGCAACACCGGGTGCCGTGGATCATCCCCCAGCTTCTGGCGCAGGCGCGAGATGCGCACGTCGATCGAGCGATCGAAGGCCTCGTCCGCGTTGCCCTTGGCCAGCTCCAGCAGGCGCTCGCGGCTGAGCACGCGCCCGGCGTTGTCCGCCAGCACGCGCAGCAGCGCAAACTCGTAGGCAGTGAGCTGCAGCGCGCGGCCGTCGAGCGTCGCCGTCAAGCTGGCGGTGTCCAGCTGCAGCCGCCCGACGCGCAGCTGCGCCTCCGGGCCCGCGCGGCCCTGGGCGCGGCGCGCCACGGCCTCGATGCGCGCCAGCAGCTCGCGCGCGGCAAATGGCTTGGTCACGTAGTCGTCCGCGCCCAGGGTAAGGCCCAGCACGCGATCGGCCACGTCCACCCGCGCCGTGACGGCGATGATCGGCACATGCGATTTGCTGCGCAGCTCACGGCACACGTCAAAGCCGTCGCGCCCCGGCAGCATCAGATCCAGCACCACGACGTCGATGTCAGCGCGCAGTCCCTCGCGCACGGCGCTGTTGCCATCCGCCACGCTGGTCACCAGCAACCCATGATGCTCCAGGTAGTCGCGCGTGAGTCGAGCCAGCTTGGCGTCGTCCTCCACGAGCAACACGTGCAGGCGTGCGTGCTCCATGTGTTGAATCATACCCCGGCACGGCGGCTGGACGCACAACGCCCGCGGGCCTACACACTAAGACACAATCGCGACAGAGTTCGGCAAGGCGCTGGCTCTATCTTCGAGCAGTGTGGTCCTCCCCTTCGCTGTCTCCCTCCCCGCCGTACATGAAGAGATGGCTCGCCTTCGCAGCCTTGCTGGCAGCTTGCGTGGGTATGGCCACGTGGCTGCTGCTTCGCCCGGCAGCGCAGAGCCATTCTGCCACGGCCCAGTCCGAGTCGGGAGCCCAGCCCGGCAGCGCTGACAAGGGCAGCGCTGACAAGGGCAGCGCGGGCGCCGCCGCGCCGGTGACCGTGGCGGAGGTGAAGGCCGAAGACGTGCCCATCGAGCTGCGCTCCTTCGGCACGGTGGAGGCGAGTAACAGCGTCGCGGTGGTGCCGCAGGTGAGCGGTCAGATCACGGAGGTGCACTTCGTCGAGGGCGCCTTCGTGAAGAAGGGCGACCTGCTGTTCAGCGTCGACACGCGCCCGTACCGCGCGTCCCTGGCCGCCGCGCGCGCGGAGCTGGCGCGCAGCAGCGCGCTCGCCCAGCAAGCGAGCAGTGAAGCGGAGCGCTACGCGCAGCTGGCGGAGCAGGGTCTGGCTACCGAGCAGCAGCTGGCGCAGGCCCAGGCAGACGCGGCGTCCGCGCGCGCGCAGGTGGAGCAGATGCGCGCGCAGATCGAGAGCGCCAGCTTGAACGTCAAGTTCACGCGCATCACCTCGCCCATCGACGGCAAGACCGGCAGCCTGCTGGTGCACGCGGGCAACGTGATCCAGGCCAACGCGGCGCAGCCACTGGTGGTGATCCGCAGCCTCTCCCCCGTGCAGGTGCGCTTTGCGGTGCCGCAGCAGCACCTGGCGGCCATCCGCCAGGGCCTGGCCAGCGGAGCGCTACCGGTGCGCGCGACGCAGCGGCTGGAGGGCGCACAGGGGGTGGAGGGTGCGCCGCCCGCGCAGGGCCAGCTCACGTTCCTGGAGAACACTGTCGACACGGCCACCGGCACGATCAGCTTGAAGGCCACGTTCACCAACCACGATCTCGCGCTCTGGCCCGGCGCCAGCGTGGACGTGGTGCTCACCCTGGGTACGGATCACGACGCGCTGGTGGTGCCGGCAGAGGCCGTGCGCGAGGCGCAGGACGGCACGTACGTGTTCGTCGTCGGTCCAGATCAGAAGGTGAAGCAGCAGCCGGTGCAGGTGCTACGCACCACCGATCGACTGGCGTTGCTGCGCGACGGAGTGAGCCCGCAGGCTCGCGTCGTCACCGACGGCTTCGTTCGCCTCAAGGACGGGGCGCCCGTCACCATTCAGCCTGCGGCTGAGCCTGGCAGCGCTGGCAGCTCTGCCAGGCCTGCCGTCAGCCCTGGGCGCGCCGCGCAGGCACGCCTGCCGGCAGAGCCCGCGCCTGCCGCTCCGGGAGGCGCGCGGTGAACTTCTCGTCGCCCTTCATCCGTCGCCCGGTGGCGACCAGCTTGATCATGCTGGCGCTGCTCCTGTTCGGCTTCCTCGCCTACCTGCGGCTGCCGGTCGCGGCCCTGCCGGACGTGGACTTTCCCACCATCCAGGTCAGCGCGCAGCTGCCCGGCGCCAGCGCGGAGACCATGGCCACCAGCGTGGCCACCCCGCTGGAGCGCGAGTTCTCGGCCATCGACGGGCTCGACTCGCTCAGCTCGGAGAACGCGCTGGGCGTCACCAACGTCACCCTGCAGTTCAACCTGGCGCGCGATCTGGACTCGGCCGCGCAGGACGTGCAGGCCGCCATCGCCCGGGCCACGCCGCGGCTGCCGGACGACATGCCCAACCCGCCCAGCTACCGCAAGGTAAACCCGGCGGACGCGCCCATCCTGCTGCTCTCGCTCAGCAGCCAGAGCCTGCCGCTGCACGAGGTCAACGAGTTCGCCGAGACGCGCCTGGCGCAGAGCATCTCGCAGGTGCGCGGCGTGGCGCAGGTGCAGGTGTACGGCTCGCAGAAGTACGCCGTGCGCCTGCAGGTGGATCCGCAGAAGCTGGCGTCTGCCGGCATCGGCCTGGATCAGGTCGCGAGCGCCGTGCAGAACGCCAACGTCAACCTGCCCACCGGTACCCTGTACGGGCCGCACAAGGCCTTCTCGATCGAGACCAACGGGCAACTGCAGCGCGCCAGTGAATACCTGCCGCTGATCGTCGCGTACCGGAACGGCGCGCCCGTGCGCCTGGCGGATCTGGGCCGCGCGCTCGACAGCGTCGAGAACGACAAGACCGCCGCCTGGCGTGCGTCCGCCCAGGGCAGCGAGCGGGCCGTGGTGCTGGCCGTGCAGAAGCAGCCCGGCGCCAACACCGTCGAGGTGGCGCAGGCGGTGCTGAGCTTGCTGCCGCGCTTCCGCGCCGACACGCCCGCGGCCGTCACCCTGGAGGTCTTGTTCGATCGCTCGCTCACCGTGCAGGAGTCCGTGCACGACGTGCAGCTCACCCTGCTGATCACCCTGGCGCTGGTGGTGGCGGTGATCTTCGCCTTCCTGCGCCGCGCCACGGCCACCCTCATCCCCAGCGCCAGCATGCCGCTGGCCTTGTTCGCCACCTTCGCGGTGATGTACCTGCTCGACTTCTCGATGAACAACCTCTCGCTCATGGCGCTGACCCTGAGCGTGGGCTTCGTCGTGGACGACGCCATCGTGGTGCTGGAGAACATCGTGCGCCACGTGGAGCACGGCAAGACGCCGATGCAGGCCGCCTTCGACGCCAGCAAGGAGATCGGCTTCACCATCGTCTCGATGACCCTGTCGCTTGCCGCCGTGTTCGTGCCCTTCCTGTTCATGGGCGGCATCGTGGGGCGCCTGTTTCGCGAGTTCGCCGTCACCATCGCCGTGGCCATCCTGGTCTCGGGCGTGGTCTCGCTCACCCTCACCCCCATGCTGGCCGCGCGCTGGCTGAAGCCACACGACGCCGCCGCGCCGCAGGGCCGCTTCTACCAGGTCACCGAGCGCGGGCTGAATGCGCTGCTCGGCTACTACGCTCGCACCTTGCAGAAGGTGCTGGACCATCCGCGCCTGACCCTGGCCGGCTCCTTCCTGATCCTGCTCGGCAGCGTGGGGCTGTTCGTGGCCATTCCCAAGGGCTTCTTGCCCACGGAGGACGCCGATCAGCTCAACATCACCACCGAGGCGGTGGAGGGCATCTCCTTTGAGGCTGCCGCCGAGCGCCAGCAGCAGATCGCGGAGATCGTGCGGCAGCACCCCGACGTGGAGGCCTTCATGTCCGCGGTCGGCTCGCGCGGCAGCCGCGCCGGCACGAACCAGGGCAACCTGTTCATCCGCCTGCGGCCCAAGTCAGAGCGCGAGCACAGCGCCAGCGAGATCGCGCGGGAGCTGGGGCCGCTGCTGGCCGACGTCCCCGGCATGCGCTCGTTCGTGCAGGTGCCGCCCGCCATCCGTCTGGGCGGCAGGCAGAGCAAGAGCGAATACCAGCTGACCCTGCAGAGCGCCGACACCGAGCTCTTGTACCGCGAGGCGCCGCGCCTGGCGGAGGAGCTGAGCAAGTCGCCCGCGCTGAGCGACGTCACCACCGACGTGCAGCTGAACAATCCGCAGATCAGCGTGCAGATCGATCGCGACCGCGCCGCGCAGCTGGGCGTTTCGGTGCAGGCCATCGAGCAGACGCTGTACGGTGCGTACGGCTCGCGCCAGGTCTCCACCATCTATGCCCCCACCAACAGCTACGCCGTGATCCTGGAGCTCGATCCGCGCACCCAGCGCGCTCCGAGCGCGCTCGAGCAACTGTATGTGCGCGCCGACGGCGGAGCGCTGGTGCCCTTGCCCGCCGTGGCCAGCATCCAGCGCAGGGTCGGCCCGCTCTCCGTCAACCACTCGGGGCAGCTGCCAGCGGCCACCGTTTCCTTCAACGTGGCCCCGGGCCACGCGCTGAGTGACGCCATCTCCGTGGCGGAGAGCACCGCGCAGCGCCTGCTGCCGGAGAGCGTGACGACCCGCTTTCAGGGCTCGGCCGAGGCCTTTCAGTCTTCACTCGGCGGCCTGGGCATGCTGCTGCTCATCAGTGTGTTCGTGATCTACCTGGTGCTGGGCATCCTGTACGAGAGCACCATCCACCCGCTCACGATCCTGTCGGCCCTGCCCTTCGCCGGCTTCGGCGCGCTGCTGAGCCTGATGCTGTTCGGCTTCGATCTGAACGTGTACGCCTTCGTCGGCGTGATCTTGCTGGTGGGCCTGGTGAAGAAGAACGGCATCATGATGATCGACTTCGCCGTCGAGGCCCGGCGCGACCCGAACAAGTCCGCGCGAGACGCCATCTACGAGGCGTGCCTGGTGCGCTTCCGTCCGATCACCATGACCACCCTGGCCGCGCTGCTGGGCACCCTGCCCATCGCGCTCGGGCAAGGCGCCGGCGCCGAGTCACGCCAGCCCCTGGGCGTCGCGGTCGTGGGCGGGCTCTTGTTCTCGCAGCTGCTCACCCTGTACGTGACCCCCGTGTTCTACATGTACATGGAGGCGCTGAGCGGAGCGCTCAGCCGCTGGTGGCAGCGTCGCGGCTCGGCTCAGCCGGCGCTGGCACCGGCAGAGTGAGCAGCGGCAGAGTGAGCAGCGCGCAAAGCAAGAGAGCCGAAGCACCGCGTCCGGTGTTCGGCTCTCATCAGCTCTCTCGCCGGCGTGTCCCGCTCGCCACGCCGGCAGCAAACGTCGGGCTCAGAACCAGCTCTTGATCTTCTTCCACGCCCACTTGGCCGTCTCGACCACCGGCTTGAGGTCGAGCTTGTAGTTGTTGTTCTCGTCGGAGGCGACCGTCACGCCACCACCATGCACCATACCGAGCTGTGCATCACTGATCTCGACGCCGACGTTGTTGCTACGCTTGTTCATGTTCGTCCCTCATTCTCTTCAAGTTGGCTGCACCGCCCGTCTGAAGGGCTCGGTGAGCAGCGCCGTGTGCGCTTGTACCCATTGTCGGTACACCCCCCGGAGCAGTTGCGCGCTTTTGGGGGGAGGCGCCGGGCTGCGCCTATGACGCCTGGGCGGGTCGCGGATCAAACGAGAAGGGCTGCCCCGTCGACTCCACCACCGCCGCCCACAGATCGCCGAGCACGTTGACCTGCTTGCGAAAGCGCGTGGCCAGCGGCATCGGCACGTGCACGAAGTGGCCGTGCCAGCGCCCGATCAGCATGTTGGTGTTGCCCGCCATCGCGGCGTGCACCGCGTTGCGCGCCAGGTTCCAGCAGTACACGCTGTCTGCTGGTGACGCCGGCACGCTGCGGATGTGATAGCTCGGGTCGATGTACTTGAGCGTGATCTCGGTGCGGCGGCGCCTGAAGTGCGCAAGGAGCTGATCGCGCAGCACCACACCGACATCCGCCAGCCGCGCGTTGCCGCTGGCATCCGTGCGCGGCCCATCGCCGGCCTCCGCGCACAGGTCCTGTCCGGCGCCCTCCGCCACCACCAGCAGCGCGTGCGACTGCTGCTCCAGCCGCGCCTCCAGCAACTCGAACAGCCCGCCCGGCCCCTCCAGGCGCAACGGCACCTCGGGGATGAGAACGGCGTCCACGTCCGTGGAGGCCAGCGCCGCGTGGCAGGCGATGAAGCCGGAGTGGCGCCCCATCAGCTTCACCACACCGATGCCGTTATTGGCGCCGGTGGCCTCCACGTGTGCACTGCGGATCACGTCCACGGCCGAGGAGAACGCCGTCTCGAAGCCGAAGCTGCGGTCGATGAAGTGAATGTCGTTGTCGATCGTCTTCGGGATGCCGACGACGCCGATGGGTAGCCCGCGCTTGCGCAGCTCCGCCACCAGGCTCATCGCGCCGCGGAACGTGCCGTCTCCGCCGATCACGAACAGCACGCCGATGTCCAGCTCCTGCAAGCGGTCGACCATCTCCGCCGGATCCTGGTTGCCGCGTGACGTGCCGAGCATCGTGCCCCCCTCGTGGTGAGCGTCCGCCACCACGGTCGGGGTCAGGCGCACGGGCCCGATGCCATGACGCCGCACCAGGCCCTGGTAGCCGTAACGGAAGCCGTAGATCTGGCTGACCCCGTAGCCGTGGGTCAGCTCCAGCACCAGGCCACGCACGACGTTGTTCAGGCCCGGGCACAGACCTCCGCAGGTGACGATGCCGCAGCGCAGGCGCGAGGGTTGAAAGAAGAGCTGATGGCGCGGCCCTGCCAGCTCGAAGGCAGGTGCTTGCGCCAGCTCGTCTCCCTGCGCGATCACCTGCGACAGCCGGTCCTCCAGGAGCACGCGGTCAGCCTGGCCCACGTAGTGAATGGTCGAGTGGGCCAGGCGCTCTGCGAGCGGCGACGGGTACTTGCAGGGGCCCAGGATGTCGATTTCCAGGTCCGCGGCGACCACGCGGCGCGCACGTTCGTGTTCGGTGAGTCCCAGCGCCATGAGCGCCATCGTCTCCCATGCCCGTTTCCGCCGCCTTTCGCCGCAGTTACTGCGGGCCCATTGTGGTCAGCTCGTAAGTCTGCCGCCTGGACAGAGGAAGCAGCGGACCCGGCAGCGTGTGTTACGGTCGCGGCACTGTAAGCCGGGCACCCGTGGCGGGGCAGAGCAAGTGAGAGCGTGTGAAGGCGGCGAAGCGATGAAGCGAGTGCGGAGCGAGTGGCTGATGCTGGCGGGCGTGCTGGGGCTCGCGTGTGGTACGGAGCAGCGCGCGCTGCGCGGCAGCGGCGGCAGTGGCGGTAGCGGCGGGCAGGTCGGGCAAAGCGGCGGTAGCGGCGGCCTCTCCGGCATCTTCCCGGGAGGGAGCGCCGGCGTTGCTGGCAGCCCCGCCTCCGGCGGCGCTGGCGGCGGCCCGAGCCTCAGCCTGGGCGAGCCGCTGCAGCTGGTCGCCGGCAGCGGTGAAGTGCCGTACGCCATCGGCCCCAACCCCTACGGCATCCGCGGCGGCGCCTTCCTGGCGCGCGCAGCCATGGGCAACACCATCACCGTGGGCAACGAGCCCGGGCAGATCTGTATCAGCGGCAACCTCGCCGAGGTGCCGCTGGGCGACAACGGCAGCGGCAACTACGGCCAGTACTGGGGCGTGGAGTTTGGCTTCAACCTGAACCAGAGCGCGCCCGGCAGCGGCGGCGATGCGGGCGTGGATGCAGGTGCAGACGCCGGCGCGGCTGCCGACGCGGGCGACGCCGGGGCGGGCGCTCCAGCCGAGGTCGCGCGGCCCTGGCAGCTCGGCAACGTGATCGGCTTCGCCTTCACGATCGAAGGCCCCACCATCAACTTCATCCGCTTCAAGGCGCTGCCCGCCGGCTTCGATCGCACGCAGGAGTCGAGCGTGTTCTGCAAGGAGCTGCCGGCGGTCACCAGCGGCGCCCAGCAAGATGCGCTGTTCAGCGAGATGGATCAGTACTGCTGGGGCGCCAGCTTCAACCTGGCCCTGCCCACGGGCAACGGCCTCGACAACATCGCCTGGCAACTGCCCGCCGACGTTGCCGTCGGCGAGCGCCCCTTCGACTGGTGCCTGAAGGATCTGCGGCCCATCCTGGCGGACTAGCCGCGTTCCGCCGCTCCGCACCGCGCGGGTTGCCTCGGTTTCGAGGCAGCTCCGTGTAGCGCGGCGGGCGCCTCGGATACTGAAAGCTTGTTTGGGGGGCTCGGCGCCGGCCGCCCCCGTCCGGCTTCAGGAGGGCCCGCCGGGCGGCTTTTTGCCCTGAGCTGCGATATCTCACCGCATGGGCCCCGCCCGCGCGGCAGTCTATGGTGCAGGCATGATCCCCCACCGAACGAGATACTCCTGCGGCGTCCTGGCGCTCGCTTTCGTGCTCAGCGCCTGCAGCTCGGAGTCGAGCTCGGGCGTACACGTGGAGCTGATGGCCGTGCGCAGCGTGTCCGGGGGCGAGCCGCTGCCCGCAGGCACGGGCGTGCTGCGCGTCGATGAGCTGCGCTGGACCAGCACCGAGATCGAGCTGCTCGGCTGCCCGAGCGCGTACCGCACCCTCACGCGCTGGCTGCTGCCGGAGGCGCACGCCCATGGCAACTCCACCCCGACGCTCTCGGCGGTGCCCGTGATCGTCAACGGCGTGAGCACGGACGCCACCACCCCCGCCCGCATCGGCAATCTGCAGCCGCCTGCGGGGCGCTACTGCTCGCTGCGCTACCGCATCGGGCCTGCAGACGGCGACGCGCTGGGCCTGGCCACGGCGCCCGCCATGCTCGAGCACTCCTTCCTGCTGCGCGGAGCGAGCGGGCCGTCCGAGGCCGAGCTGCAGCCCCTGGAGCTGCTCAGCGCGCGTATCCTGGACGTGACCCTGCCCGTCGAGCTCGAGCTCTCGCGAGAGCGCCCCGAGGTCAGCCTGAGCTTCGTGCTCGACAGCGAGCGCTGGTTGAGCGCGCTGGATGCCAGCGCGCTGGCGGCAGGCGGCGAAGAGGACGCGCTGCTCGATGCCTTCTCGGCGAGCCTCGCAGTGCAGGTGGAGTGAGCGTGCGATGAGCCGTCGCGTGAGCGCCGCGCTGCTGGCTGCAGCAGTCAGCTCCGTCAGCGCGATCTGGTCGGTGCCGGCAGGCGCCTGCGCACCCTGTGGCAGCGGTGACTCCACGCTCACCAGCGCCGGCACGGAGCAGCCGTTCCTGGGCCGGCTGCGCTCCGCGGCGGAGCTGCGCTACCGCACCGACGCCATCGGCACGGCCGGGCTCGACCGCGCTCGCATCCGCGAGCTGCGCGCAGACCTCTCCACGGCCTGGGCCGTGCGCGATGACCTGTTCCTGCTCGCCAGCTTGCCGCTCGTGTACCGCGAGGTCACCGATCCCAGCCTGGCTCGCAGCGAGCTGCGCAGCGTGGGCGACGCGGAGCTGAGCGCCAAGTGGTTCGTGTGGCGCGACCGCAGCTTTGCACCGCGCTGGCTGCTGGCCACGCTGGCCGGAGTGAAGCTGCCCACCGGGCCCTGGCACGAGGATGAGCTGGGCGCGCCGCTGCCGCTGGAGGCGCAGCCCGGCTCCGGCTCGCTCGATCTGTCGCTGGGCGCGGCGCTGGCCTTCTTCGAAGGCTCGCTCTCCGCGTATGCCAGCCTGGTGCAGCGCGAGCCCATCCTCACCCGCGCGCGCCTCGTGCCCGGCCGCTCGCTGCGCGCCAGCACGGCCCTGCAGTACCAGCTGGGGGAGAGCTTCGCGGCGCGCGGCCTGTGCGACGCACGCTGGGATCAGAGCAGCCGCGAGCAAGGCCAGCGCGATCCGCACTCGGGCGGCGCCATCGCATACCTCGGGGCGGAGCTGCTACTCAGCCCATTCAGCGACTTCGCGCTGATACCGGGCGCGCGCGTGCCGGCGCTGCAGCGCCTGCACGGCTCGCACCAGGAAGGTCCGATCGTCAGCCTGGCGCTGACCCGCGACTGGTAGCCGCCTCAGCGCTCCGGCAGCGGATGGCGCTGGAAAAAGCGCCAGAGCAGCTCGCTGGCGGTGACCTCGCCACCCCGCAGCCGATCGCCCGTGCGCAACCCGCTACCCTCGTCATCGAGCGCGGCGACGGCGTGTGGCCAGCTGTGCTTCAGCTCCTCGATGCGATACAGCACCACCTCCGCGCCACAGTCATCGCCCCCGTAGCGAATCTCGCGCACGCTGGTGGGCTGCAAGGTCTGCTCGCTGCGCTCCGGGCAGTGGTTGTGCTCGGCCCAGCCCGCCACCGCGGGCTCCACCCCAGTGCCCCAGTAGGGCTGCCCGCCCCCCTCGTATGGGTTCACGTCGTCCGCAGCGCCATGGATCGCCAGGATCGGCACTGCGCGCGCCTGCTGGCACGGCCCGGGAAAGCGAATGCCCCCCACCGCCGCGACCGCTGCTACCCGCTCGGACAGCTCACAGCCCAGCTGCGAGGCCATGCGCCCGCCGCCGGAGAAGCCGGTGGCAAACACCCGCTGGCGATCGATGGGCGTGAGCGCCGCCACTCGGTCGATCAGCTCGGAGAGGAAGCGCACGTCGTCCTGCTTCGTGGCGTCGGGCGGCACGTTCCAGCGCTGCTCGGGCCCCGCCGCCGCCGGCGCCACGATCACGAAGTCCTCGCGCTCGGCCACGTCTTCCAGCCCGCTGAGCGCCAGCTGCTCCTCGGGCGAGCTGCCCGAGCCATGCAGGTTGAGCACCAGCGCCAGCGGCTCCGCCGGCTCCATCGTGCGCGGCACGTACAGCAGCCAGCGGCGGGTCAGCTCGCCCGTGCGGCTCTCGTGCGTGCTGCGGCCCGCAGCCACCGCCGGCCGCACGGGCTCGCTGCGCTTCTCCACCCGGCGCGACTCGGTGGAGCAAGCCAGCGCCAGAACCAGAACCCCCGGGCAGAGCCACAGACGAAACACGCCGGCAGCATGTGCCAGTTTGAAGGCAAAACGCCAGCGCGAGCAGGCCCGGCGGCGTTACAGGGCGAGGCCGACGAACAGCACGACCAGGTGCGGCATGGATGCGAAGAACAGCGAGCGCGCCCAGGCCACGTCGGCCGATGCTTTGAGGCCATAGGCAGCGCCGAGCAGGAAGGGCAGGCCAAAGCCGACCGCCAGCGAGGCGTACAAGGTGCCGCCCATGCCGATGGCGATGGGCAGCAAGCTGACCAGGAACAGACCGACGCTCCAGCCCAGCATCAGGCGCCGCACCTCTGTCTGCGAGCGACACACGGTGAACACGGGCAAGCCGGCGCGCGCGTACTCCGCCCGGCGAAAGGTGGCGATGGCCAGGAAGTGCGGCACCTGCCACACCGCAAGCAACACGAACAAGGTCCACGCCGCTGCGTCGAGCGCGCCGCCCGTGACGCTGGCATAGCCGATCAGCGGTGGAATGGCGCCCGGCACCGCGCCCACGTACAGCGCGTGCGGGGTGATGCGCTTGAGCGGCGTGTACACCGCCACGTAGCTCAGCAGGGCCAGCAGCGCGAGCCCGGCAGCCACCCAGCCCACGCACAGCAGCAGCACCGTCCCGAGCAAGGCAGCAGCCAGCGCGGCCCGCACCACGGCGCGCGACTCGAGCCGCCCCTCCGGCAGCGGGCGCTGCCGGGTGCGCGTCATCAACGCGTCCAGATCGGCTTCCTGCGCCATGTTCAGCGCGTTGGCCGCGGCCACCACCAGGGTGGTGCCGAGCAAGGTCGCCAGCCAGCGGAGCGGGGAAGCGTGGCCAGGAGCCACCAGACCGCCAAACAAGGTGGTGATCAACACCAGCCGGGTCACCCCCGGCTTGGCCAGCTCCACCCACGGTCGCAAGCGCTCGGCCAGCGCCTGGCTGGCAGCCAGAGCGGGCACGGACTCGGGCGCGGCCCCCAGTTGCTCTGCAGCACGGATACTCATGCGGAAGTTTTCCCGATGTGGCCGAAAGCGCGCCGCTTGGCAACGGCGCGAAGCGCGGATGTCGGCAAGAAACGGCCGCCCGCAGACATGTCCCTAGACCTGGGCTGCCGGTAGCTGCGGCAGCAGCGGAATTCAGCCGAACGACCTCCTGGCAGGCCCAGACTCTGCCCCGGCATGAGCCCATCGGGGGCGCAATGACAGCGACGTTAAAGATCCCGGCCTGTTCGTCCGCTGTAGAATCTGGTCAGGGTCTTGGTCACGGGCCCCGGGGTACGCCGCGCGGCAGCAGCAACCACAACGGCCACAGGAGCAGCTGATCATCATGAACGCGTTCCCGAGGATATCACTCGGTTTTTGTGCACTGATGGCGCTCCTGGCCAGCTCCCGCGAGAGCCGCGCGGACAGCACCAACCGGGCCAAAGGTATCAGTGGAGGCGCGCTCGTGGGCGCGGAGGCAGTGATGCTCACCGAGGCAGCGCTCGGGGTCAAGCCGACGTGGCTGTACGTGCTGGGCGGTGTGGTGGGCGCAGGTGGCGGCGGCTTCGCCGGCTACTACCTGGGCGGCAGCAGCAGCCCCAAGCCCCCGTCCTTCGTGCTCGCCGGCGGCATCGCGCTGTTCATCCCCACCCTGATCGGTATCGTCACCGCCACGCAGTTCCAGCCGGACGACACCTACCAGCAGCAACGCTCGTCGGACGACGAGGTGCCGCTGGACGCTCGCGGGCCTCGAGGTGCGCAGCGCCCGACGCAGCGCGCCCTGGCTGCTGCCGCAGCGGCGGGCCCTGAGGCGCCAGCGCCAGCCTCGCCGCATCTGGAGCTGCCACAGGTACAGGTAGCGGCAAGCTACAGCGCCGAAGAGCTGCAAATACACCAGGTCCGCCAGGCTCCGGCCGTCCACGTCTCGCTCTTGCGAGGGGTCTTCTGAGAGGTAAGGAAAGCTGCTTCACGCGTCCCGCGGGGAGCGTGAAGCGCGCGGACAATTCGCGAGCGGGGTCTTGGTTGTCGTAGGGCAATGCCCGTAACATCTATCGACGCGGTCGCGAGTCGAGAGGTTCTCGTCCTGTCACCAGGAACTGTCACCCGGCAAGAAGCAACTTAGTCAGGCAACTGTAGCCAGTCAGCTGTAGTCGCCAGGACAACCTGGAAGCAACGACCCAGTCGCCACGCGACCGGAAGCCAGTGAGCGTAGAAGCGTAGACATGGTTCAAGCAGCCGCTAACAAGTCCACTCGTAGCAGTCGCCAGCGGGATGACCTGTCACTCAACAAGGTCATCGCTGGTCGATATCGGCTCGAAGCACGCATCGGCGAGGGCGGCATGGGCATCGTGTACCGTGCCCGCCACGTGCTCATCGACCGCGTGGTCGCCGTCAAGCTCATCCGGCCCGACTTGCGGGGAGAGACCCACCTGCGCGCGTGGATGCTGCGCGAGGCGCGCGCCGCCAACCGCGTCGATCACGCGCACATCATCGACATCCACGACATCGGCGAGACCGACGACGGCGAGCTGTACCTGGTGATGGAGTACCTCGTCGGCACGCCGCTCTCCACGGAGATCGCGCGCGGGCCGATGCCCATCCAGCGCGCCGTGGATATCCTGGAGCAGATGGGCGCGGCGCTCGCGCGCGCGCACGACCTGGGTGTGGTGCACCGCGATCTGAAGAGCGACAACATCCTGCTCACCACCCGCGGCGGCCGCAAGGACTTCGTCAAGATCCTCGACTTCGGGCTGGCCGCGCTGGCGCATGATCCGCGCCTGGCGCCCAAGGGCGCGGTGTTCGGCACGCCCGAATACATGTCCCCGGAGCAAGCGCGCGGTGAGACGGCGGGGCCGCAGTCGGATCTGTACGCGCTGGGCATCCTGTTCTTCGAGATGATCACCGGGCAGCTGCCCTTCCGCTCCAGCGATCGAGACACCTTGCTCGAGCTGCAGCGCACGGGGCAGGCGCCGCGGCCCAGCAGCATCCGTAAAGACTGCAACCCGGTGGCGGAGCGCATCATCCTGCGCCTGCTGGAGAAAGAGCAGCGCCGGCGCTATCGCGATGGCCACCACCTGCTGGAGGAGCTGAAGGCGCTGCAGCGCTCGCTGCCCTCGCAGGCCTGGGACAAGACGGCCGATCCACAGCAAGCCCCGGGCATCCCCCCGCCCCCACCGCCACCGCGCTCCGCGGACGTGACCGAGTGGGCGAGCCGCGCCGGGCTGTTCTCGCGCATGATCGCGCGCGCCTATCCCAGCGGCAATGCCGACCCGGAAGTGATGCGCGCCATGCAGCGCGCGTGGGAGCTGGCCGCCAAGGCCAACGGTCTGGAGGGCGAGATCGCCAGCCACACGCGCCGGCTGGAGGCGCTGGAGCGCCGCGGTCGCGCGCTGCGCGCCGAGATCGGCCGCAAGGTGGAGGAGCTGGCGCAGGAAGAGTCGCGCACTTTGCGCGACGTGAGCGCCTTCCAGGAGGAAGAGACGGCGGCGCGCCTCGAGCTGGAGAAGGCGGAAGAGGCCGCCCTGGAGCTCAGGAACCGCGCGGACGCCGCTGGCGCCGAGGGCACGCGCGAGCTGTACGAGCAGTGCGGCGCGGCGCAGGCGGTGGTGGAGCTGAAGCGCCAGTACGCCAAGTCACGCGAGGCCAAGCGCGCCGCGCGCAACGCCACGGCGAAGGATCTGCGCGCGCAGATCGAGCAGCTGCGAGCCCAGCTGGCCCGCTACGCCGAGGCCCTGGAAGAGGATCTGGCGCAAGGCCGCGAGAAGGTGGCCAAGCGCGCCCGCGACGGCCTCAGCTACGAAGAGGCCTTCAAGGAGACCAGCAACTTCATCGTCCGGCACCTGCGCGGCAAGCCCGAGTGTCGCGATCTGCTGAACGAGTTCGTGGCCTCCGGTGCGCAGCACGGCCAGCGCACGCCCAGCGAAGAGCGCCCCGAGCCCAAGCCGCTCGAGCTGCCCTGAAGGGCAGCTCGCCCCGGCAGCAGCGCCAGCGCCTTACTCGGCGCTGAGCGCGCTCGAGCCGCGGCTGAAGCGGTTCTCCGGGCGCGCCAGCTCCAGGTGCTCGCGCAACGTGGAGCCGCGATATTCGTGGCGGAACAGGCCGCGGCGGCAGCTCGGGCACCAGCAGCTCGACGATGTCGGTAAGCCCGGTGGGCAGCACCGCCGTCGCTCGCCGCTTCCGAACACAGAGACCGAGCCGCGCACAGAACTGCACAATTGTTCGAAGTTCGACATCATTCGCGATGACTTTGGCGCGCCGCGCGCAGCACTATCTAGTGCACGTGAAACACGCAGGCTTTTTCCGGGTACCCGCGTTGACCGTCCTTCACGCGCGCCCGTAGACCTCGAGTTGAAGCAACCCCGAGGCAATGGAGCTGAACGCGTGAAGTATCCCGTCAACCTGGAGCTATTCGCTGACACGAAGCACTCGCCGTCGATCTTCGAGCTCACGGCGAGCATGAACGGTAAGGGCGCCGGGCGCCTGCGCGACTACTGCATCCCGGTCAACCCGTACTTTCCCACTCCGCAGATGTTCGACAGCCTGCGCTCGCGGCTGGAGACGATCCTGAAGTTCTATCCCAGCTCAAACCAGGACATCGCCAGGCGCCTCGCGGATTTCGTCGGGCTGGATCCAGACACGCTCATCATCGGCAACGGCTCGACGGAGCTCATCAGCTTCATCAACCGGCTGCTGGTGACAGAGTCGATCGCCATCCCCGTGCCCACCTTCAGCCGCTGGACGGAGGACCCCACGCTGTCGGGCAAGCGGGTCCACACCTTCCTGCGCTACGCGCAGAACGACTTCCGGCTCTCGCCGGGGGAGTTCGTGGGCAACGTGCTCCGCAGCGGCGCTCGCGCCGCCGTGCTCTGCAACCCAAACAACCCCACCGGTGCGCTGATGCCGCGCGGGGACGTGCTGCGCGTGCTGGAGGCCCTGCGCAGCCTGGACGTGGTGGTGATCGACGAGTCGTTCATCGACTTCGCGGACGAGCAGGTGGTGCCCAGCGTGGACCGCGACGTGAAGCGCTACACCAACGCCGTCGTGCTGAAGAGCCTGGGCAAGAACCTGGGGCTGCACGGCGTGCGCATGGGCTACGCAGTCACCAACCCCGAGCTGGCGCAGCGGCTGCAGCGCGCCCTGCCCTTCTGGAATATGAACTCGCTCGGCCAGGCGCTGATCGAGGAGCTGCCGCAGCACCGCGATGAATACGAGGCGGGCCGGCGCCAGGTGGTGCGGGATCGCATTTACCTGGAGGACCGGCTGCGCACCGTCCCGGGCATCCACGTCTATCCGGCGCAAGCCAACTTCGTGTACCTGCAGATGCCCGACGGCATCGACGGCGTGACGCTGCGCAACCGCCTCTTGTGCGAGCACGGCTGCCTGATCCGCGAGTGCGGCAACAAGCAGGGCAGCGACAGCCGCCACTATCGCATCGCCGCGCGCCCGCGCCCGGAGATCGACTACCTGGTGGAGTGCCTGACCGAGTGCCTCAACGCGCTCACGCCGCACGCCCCTGCCCGCCGCCTGCGACCGATCGAGCTCGCCATGTGGGCGGGCAAGTAGACAGGGCGCACCAAAGAAAAGAGGCAGCTCCTTGCTGGAGCTGCCTCTTCTAGCTCACGGAGCCGCTGGCACGCGGGCGCCAGCGGCGAGTCAGTCAGTCATTCGGCGTAACCGTGACGACGGCGTGGCTGAAGTTGATGCTGCCGTTGCCGCCACCCGCCTCCACCAGGATCTTGGCTTCCTTCGCGAGGCCGAGGCCGATGCCCATCCGCTGCCACTGCCGGAAGTGCTCCGAGATGGAGACGTGGCCACACTGGCGGGGGTTCTGCCGCACGCTGAAGACCTGCGTGAAGTTGGCGTCGCCGATGATGGAGGGCTGGTTCTGCCGGGCGCCGGTGTAGATGTTGTACGTGGCGCCATCCATCGTGAAGTTGCCACGCAGCTGCGTGTTGAAGGGCTGCGCCGGGCCGTTACCGAAGGAATCCTCGACGATGTAGTATTCGACGAGCGGCTCCAGGGTCCAGCCGTAGATGCCGATGAACGAGAAGCCGCCGGCGCTGCCCTGTCGGGTAAACTTCAGGTCCGCGCCGATCTCGCCGATCTGGTCAAAGGTCTGCGTCTCGTCGAACCAGAAGCCCTTGCGTGCCAGGAAGTCACCCGGGTTGTTCCAGTTGGCGCTGAACGCGCCCGAGGGGGTATCGAAGCTCGTCATGCAGCCGCTGCCGCCCGAGTACCAGAGGAACCAGTCCTGCTCGGAGACGTTGCCTCCATCGTTCACGGCACAGCCCTGGATGCCGTTCTGCAGCGCCGGAGCCGGCGCCCCGCAGTTCAGCGCGGGACGAACGATCGGTGGCGGCGGCGGCGGGGGCTCGGGCTCCGCCGGCGGCTGCGCGGGGGGTTGCTCCGTCGCTGGCGGCTCCGCGGGGGGCTGAGCTTCCATACCGGGCTGCTCCATGCCCTCGGGTGGCGTGGTGCCCGGCTCCGTCTGGCTCCCGCCCGCCTGTTCTCCGGACCCGCCCGGATCGGCGATACCGATGTCGTCCGGGTTCTGCCCCTCGTTGCCCTGCCCCACGGGAAGTGCTCCTCCCCCGTTTGCGGACGAAGCCGGATCGCTGGAAGGCGGCGTCTGCTCCATTGCGCCTCCGCCGTTGCCAGGCGCCGGTGATGCCTGGCTGGGCAACATGCTGCCAAACGGGGGCGGAGGGGTGCCCTCGTCCGCACTCTCGGAACATCCAAAGATCGCGATGATCGCTGCTGCGCTCGTGCTCAGTCTTCTCAAGGCCATCGGGCTTCTCCTAGCTAAAGACGTGACGGCTGCCCGCCAGCCCCCGCACGGTCAGGCTCGCGAACACGCTTTCATTTGCGGGGTCAGCGCCAGCGGGTAGCTCCGCGGCGGCCCAGCTGGAAACGATTGCACAAACGGTGTTGCATCGCCATCGTAGAACGCGCCTGCCGGCACCGCTGCGCTCGGAGCTGGATTTCTGCAGTTGCCCTCAATCGGGGAGCAGCGCCCCGTCCGTCACCTCGAAGGAAGCGCGCACGCCGGGGCTCGCCGCCCCCGCTCGCGAGCTGGGCTGTCCGCCACCTACCCACACGTCGATCTTCCCCGGCACGATCTTCCGCTGGCCCGCCGCGTCGACGAAGCTGAGCGCCCGCTCGCGCAGCGTAAACTCGACCGTTTTTTTCTCGTTTTGGGTCAGGTGAATGCGCTGAAAGCCCTGCAGCGAACGCCGTGGCGCCCCAGCCACCCCCACGAGGGTCACGTAGAGCTGCACGACCTCGTCGCTGGCCATGCTGCCGGTGTTGGTCACGTCCACGGAGACGGTGACCGCGCCGCTGGCCGAGATGCGCGGCGCGCTGGTGCGCCCGTTCTGGTACGTAAATGTGGTGAAGCTCTTGCCGTAACCAAAAGGGTACAGAGCCTCCCCGCCAAAGTAACGATACGTGCGGCCACGCATCGAGTAGTCGCTGAAGGGCGGCAGCTGCTCGACGGACTTGTAGAAGGTGACAGGCAAGCGTCCCGCCGGGCTGAAGTCGCCCGCGAGCAGCGCGGCGATCGCCGTGCCCCCTTCTCCCCCCGGGTACCAGGCTTGCACGATCGCGGGCAGCTGGCGCTCCGCCCAGTTCACGGCCATGGCGCTGCCATTGATGAGCACGAGCACCACCGGCTTGCCCAGCGCAGCGACCCGCCCGAGCAGCGCCTGCTGCGGCGCCGGCAGGTCGATGCTCGTGCGGTCGCCGCCACGAAAGCCGGGCGCCGTGAAGCGCAGCTCTTCCCCCTCGATGCGCGCCGAGAGCCCGGCCACCATGATCACGAGCTCCGCCTCGCGTGCAGCGGCGACAGCGTCGTCCCCCTGGTAGCTCGGCAAGCTCCAGACCAGCCGCTGCTCGCCCCGGCGCCCTCGCTGCATGGCCTCGACCTTGATCGGATAGCTGCGCTGGGCCACCAGGCGGATCTTGCCGCCCGCCGCCGCAGGCGCATCGCGATCGGACCAGTCGTTGGCGATGAGCTTGCCGTCGACCCAGATGCGATAGCCCTGGTTGCTGACGAAGCCGAACTGATATTCGCCCGTCTCGGGCGCAGTCAGGGTGCCGCTCCAGCGCGCCGACGTGTGCCTGCGCTCACTCCAGGCGAGCTCCGCCGGTCCGATCTGGCTGCTACTCGGCGCACCGGCGAGCTCGGGACTGTCGAAGTGCTCTCCCTTCAGGCCAGGGGCGCTGCAGGCCGCGTCGGGGCACAGCGCGGCGTCGGGGACGGCTGCTTCCCTCGGCCCCGTCAGGCCAACCCCCTGGGCGTACAGCACCCGCGACTGCGGAAAACGCCGCCGGATGCCCTCGAGCACGGTGACGGGCTGCGATGGGATGCCATTGTAGTTGCCCAGGAGCGCCTCGACGCTGTCCGCGTTCGGGCCGATGACCGCGATCACCTTGGGGGGCTGCCGTAACGGCAACAGGCCACCCGCATTCTTCAGCAACACCAGCGAGGATTTGGCCACCCGCAGCGACAGCGCGCGATGCGCGGGCGTATCGTATTCATTCTTGCTGATGCTGGAGTACGGCACGGCCCCTGGCGGATCGAACAGACCCAGCGCAAAGCGGCCGGTGAAGAGGCGCTGCAGCGCGCGATCGATGACGGCTTCCGACAGGAGCCCTTGCCGCACCGCAGCGACGATCGCGGGCGCGTCCGTGGTCATCTGGTTGCGGTAGTCCCCGCAGATGAGATCCATGCCGGCATTGAAGCCGGCCGTGACCCCCGCCTCTGGCGTGGGCGCAAAGCGCAGCGCGTCCTCACGGTAGATGTTGGCGGCGGCGCCACAGTCCGTCACCACGAAGCCCTGAAAGCCCCAGCTCTTGCGCAGGTAGCGCTCGAGCAGCGGCTCGCTCGCGCAGGCCGGGATGCCGTCGACGGCGTTGTACGCGCACATCACGCTGCGGGCCTTGCCCTCGACCACCGTCGCGCGAAACGCGGGCAGGTAGGTGTCGTGCAGATCCTGCGGAGATACGTGCACGTCTTCTTTGTGCCGATTCGACTCCGGGCCACTGTGCACGGCGAAGTGCTTGGGGGTGGCGACCGTCTTGAGATACTTCGGATCGCTGCCCTGCAAGCCCTGGACGAAGGCCACTCCGATGCGCGAGGTCAGGTACGGGTCTTCGCCGTACGTCTCCTGCCCTCGCCCCCAGCGCGGGTCGCGGAAGATGTTCACGTTTGGAGACCAGACCGTCAGGCCCCGATACTGCTCGGTCCCGCCGTCCGGCGACACGGTGTCCAGGTACTTGGCGCGAAACTCGCTGGCGATCGCGTCCGCAGTCTCCTGGATCAGCGCCACGTCCCAGGTGGCAGCCATGCCGATCGCCTGCGGAAAGACGGTCGCCACCCCTGCCCGCGCCACGCCGTGCAGGCCTTCATTCCACCAGTTGTACTGCGGCAGCCCCAGCCGCGGGATCGCCGGCGCTGCGTGCCCCAGCTGCGCCGCCTTCTCCTCCAGGGTCATGCGTGCCACCAGGGCCGCCGCACGCTGCTCGTGGCTGAGCGAGGAGTCATCCGAGAGGAGCGCCACGTGCGGCGCAACGGCAGTGAAAGCGCCAGGCGCCACGGCAGCGGGAGCGCCAGGCGTCGCTGACGCGCCGCTCGCCCCGGCGGCAGCCTCGATGGCGGGGGATGGCGTCTGCGAGCCGGCAGACTCCACGTCGGGCCTCGAGGTGCTGGCCGTACAGGCGAGCAACACCGCCAGTAGTAGAAAAGAAGCGCGAACCTGCATGAATGCAGCACAATCTACTCCGGTGTCCTCCGGCGAGCAGCCAGCATTTGCATGGATTGCTCCAATCTCACATCCCTTCGACTCGCAGCGCAGCTGCCATCGTCGGCCAGCTTTACCCCGAGCGCCCGCCGCGCTATTCGAGCTTCCATGTGCCGGCGTCCCGAGCTCACGTTCCTGGCAAGCGGTGCCGCAGCCGTCGCGCTCGCCGCGCTCTCGCTGATGGGCTGCAGCGGCGCGGAATCAGCGCCCGGTGATACGACGTCCGGTGCAACAGCCAGCGGTGACGCGCCGGGCTCGAGCGACGCCGCGGATGCGGACCGCCCCGTGACGGTGTTGCCGCCCGGCAATCCCTTCGAGGCGATGCCCCTGTACGTTTATCCGGGCACGTGGGCCGCCCGAGCCGCCGAGATGCTGCGCGCCTCGTCCGCTGAGGAGGCGGCGCTGGCAGAGAAAATCGCCCAGCAACCCGCCGCCGAGTGGTTCAGCTATCCGTACGAGACGATCGCTGCAGAGGTGGACCGCTACGTCAGCGCGGCGGCGGAGGCCGGTGCGTTGCCCGTCCTGGTCGCCTATCACGTGCCCAATCGCGACTGTGGCCTGTATTCAGCGGGCGGAGCGCAAGACCCCGAGGAGTATCGCGACTGGGCCGCAGCCTTTGCCCAGGCCATCGGCGAGCGGCCCGCCGTGGTGGTGCTCGAGCCCGACTCTCTGCCGCTGCTCGATACGTGTCTGTCCGAGTCGGATCAAGCCGAGCGCCTGGAGCTGCTCCGCTCCTTCGCCGAGGCACTGAGCGCGCTGCCCTCCACCGTGGTGTACCTGGACGCAGGGCACTCGAGCTGGGTGCCCGCAAGCGTGATGGCGGAGCGCCTGCTCGCGGCCGGCATCGCCAAGGTGCGTGGCTTCACCCTCAATGTCTCCAACTACCAGCGCGACGCGGACCTGCTGCGCTATGGCAACGACCTCATCACCCGGCTCGGGCTCGAGACGTATTTCGTCATCGACTCGAGCCGCAACGGCAACGGCCCCGCAGCAGGGCCGGACAACTGGTGCAATCCCACCGAGCGCGCCCTCGGGCGAGCTCCCACGGCAGATACCGACGACCCCGCGCTCGACGCTTACCTGTGGGTGAAGCGGCCGGGGGAGTCGGACGGCGAGTGCCGGGGCGGACCAGCACCGGGCCTCTGGTTTGCCGAGCGTGCTTTCGAGCTGGCTCGCAACGCGAGCTGGTGAGCGCCCGCAGCAGCCAGGGATAGAGCGCGCTCGCTGGGCCAAGCTCAGCGCCCCTGCCGCGCGTCACAACCCCACCCTCGGGGCGATACGCGAGCGATTGACACACATCTTCAAACTGGTATTTGAGATACCAGTTTAAGTTACGGCGCTGAGCGCTGAAGAGCCGCGCGAGCCGGCGGCAGGAAGCCTACTTCGCCGCACCAGGAGCGCGGCGAGCTGTCAGGAGATCACAGTGAACGACCCATCGCTATACCAGCTCATCGGGGGTGAAGCCGCCGTCGATGCCGCAGTGGACATCTTCTATCGTCGAGTGCTGGCCGACGAGCGCATCGCTCACCACTTCGAGTCGGTGGACATGGACGTGCAGCGCGAGAAGCAGAAGGCATTCTTGACCTTCGCGTTCGGCGGTCCGAACGCGTACAGCGGCCGCGACATGAGGAACGCCCATGCGCGCATGGGTCTGCGCGAGACTGACTTCGATGCCGTGATGGAACATCTGGGCGGCACGCTCCAGTCGCTGAACGTGGCGCCGCAGCTGATCGAGCGCGTGGCTCAGGTCGCGCTGTCCGTGAAGAACGACGTGCTCAACCGCTGACCTTGCATGTTAGTACAATTTGAAGGGGACTCGATCGAGCTCGCGCCCGAGGAGACGGTGCTGCAGGGCATCGAACGTCACGGGCTGACCTTGCCCGCCTATTGCCGGCGCGGCGTGTGCAGGGGCTGCATGGTGAAGGCAAAGCGCGGCGCAGTGCCAGCCGCGGCCCAGCGGGGCTTGAAAGAGTCGCACCGGCAGCAGGGTCTGTTCCTGGCGTGCCAGTGCTTGCCCACCGAGGCTCTCGAGATCGAGCGCTGCGGGGGCGGTGAGCCACATGCGTCCCGGATCGAGCGGGTGGAGCGGCTGAGCGCGGGCGTGCTGCGTGCATTCCTGTCCGCACCGGCGGGGCTCGCGCACCAGGCGGGCCAGTTCGTTCACCTCGAGCGGCCCGCGGATGGCCTGCGCCGTGCTTACTCGATCGCGTCCCTGCCCGGCAGCGCCATCGAGCTGCACGTGGCGCTGCAGCCGGGTGGCGCCATGAGCACGTGGCTGGAGTCGGCCGTGGGCGAGGCGGTGCTGCTGCGCGGCCCCTTCGGCGAGTGCCACTATCTGGCGGGCGAGCAGGATCGACCGCTGTGTCTGGCTGGCTCAGGCACGGGTCTGGCGCCGCTGCTGGGCATCGTGCGTGCGGCGCTGGCTGCCGGCCACCGCGGCCCCATTCGGCTGTATCATGGCAGTGTACGGCGCAGTGGGCTGTATCTCTGGGATGAGGTCAGCGCGCTGCAGCAGGCTCATCCCAACCTGCGCGTCACGGGTAGCGTGCTCGACGGCAACGAGCTCGAGGTGAGCACGGCAGGCAGCGCCATCCGCTTCCAGCCGCTGGCCGCCGCCATCGCCGCAGACGGCCCGCCGCGAGCTCAGGAACGAGTGTTTCTGTGCGGCAACGCGGAGCTGGTTCGCGCGCTGCAAAAGACCTTCTACCTGTCCGGGGTGCCGCTCTCGCAGATCCATGCCGACGCCTTCGTGGCGCTGGGTGCTCGAGCGTGATGGGAGCACGCTGATGGTCTGATGCAGCTCACGGCGTACACGGACTACACTCTGCGCACGTTGATTGGGCTCGGCACGGTCGCCCCCGACAAGGTGACCGTGGGGCAGCTCAGCGATGCCTATGGCATCTCGGTTCACCACCTGCTCAAGATCGTGACCGGCCTCGCGGCGCTCGGCTACGTGGAGACGGTGCGCGGCAAGGCGGGTGGAGCCCGGCTGGCGAAGCCGCCGGAGGAGATCCGCATCGGCACCGTGGTCCGCCAGGTGGAGGCCGATCTAGGGGTGGTGCCTTGCCTGCGCTCGGGCGAGGCGCCCTGCGTGATCGTCCCCGCGTGCCGGCTGAAGCTCGTGCTCGCGAGCGCCACGGAGCAGTTTCTATCCGAGCTGGATCGCCATACCCTCGCTGATCTGCTCGAGCCGCGGCGCAAGCTACAGAAGCTGCTGCAGCTGGTGTAGCTGCGCCGCGCGCATCAGGCGGGGGCTGCCTGTTTCAGGAGGCGGTCCTGCGTATCCGCGTCCTCATGAAGGTGCGCAGGCGCAGCAGGTCGTGCTGCAGCGAACCAAACTCGGGCGCCTCGTACAGCTCGGCCCACTCTCGCGCTTCACTCGCAGCCGCCGCACGCGCCTCGCTCGACAGCAAGACCTCCTTGCTGCTGCGGCCGCGAGCAGCCCGGCTGCGCTGCTCGAGCACCAGTCGGCGCAGGCGGTCCGCGTCCTCGCCGCCGAGAAACGCGCGCACCAGCGCAGCCTGTGGGGCCAGCCGGCGTGCCACGGCGTAGCTCTCATCGGAGGCCTGTGCCCGTTCGGGCTCATCCAGCTCCGGCGGAGCTGCCTCTGCCTGAGCCGGTGCCTGGGCTGCCTCATCCTCGGCTGTCTCAGCCTGAGCCGGTGCCTCGGCTGCCTCCGACTGAGCTTCACCGGTTTCGGCTGCCTCTGCCTCGGCTGCCGCCAGCTCACTCGCGTCCAGCTGCGCTGCCTCGTCTTGAAGTGCCTCGGCCTCCGCTGCCTCCAGCGGCTGCGCGGCTTGCTCGCCCTGCGC
>JAICQL010000100.1 GCA_025937895.1 Polyangiaceae bacterium | reverse complement strand
CAGCCGTCAGGCGGGCAGGGGTGGGGCGGGACGCCCGTTTGCCAGAGCCGGAGGCTGCGTTATAGGGATTGCATGTGGATGCAACGAAGCGCGACCCGACAGAACCTCGGCTGGGCAGCGGTGTGGCAGATCTGGCTCACCCTGCTGTCGCTGGCGCTGTTTGGCTGCGGCTATAACGAGGTGATCGATCGTGACGAGGGGGTGAAGGCGGCCTGGGCCGAGGTGGAGAACCAGTACCAGCGCCGCGCCGATCTGGTGCCCAACCTGGTGAGGGTGGTGAAGGGCGCCGCCGCCCACGAGAAAGAGACGCTGGAGGCGGTGACGAACGCCCGCTCGAAGGTGGGCTCGATGCAGGTCGATGCCTCGATCATCGATGATCCGGAGAAGCTGAAGCGCTTCGAGCAGGCCCAGGGTGAGCTCTCCTCGGCGCTCTCGCGGCTGCTGGTCGTGTCGGAGAAGTATCCCGACCTGAAGGCCGTGGAGTCCTTCCGGGATCTGCAGGCGCAGCTCGAGGGCACGGAGAACCGCATCACGGTGGCGCGCCGGCGCTTTATCGAAGCGGTGCAGGCGTACAACCAGGTCGTGCTGCGCTTTCCGACCAGCATCGGCGCTGGCATGCGCGGCAAGAAGGAGCGGGCCACCTTTACCGCCACCACTCCCGGCGCCGACAAGGCGCCCGAGGTGGCGTTCTGAGCTCAGCCGGGGCATGGGGCTGGCGCAGCCCGGCCCCTGCAGTGCGCGTGGCTGCCGCGGCGCGTGCGCTGCGGCTCGCCTGCGCGGTGCTGCTTGCTCTGCCGGTGCTGCTCGTACCGGGCGTGAGCCACGCCCGTGCCGTGCCGGCGCTGACGGGGCGGGTGGTGGACGAGGCGCAGCTGCTGTCGCCGGCGCTGCGCCAGCGCATCGATGGGATGCTGTTCGCCTATCAGCAGCAGACGGGGCACCAGCTGGCGGTGCTTACCGTGCGTTCGCTCGACGGGGACCCGCTGGAGGACTTCTCGATCCGGGTGGTCGAGGCCTGGCAGCTAGGGGACAAACAGCGCGACGACGGCGTGCTGCTGCTGGTGGCCGTGGCCGAGCGCAAGCTGCGCATCGAGGTGGGCTACGGGCTGGAGGGTGATCTGCCGGATGCGGTCGCGTCGCGCATCATCCGTGACCACATCACGCCGGCGTTCCGCCGCGGTCAGCCCGACGCGGGCATCGTCGCGGGGCTGCAGGCCATCATGCAGGCCACCGGCGGGGCGAACATCCCGGTTCCCGACGCGGCTCCGGTGCAGCGCCCGCGTGCCCGCGGCGGCGAGCCGCCCGGAGGCTTCTTCATGCTGCTGCTCGTGGGCATGGCGCTGCTGGCGCTGCTCGGCGGCGGGCGAGGTGGCGGCCGCGCGCTGATGTGGGGCGCAGTGCCCTTCCTGCTCGGCGGTCACCGCAGCCATCGCGGCGGCTTCGGTGGCGGTGGCGGCGGTGGCTTCGGTGGTGGTGGCGGCGGCTTCGGTGGCGGCGGCGCCTCGGGGGATTGGTAAGCGAGATGAGCCTGTTTGCTGGCAAGGCGGAGTCGGACCGGGTCGCCGAGCGGGTGGCGGAGGCCGAGCGCCATACCGCCGGAGAGATCGTGGTGGCGGTGACGCGGCGCAGCTCGGACTACGGCGCGGAGCGCGCGCTGTTCAGCCTGATCTGGACCCTGGCGTGGGCGCTGGTGGCGTACTTCTCGCTGCCGCAGCTACCCGAGCTGTGGCTGATCTACGCGGAGCTGCCGCTGGCTCTGCTGGGCTGGTGGCTGAGCGGCAGACCTGCCGTGGTGCGGCGCTGGGTGCCGCGGCTCACGCAGCGGGCCGCGGTGCACGCGCGCGCGCAGCAGCTGTTTCTGGAGCAGGGCGTGACGGAGACGCGGCAGCGCAGCGGCGTGCTGCTGTTCTTCTCCGAGGCGGAGCGGCGGATGGAGCTGCTCGCCGATCGCGGCATCCACGAGCGGGTGGGGGCAGAGGTCTGGCAGTCGCTGGTGAGCTCGGTCACCACCGCCATTCACGATGGCCACGCCGCCGATGGTGTGTGCGCTGCGATCGACTCCATCGGAAAGTCACTGGCGCAGCACTTCCCGCCCGAGGCGGACGACATCAACGAGCTACCGGACGCTCCGGCGCGCGTCTGACGAGCGGCGGGCGCCCGTGGCTAAGCACGCGCGCCCAGCGAGCGCGCGGCGTACACTCTTTGTAACGCCTGGGCCGTGCGCCGCACGTCGGGCTCGCTGGTGCTGGCATTGACGATGGAGAAGCGCAGAGCGGGCACGCCGCGCCACAAGCTGGGCGTGGCGTAGCAGGTCCCTTCCTCCTGCAGTGCCGTGCACAGCTCCGACAGCCAGGCGCGTGGCTCGCTGCCGGCGGGCGGCTCCAGGCCGAGCACCACCTGGTTGAAGACGACCTCGTTCAGCACGCGGGCTCCCGGCACGGCCTGCAGCAGGCTGGCCAGCAGCCGAGCGTGCGCCGCACAGCGGGTCACCAGCTGATCGACGCCCTCTCGCCCGAGCTCGCGCAGCGCTGCCCAGAGCGCAAATGAGCGCGCCCGGCGCGAGAGCTCCGGGGTGAGCGCTCCAGGATTGGGCAGACCAGCGCGCGCGCCGCTCGACAGATAGGCGGCCTGGATGGCGTGCGCCCGCCGCTGCGCGTCCGGGTGGCGGGTGAGCACGATGCCCGAGTCATAGGGCACGTTCAGCGTCTTGTGTGCGTCCGTCGCCCAGGAGTCTGCCGCCTCGGCTCCCGGGGCTCGCACCGCGAGCGTGCGCGAGGCGCGAGCCCAGAGACCGAAGGCGCCGTCGACGTGCAGCCAGCCGAGCTCGCGCGAGTGAGCGCGCCGCCACTCCTCCAGCTCCAGAGCGATCTCCGGCAGCGGATCGAACGCACCGCTGTCCACGTTGCCCAGCTGGGCGCACACGATCACCGGGCCTGCCCAGCCCGCCAGGGCCGCGCGCAGCGCCGCCGGTCGCAGCCGCCCCTGGGCGTCGGCCTCCACCACCTCGATGGAGCGCTTGCCCAGGCCCAGCAAGCGCAGCGCCTTGTCGATGCTGGCGTGGCGCTCGCGCCCCACCAGCACGCGCAGTGGGGGCGCTTCGAACAGGCCATCGCGCTCGACATCCCAGCCCGCCGCCGCCAGCACCTGGCTGCGTGCTCCGGCGAGAGCCGCTAGGTTGGCCATGGTTGCACCCGTGACGAGCGCGCCCCGCGCTTCAGGGGGCAGGCCCAGCAGCTCGACCACCCAGCGCAGCGCCAGCAGCTCGAAGGCTGCCGCGGCAGGGGCGCCGCTGGCGGGGCCGGCATTCTGATCCCAGACGCTCGTCAGCCAGTCGGCAGCCAGCGCGGACGGCAGGGTACCCCCCGTCACCCAGCCAAAGAAGCGCGGGCCCGACATGGCGGTGAGCCCGGGCCCCGCGCTCTGCACCAGCTGCTCCAGCACCTGCTGGGCAGGGGTGCCCAGCTCGGGCAGCGGCGCCGCCAGGCCCTCCAGCATCGCCTCCGCCGAAGCGCTGGCCGCCACCGGGCGCTCGGCGAGCGACCGGCGATAAGCCAGCGCGTGTTGCACGGTTCGGGTGAGCAGCGCTTCCAGCGCATCGGGATCCGTCATGATGGCTCTTCCGTGCCGGCCTGTGCGGCGAGAACGTCCTCTTGCGCGGCTGCCGGTCTGGTGTAGCTGTAGCGCATGTCGCTGCAGCGCGCGCGAGCAAGTCGGTGCGACGCCTGGGCCTTCAGCCCGGCGGAGCTGGCGGCGCGTGGCCTGAGCGCATCCGGCGAGCACGTGTTTGCGGCGCTGCAGCGGCCGTGGCGCTGGAGCGACAGCGGCCCTGAGCTCTCTCCGCGGCTGCTCGGCGAGCTGGCGGAGCTCGGCTGTGAGCTGCCGCGCATCGCCGCGCGGCACGGCTCTGCTGACGGCGCGAGCAAGCTGCTGCTCGCGCTGCCGGGCCCGGGCGGCGCTGAAGCCCACATCGAGCTCGTGCACATGCCGCGCGCCGTGCGCAACGCCCGTGTCACCCTGTGCGTCTCGAGCCAGGTGGGCTGCGCGCTGGGCTGTACCTTCTGCGCCACGGCCCAGCTGGGGCTGGAGCGGCAGCTGACGGCGGGCGAGATCGTGGCGCAGGTGCTGGTGGCGCTGCGCGCTCTCGGCCCGCGCCACCCGGGCGAGCTCACGCTCGTGTTCATGGGCATGGGGGAGCCGCTGCACAACCTGGCAGCCGTGGCCAAAGCGATCGCCATCTTGACCAACCCCGCCGGCCTGGGTCTGGCACCCCGGCGCATCACAGTATCGACAGCGGGCCTGGTGCCCCAGCTCGAACGGCTGGCGCAGTTGCCCCAGCGTCCGATGCTCGCCGTGAGCCTCAACGCCACCAGCGACTCGCTGCGCAGCGAGCTCAGGCCCATCAATCGCCGCTATCCACTGGCGGAGCTGCGCGCCGCGCTGGAGCGCTATCCGTGCCGGCCACGCGAGCGCATCACGATCGAATACGTGCTGCTCGCGGGTATGAACGACGGCATCGAGGACGCGCAGCGGCTGGCGGACTTCTGCGCGCCCTTTCCGCATCTCATCAACCTGATCCCGTTCAATGGACACGCGCGCTCGGCCTTCCAGGCGCCGGGCGAGCCGACCATCGAGGCCTTTGCACGGGCGCTGCTGCAGCGCCGCTCGTGTCTGGTCACCGTGCGCCGCTCGCGCGGCGGCGATATCGCCGGCGCCTGTGGCCAGCTGGCAGGGGCTCCCGCAGGCCAGCGCAGGCTGGCCGTGCTCAGTTGAGTTGTAACGCAGCGGCCCGGGGCGTGGCCAGCTCCTGAGCCTGCGCGTGCAGATGCGCGATCAACCAGCTGCAGCGGCGGCAGGGATCGAGCTCTTCCAGCAGCTGCTGGCGCAGATCGGGATCTTCGATCAGCGCGCCCGCCACGATGTCTGCGCTGGTGCCCAGATCCGTACTCAGCCGCCCCTCCAGGCTGTGCGCGGAGCTGGGCAAATACGGGGCCACGCGGCGAAGCTGCTTGATCAGCTCGGTGCGCAGGGTCTCGGCGGCGACCGCCTCGGACGAGGGCAGGTGTGGCGCCTCCACTCGGGCCACGCGATAGGGCTGGGAGCGAAGCTCTTCCAGCAGGCGCACCCGGCCGAGCCCGTGCACCACGATGTTGTAGCAGCCGTCGGGCAGCTCCGCATATTCGCGCAGCTCTCCCACCCCGCAGATCTCGAACACGGGTGGAGCGCCGTAGTAAGCGGCGTCAAAGCCGGGCTTGAGGCGCGGAATGGCGAGCGGCAAGCGCTGGCTGATCACGTCGCGGATCAAGCGCCGGTAGCGCGGCTCGAACACGTGCAGAGCCAGCAGCTGTGAGGGAAACAGCACCACGTTGGGCAGAGGAAACAGCCCGACCCGCGACAGATCGAGCTGCTCGAGATCAGAATGCACGCCGTTCACGGCGGGGAATATAGCCGATCAGTAGCGGCGGCCGGCAGGCATCTGCAGCCAGCGCTGCATGATGGTAGCAGCCTGCTCCTGCAGCGCCTGCTCGGCCCGCAGGCGGCGCTCCGCGGCGGTCTTCTGCAGCTCCAGGTACAGAAACTCGTCATCGAATCCGATGGCTGCGGCATCCTTGCGTGAGGCGGCGAAGTACAGCCCGTCGAGGCGCGCCCAGTAGATCGCCGACAGGCACATCGGGCACGGCTCGCAGCTCGAGTAAATCTCGCAACCTGCGAGCGTGAAGCTCCCCAGCTTCTGGCATGCGGCGCGGATGGCCACGATCTCGGCGTGGGCGCTCGGGTCCAGCGCCGTGGTGACCTGGTTGCAGCCCTCGGCCAGGACTTGCTCGCCGCGCACCACCACGGCGCCGAAGGGCCCGCCCAACCCGCGCTCCATCCCTTGCTGCGCCAGCTCCAGTGCTCGCTCCAGGTACTTCTGCTGCATTCGAAAACTAGAGCACGGAGGCCGCGGCTGGTCCTAGTCTTTGGGCATGCCAGCCCGCCCCGAGCCGAGATCCCTGCAACTCACGCCCACGGCCCAGAGCGGTCCGGTCTCGGCTCTGTTTTGCCAGCCGGATCGAGCACATGCGCTGCTGGTGCTCGGGCATGGCGCTGGCAGCACGCTGCAACACCGGCTGATGGAGGAGCTGAGCCTGGCGCTGGCCGGTCAGGGCGTGGCGACCCTGCGCTTCAACTATCCGTATTCCGAGCGCGGCCGCGGCATGGACCCGGAGCCCGTGCGGCTCGCCACGGTGCGCGCCGCCGCGGCGCTGGGGGTCGAGCTGAGCGCCGGGCTGCCGCTGTTTGCGGGTGGGCACTCGATGAGCGGCCGCATGTTCACCCTGGCGCAGTCGAAGCAGGCGCTGCCCGGGGTGCACGGCCTGGTGTGCTTTGCGTTTCCCTTGCACCCCGGTGCCCCGGACAGGAAGCGAGCGGAGCACCTCGCGCAGGTGCAGCTTCCGTTGCTCTTCCTCTCCGGCACCCGCGACAAGATGGCCGACAAGAGCCTGCTGACGGAGGTGGTGGGCGGCTTACCGGCGGCGGCCCTGCGGCTCATCGACACGGCCGATCACGGGCTCGCGCCGCTGAAGAGCCGCAAGAGCCCGGAGCCTGTCCTGGAAGAGGTGGCCCGGCTGGCAGCCGAGTGGTTCCGCGACCTGAGCCGCTCCGGGGGAGGCTGACTGACGCTCAGTGCCGGAACTCGATGGGCGGAGCGCCGGACACCTGCACCGAGACCCAGCCTGGCTGCGGCTCGGGGACCTGGATCGAGGACGCCGCCAGCTCGGACAGGTTGGTGCGGTACACGCTGATGGTCTGGATGGGGGCGCCGCTCGAGTCCAGCACCAGAGCAGGTTCCTCCGTGCCCATCGCCACGTCGGGCGTGGCAATCGGGCGGCCCCAGCGCGCTCCGCGTGCCGGATCGACCAGCAGCACGCGCCAGGTGCCCACGGGCTCATCGCCGATCACCGAGGCTTGCACGCGATTGACGGCCAGCACCGTGTTGAGCAGGCCCGCGTAGGTGTACGCGCTCAGCCACTGGTTGCGGCAATAGCCCATCAGATCCGTGTAGTCGTCGGGGCTGAGCAGGTTGTCGCCCAGGGCGTCGTAGCCGTACACGCCCGTGCTGCCGTCGGCTTGCGGGAAGTTCGGGTCCACCCCGGCAATGGTGCCGCCCTGCACGCAGGGCGCGTGCTGGCGGCCATGATTGTGTGCCACCTCGTGCAACATGGTGAAGGCCGAGGTGTTGTCGGCGTAGGCCAGGCCCACCGCTGCCCGCGTGGCAGGATTGAGCCGCCCCCCGGGGACGAAGCCGACCCCCGCCGTGCAGCCGTTGCCGCAGAACTGGCGCAAGGTCTGCGTGGGCCGGATCATGCCGTAGTAGTACACGTTGGCCGCGGGAGCTTGCTGCTGGCGCAGCGCGCGCACGGTGTCGAGCGTGTTGTTCCAGTCCTCCGGGTCCTGGATGTCCACCGGCTGCCCCACAGTGAAATTCACCGAGGAGATGGGGTAGGTGTCGAGGAAGGCAGAGCGATAGCGCGAGAGCGCTTGCTCCGAGGTATCGGGGAGCAGACCGTTCGAGCGCAGCGGGATGATGCGGATCTCCAGCCCCCCCGCGTCCACGGCGGCCAGAGCCGCCCCGTCGTTCGCCGGAAAGCGCGGGCTCTGCACGGCGCCGCTGCCCTCTCCGCACTCCACCAGCTCCACCGCCCAGCGCGTGTCGGACGTGATCAGCTCCGGCGGGATGATGAACTCGAAGGCCGAGCCGCGATCTTCCTCGCTGGAGGCTGCGTTCGGGGACAGTGTCGACTCCGCGTAGCGCGTGCTGACGGTCTCGCCGTTCTCCAGGAACAGGCGCGCCGAGAGCTCCCGCTGCACCCAGCCAGTACCTGGGGCGACGAAGGCGCGGAACAACGTCGGGCGCTCGGCCACGACGGGGGGCGATGGGTTCGTGACCTGCTGCCCATTCTGGGCCAGCGGGATCTTCACGGTCTGGTAGGCGGCGACCTGCGTGATGCTGATATTCTGCGCCAGCCCACCGCAGCCATCTTCGCCCAGCGCGCCGCTCTGGCAGCTGCCGGTTTCACAGCCCTGGCCGAGACCGCAGCTGTTGGTGCAGCTGCCGCAGTGCGCGTTGTCGGTCTGAGTGTCGATGCAGCGTCCGTCGCACAGCGTCTGCCCTGCCGGACACGCGCAGCTGCCGCCGTCGCACAGCTGCCCGCCCGCGCAGGCGTTGCCGCACCTGCCGCAGTGCTCGAGCGTGCTCTCGAGGTCCACGCAGCGCTCGCCGCACAACGTCTGACCCGCGGGGCAAGCGCAGCTGCCGCCGTCGCAGATCTGGCCGCCGCTGCAGACGTTGCCGCAGCTGCCGCAGTGCTGCGCGTTGCTGGCGGTGTCCACGCACTCCGGGCTGCCGCTGCTGCTGGTCACCATGTCGTCGACCCGTACCAGCGCCGTCGAGCTGCACAGCTCGGTACCGGCGGGGCACACGCAGCTGCCGGCCTCACAGCTCTGCGTGTCCGCGCAGCTGGCGCCGCACGCGCCGCAGTGCTGCTCGTCGCTCGAGGTGTCCGCGCAGTCGTCGCCACAAGCGGTCAGGGCGCCCGGGCACACGCAGCTACCCTCGTCGCACTGCGCGTCGCTCGGGCAACGCTGCTCACACTGTCCGCAGTGCGCGCCGTCGCTCTCGGGGTCGACACAGTCGCTGCCACAGAGCAGCAGCTGCTGCGAGCAGCCCTCCGCGGCGGGCTTGCACTGCCCTTGATCACAGATGGCGCCGGAGCCGCACGCGACCCCGCAGGCGCCGCAGTGCTCGGCGCTGGAGGCCAGGCGTGCGCACTCGTCACCGCACGCCACCGTGCCATCTTCGCAGCGCACCCCGTTGATGGTGGTCAGCGCCACCTCCGGGTCCGCCGAGGACTTGCCGCAGGCAAGCGCGGAGATCCAGAGCCCGAGCAGCGCGACGCCACACCAACCCGGCGCGCGGCGGACTCGCGCTCGCGCGCTGCGCCGGGGCGGCAAGGAGGGGAGCGCGGGACCTCTCTCTGACTGGGGGCGAGCGTCGAGTCTCATGCAGTGTCTCGTCTGGCCGCAAATGACGGCCGGTTTGCCAGCTGCATCATACGCGTCAAGCGGACTGCGTCCACTCACCTGCGCTGGCGAGGCCAGCGACGCGAGAAAGCTTCAGTGAGACTTATTTCAGTGAACGGCTGCCGTGTCGCAGGTCGTTGCGCGTGGTCGCGCCATTTGCGCTCCGTGCTGCAGGAGCAGATTTGAGAGCGTCGCGAGCTCCATCAAGCGGAGGCCGGCGCTGCTCCTTCGCTCGGATCAAAGGCTCTGGCCACCCACTTGGCGGCGAGCCGCAGCGCCAGCAGGTTGACCGTTGGCGGGACGACCACGCACAGGCAACCGGCGAGCGTGCCGCGTGAGAACAGGCCGCGCAGGAAGAGAGAATACTCCGCGAACTCCAGCAACGCGTGCTCGGGCGGCGCGCTCTCTGACAGCACCGTCCAGAGCCTCGAGATCCGCTCACCCGACTCGTTCAGGGTGTGATCCTCGAAGATGCCGGGCAGGTCTCGCGCCAGCAGCTTGCCCGCAGCGTCGAGGATGAAGCTGCCGTACACGCCTTCGATGTCGCGCAGGGCCTGCAGCGCAGGTGGCACGGAGGCCGCGAGCTCCTGGACCGGAGCAGGCCCGATCAGTGTGCGGCCAGAGCGGAAGGAAGAATCGGAGAACATGTGCGTTCGAAAGTGAGAGCAAGGATGGAGTCAGTGTGCGTCGGGCACGATCAGGCAGCCGAGAATGTTGCCATCTGCTCGCGGCTGCAGCGAGAGCTCGGTGTCGGCGTAGCGTGCTCGTAACGAGCGCGCTTCGCCCGAGCCCATGGCTTGCCCGATCAGCTCGATCAGGCGGCTCGAGTAAGCGACCCGGGTGGCCAGGCTCTCGGCCTGGCTGCCCTGGCCCTCCACCAGATCGCCGAGCGGGCTGACCAGCGCGCTCACCAGGGTGCGGCCCTCCGGCGCTCGCGTGCCGCGGCGAGGTGCAGGCCCAGCGGCGACGCCCGGCGTTGCTGCGGCGCGCAGATCGCGCGGCACGGCGCCACCGAGCGCGTTGATCATCGGAGTGCCAGCTGCCGCGCCCAGAGCCACTGCGCTGGCTGTGGCCGGAACGAGCGCGGACCAGCCGTCTGTGCCGGACCGGCGCCGCACGCCGGTGGAGGTGGAAGCGGAGCGCGGCCCGTTGATGGTGGAGGTCAGCCCCAGCGCGTCGCGCAGCAACGAGTCGAGCGGAGCCTGGACGCTGGTCACGCTGGACAGCGGCCGCTCGGAGCGAATGAACTCGCCGCCCGTCCACGACAAGATCTCGAGCGCCGCGGCGTCTCCCCGCCGTTCGTGCGTCTCCGCGTGAAACAGGCGGCCCGCCGAGAAGTGCAGCATGCCAGAGCGCTCGCCGGAGACCACCAGGAAGACCCCGCTGGCCTCGATGGAGCTCTGCAAGCGGACGAGATCGGTGAGGCTCATGCCGGTCAGGTGAGCCGTAAAGCCGGGCGTGGCGCGCGCGGGAGCCAGGGATACCTCTTCCAGTGCAAATGACTCGGTCTCTTTCACGTCGTCACCTCGAGTTCGGGTAGCTCCAGTATCTCTTGTCCAGTTTGCTGTACAGTCTGGACAGTATACTGTCCTGCAACTACACGCCCCACTCGTGCTCGAGGACGGTACATCGATCCGGCTGGCAGTATGGCTGAAGGCGGGCAACAAACCGGGTCTGCAATGCAGATCCGACCGGCAGCAGTGCCTCGACTGGCTCGCTTACGACCCGGGTCGAGCTGCACGTAAGAGCGAACATCACGGCTCGGACGATTTGCTGAACGGCCCCTGGCTCGAGCTGGCCACGCTCGCGCTCGCTGCTGCCGTGCGGCTGCGCTCCGCTGTAAGGCTGCGCTCTGCGCTGCCCTTCGGTTGTGCCGAGTTGGTTGCAAGCTGTGCAACAAGGCTTGCAGTGGGCCAGTTTCTCGAAGGTTTCGCTGCTGCGTGCGCAGCAGTACGCGAGACAGTACGCGAGCATTGTGACCGTGCCGTGACTTCTGACCTGTTCGCTGCTGATGCTTGGATCGCTGCTGCAGCTGCTTTTGTGCATGCGGGCCTGCGCGCGCGGGAGCGCGTGCAGCGCGAGCGGTTCCTTTTCGACTTGACGATTTGATCGCCGGAGAGCCACCTTCGCGGGCAAGTCGCGGGGGCGAATACCAACCGATGCAGACCCTCACACCACTCGCCAAGGGCATGATTGCCGTCATTGGCGTCGGCTCTGTCTTCGCAGCGCTTCACACCTATGGTCCGAACAGCAAGCGCGCGCGGCGCGAAGACTCGCTCGTCATCGAGCCGCAGCTGCGCGAGCGCGCCGGTGCGCTGAGCCCGGCGCCGGGTAACGTCTCCGCTGCTAACCTCCCCGTTGGCAGCGCGGCGGCTCTCGCTCGAGCCAGCGCGTCTCCCGGAGCTTCCGCTACGGGTGCCGGCGGCCAGGGCAGGTCCGCTGCCGCGGCGACGCCGCCGCCTCACGCCTCGCTCGACAGCCGGCCGGTGCGGGTCGCGTTGTCGCAGTGGCCTGGTCATCTGGCGCTGGTCGTGGGCGCCGGCGGCCTGACGACGCAGCCCGGTTCCGTGGCTGCTGCCGCTGGTCTGCCGCTGGAGATCAAGTTCCTGGAGGATGCCGCCTCCAAGAACAAAGCACTGGCTGCCGGGGAGGTTGACTTCATCTGGACCACCGTCGACGAGATGCCCATCAACCTGGGGACCTTCCTCCAGGCGGACGTGCCCGTCCGCGCCTTCTTGCAGATCGACTGGTCGCGCGGCGGCGATGCTTGCGTGGCTGCGCCAGAGGTGCGAACGGTGGAAGACATTCTCGGTCGCAAGTCGGCCATGCTGATGTTCAGCCCGGACCACACCGTGTTCGAGTTCATGGTGTCCAATTCGCGCCTCACCCCGCGCCAGGCCGCCGAGGTCCGGAACGCGACCCAGTTCTCGCTGGATGACTTCACGTTCGGGCGCAAGCTGTTCGCCAGGGGAGAAGTTGACGTGGCTTGCCTGTGGGAGCCCGACGTCACCCTGGCGCTCAGCGAGCGCAAGGGTGCGCACCGGCTCTTCTCCACAGCGGACGCCACCGAGCTGGTGGCAGACGTGCTGCTCGCCCGGAAAGATCTGCTCGACGCGCGCCCGGACGTGGCGGAGAAGCTGGCGCGCGTCTGGTTCGAGTCGGTGGCACTGGCCGAGGCGGATCGACCCGCGGCGGCGCGCCTGATCGCGAGCTCCTGCTCGCGCTTCAAGGACGAGCTGGGCTACGACAAGACGCTGAGCGCGCTGAGCTGGGCCAAGTGGACCACCCTGCCGGACAACGTACGCTTCTTCGGGCTGGATGGCTCGCCGCCCGCGTTCGACCGCGTGTACAACCAGGCGGATGCGATCTGGATCAACTACCCGCAAGCGGAGATCGAGCATCGCTTTCCACCGGCAACCTTGCGCGACGAGCGCATCACGCGCGCGCTCTGGGAGGCAGCGGGCAAGCCGGCAGCGCAGCTGGAGGAGTCGTACAATCCGCGGGTCGCCTACCGCGGCTCTCCGCTGTTCACCAAGCCCATCTCCATCAGCTTCAGCGTGGGCAGCGCGCTGCTCGGCCCGACCGCGATCTCGCTCATCAATCGCGAGATCATCCCGCAGCTGGAGATCGCGCGCGGCATGTCCATCCGGGTAGAGGGCAACACCGATAGCTCCGGCGATGAGGCCGTGAACCTCGCGCTCAGCCAGCGCCGCGCCCAGGCCATCGTCGAGTATCTGGTCGAGCGTGGTGTGCCCAAGAATCGGCTGGTTGCGCGCGGCAATGGTGCAAACAAGCCGGTTGCCGACAATGGGACTGCGGAGGGCAGGGCGCGCAATCGCCGTACGGATGTGCTGTTCATCCGCGGCGCCAGCTGAGCGCAGCGTCTTCTTCAATGGACGAGTGAGCCGAGCGATGACAGAACCGAGCGCCGAATTCGGCACCACCAGCTATCTGCGAGCCGCCTTCTACAACCAGTACAACGTGATCCTGCTGGCGGGCTCCGCCTCTTTCTCTGCCGCGCTGGCCTCGTGGGCACCACTGGTATCCGGGCTGGTGGGGGAGGCGGTGTGGTTGCTTGCCGGGCCGCGGCTGCCCGCTTTTCGCCGCCACGCCGACGCGCAGCAGAGCGCACGGCTAGCGGTGCGGGTGCCACCGCCACAGCTGCCCGCGGTCCCGCCGGAGTACGCCGAGCGCGCGGCCGCGGTGGAGGCGCTGTTGCGCCGGGTGGAGCAGCTCTGCCGCCCTCGCGCTGATCTCACGCTGGGCGATCGCCAGGAGATCGCGCGGCGGCTGGCGCAGCTGCTGCCTAGCTTTGCCGAGGTGTGCGAGGCTCACCAGCGGCTGAAGCGCGCTGCCGCGCAGGTGCCGCTCGGGGATCTGCAGACGGAGCTGGCAAGCCTGCACCAGGCGCTGGCAAGCGAGACGGATCTGGGCGTGCGCTCCAGCCTGCGCCGGGGCCTCACGGTGGCGGAGCGCCGCATCAAGCAGCTGGAGAGCAATGAGGCAGCGTGCCGCAGCATCGAGCTCGGCCTGCAGAACTTTCAGCAGTCCCTGGCGCTGCTGGCCGAGGCGGCAGCCGGTCTCTCCACCGCGCGGGAGCTGTGCGCCGAGATCGATGGAGCTGCCTCGCAGCTCAACCGGCAAGGGGCGGCAGACGCAGAGCGTGAGCTGGCGACGCGCAACGTCACGCTACCGCCCGCCAGCGTGTCCAACTGAGAGCTCTCCGGCGGCGAGCGTCTGCAGCCGAGAGTGCCTGCAGTTGCCGTTGTCCGCGGGGCAGCCGCGAGGTGCCGCCAGCAAATGTTTCGGTCATGGCATGAGCTGGCGAAGCTGCCGAAAGTTGCTGCAGCAAACTCTCCGTACGGAAATGCTCCAGAAACTTTTCGGAGGATAACCAGCGAGGGATGCAATCGCGGCAACCGAAATGGCTGATGTTCTCTCTGGAGGCGGCGGCGCCGAGCCGCTCGCTGGGCATGTACTCGCTGGCGCGGCTGGCGCTCGGCCTGGGCGGCGCGCTGCTGGCGCTGGCCTGTAAGTCCGATCCTCCCAAGCCGGCGCCCGCGGTGGACACGGCCACGGCGGCGCTGAGCGCCGCGCCGAGCCCGCCCAAGCCAGCGTCCGAGGTGCCGCTCGCGATCGCCTACAGCGACTGGCCGGGCTGGGTGGCATGGGACATCGCCGTTCAGAAGCACTGGTTCGACGCCGCGGGGGTCAAGGTGGACTTCAAGTGGTTTGAATACGTGCCCAGCATGGAGGCCTTCAGCGCGGGCAAGGTGGACGCCGTGGCGATGACCAACGGCGATCAGCTCGTCACCGGCTCCAGCGGCGCGGCCAGCGTGGCGATCCTGATCAATGACTACAGTAACGGCAACGACATGGTCGTGGCGCGGCCCGGTATCAATGACGTGGCGCAGCTGAAGGGCAAGAAGGTGGGGGTAGAGGTCGGCTTCGTCAGCCACCTGCTGCTATTGAACGCGCTCGAGGCGCACCAGCTGAGCGCCAGCGACATTCAGATCGTGAACGTGCCCACGGATCAGACGCCGCAAGCGCTGAAGTCCGGTGCGGTGGACGCCATCGTGGCGTGGCAGCCCAACAGCGGCCAGGCGCTGCGCGAGGTGGCGGGAGCCAAGGCGGTGTTCAGCAGCAGGGACGTGCCCGGCATCATCTACGACGTGCTGGCGGTCAATCCCAGGAGCCTGGCCGAGCGCCGCTCCGACTGGGAGAAGGTGGTGGAGGTCTGGTACCAGGTGGTCGATTTCCTGTCCGAGGAGAAGAACCGGCCCGAGGCGCTGCAGCTGATGAGCGCGCGGGTGAGCTTGACCCCCGAGCAATATGCTCCGCTGCTGCAGGGCACCTTTCTGCTCGGCGCAGCTGGCAACCTGAAGCACTACCAGCCCGGTGACACGCTCGAGTCCATCTTCCAGAGCAGCCGGGTGGTGGATGCGTTCAACGTGGAGAACGGCGTGTACAAGGTGTCGCAGAAGCCTGAAGCGTATCTCGACCCGCAGCTCGCGCTGGCAGTGGCAAACAAGCGGGCACCCGCCGCGGCTGCAGCGAAGTAACTAGCCCCACGCCGACGGGCAGGTGAGGCCCGGTGAAGGGCCTCACGCGGCAGCGAAGTCGTCGCTGCCGCTGCCCTGACCGTGGATCAGCTCTTCCAGCCGCGCCTTGGTCGCCAGGAAGGGGCCGGACAGGAACTGCTCGCTGCTGCGTGGGCGCGGCACCGGCACTTCGATCACCTCGAGCACGCGACCAGGGTGTGCGCCCAGCACCACGATGCGGTCGGAGAGGTGAATCGCCTCGTCCAGATCGTGGGTGATGAAGAGCACCGTCACATCCACGCTGGCGCAGATGCGCAGCAAGTGATCCTGCATGCTGCAGCGGGTCTGCGCGTCGAGCGCGCCGAAGGGCTCGTCCATCAGCAGGATACGCGGCTCGTTGGCGAGCGCACGCGCGATCGCCACCCGCTGCTTCATGCCTCCCGAGAGCTGGTTGGGATAGTGGTCGGCAAACTTGCTCAGGCCCACCACCTCCAGCCACTCGAGTGCCTTGTGCTCGGCAACGGCCCGAGACAGACCCTTCACCGTCGGTCCGAACATCACGTTGCGCTTGACCGTGAGCCACGGAAAGAGCGTGTAGCTCTGAAAGACCATCCCGCGCTCGGGACCTGGGCCCGCCACGGGCTGCCCATCCAGCAGCACGGCGCCCTCCGTGCACGACTCCAGCCCGGCCACGATGCGTATCAACGTGGATTTGCCACAGCCCGAGGGTCCGATCACGCTGATGAGCTCGCGCTGGTGGACCTCGAACTCGATCTGCGAGAGCGCGGTGACAGGCCCCTGCGGACCATCGAACACCCTGCCCACGGAGCCCACCGTCAACACCACGGGGCGCGCGCGGATGGCGGCCAGATGTGCCGCGACGGCTGGCGATTGCTCGCGATAGCTGGGGAGTGCAATGGCGGAGCGCGTGGAGCGAGGAGCAGAGGCAGTCATGAGCTCACCGAGGGGGAAGAGGAGGCCACGGGAGCGGGCGACTCGGGGGGCCTGCGCAGCACTCCGCGCAGCAGCCTGGCCAGGCTGGGCTTGCCGCTCTCCCACGGGAACAGGTACTGCCCGAGCTTCGCCAGCAGCTGGTCGGTGAGCAGCCCGATCAAGCCGATCATCACGATGCCGGCGTACACGTTCTCGAAGTGGCGGTAGCGCTGCTGCTGGTACAGAAACGCGCTGATGCCGGATTTCTCGCCGATCAGCTCGGCCACCACCAGGTACGTCCAGGCCCAGCCGAGCAGGATCCGCAGGTCGCGATACAAGGCAGGCAGGGCCGCGGGCACCACCACCCGCAGCAGCAGCTGGCGGTGACTGGCGCCCAGGGTCTGTGCCGCCTGGATCAGCGCAAAGTCCACGGAGCGGGTGGTGTTGGCGACCACCAGCACCGCCTGGAAGAACGTGCCAATGAAGATGATGGTGAGCTTGGGCTCGTCTCCCAACCCGAGCACTGCCACGGCCAGCGCTCCAAACACCGGCGCCGGCATGTAGCGCACGAAGTCCACGAATGGCTCGATCAGCCGGGCGAACAGCGCGAAGGTGCCGCACAATAGCCCGATCGGCACTCCGAGCAGCATCGAATACAGGAACCCCAGGAAGATGATGGTGCAGCTGTGCCAGAGGCTCTCGTGCAGCCAGAAGTCTCCGGGGCGCTCGGGCGGGGTGACGAACGCGGTGTAGAAGGCGCGCGCCACCTCGTGCGGCGCCGGCAGAAAGATCGGATTCACTCGCTCGCCGCTGGCCAGGGGCCGCCCCGCCGCTGCCAGCTCCTGGTTGCGGCCAGCGAAGACCTCACGATCGACCCGCTGCCCCTCGGCGAGGAAGGCGTATTGCCCGGGTACGCTGGTATCTCCCGCGTCCGTGACTAGCACCAGCGGGTGCCACAGGAATGGCAAGTAGCTGAGCGCGCACCACAGCAGCAGCGGCAGGGCGAACGCCATGACCCCTGTCAGCGCGTGCGCGCGAGGCTGCAATGGATTGCGCACGCTGAGGAGCGGCTGGCGGCGCCGGCGCTTCTCACCCGCCTTGACGGGTGCGAAGACCGAAACATCGGTGCTGCGCATGTCCGGCACTTTACCCTGCGCAGGGCAGGTGACAGCGCAAAAGGTGTCGCCGGGCTGCAGACGACGTGCCGGAAAGCTGGTTGCAACGGTCACGAAACGCGGCTCTTGCGTCGATGTCGGAGTGCCGTAGCCGTGACCCGGCTCGCCAGCTAGAACCCGTTCGAGAGGAATCGGAAATGCCCAGCGTTGCTGCCAAACCGTATGCCTGGCCCTTTGATGGCGATCTGCGCCCTGACAACACCGCGCTCATCATCATCGACATGCAGACCGATTTCTGCGGCAAGGGCGGCTACGTCGATCTGATGGGCTACGACATCGCCATGACCCGCGCCTGCATCGAGCCCATCGGGCGCGTGCTGGGGCGGATGCGCAATCTGGGCTATTCGATCATCCACACGCGCGAGGGGCACCGCCCCGACCTGACGGACCTGCCGGAGAACAAGCGCTGGCGCTCGCGGCAGATCGGCGCCGGCATCGGTGATCCGGGTCCGTGCGGCCGCGTGCTGGTGCGCGGCGAGCCCGGCTGGGACATCATCCCGGAGCTGTATCCCAGGGCAGGCGAGCCGATCATCGACAAGCCCGGCAAGGGCTCTTTCTACGCCACCGATCTCGACATGTTGCTGCGCCAGCGGCGCATCCGTAACCTGGTGCTCACGGGCATCACCACCGACGTGTGCGTACACACCACGATGCGCGAGGCGAACGATCGCGGCTATGAGTGCGTGCTGCTGGCTGACTGCTGTGCGGCGACAGATCGCAAGAACCACGAGGCAGCGCTGTCGATGATCCAGATGCAGGGTGGCGTGTTCGGCGCCGTGAGCACCTCACAGCAGCTGCTGGAGGCGCTCTCGTGAGCAGTGGCCCCCAGGGCCAGGCGAGAGGGCGGATCGACGCTCAACCCGAGCTCATCGAGGTGGAGCTCGCCCGCACGGCGCTGTTGATCATCGACATGCAGCGCGACTTTCTGGAGCCCGGCGGCTTCGGCGAGACCCTGGGCAATGATGTGTCGCTCCTGAAGCGCGCAGTCGAGCCCATCCGCAGCCTGCTCACGCGCGCGCGCCAGACGGGCATGCTGGTCGTGCACACCCGCGAGGGGCACCGCGCCGATCTGAGCGACGCTCCCAGGGCCAAGCTCGAGCGTGGCAAGCCCAGCGCCCGCATCGGGGACATGGGCCCGATGGGGCGCATCCTGGTGCGCGGAGAGCCGGGCCACGACATCATCCCCGAGCTGTACCCCGAGCGGGGCGAGCCCGTGGTGGACAAGCCGGGTAAGGGCGCCTTCTACGCCACGGAGCTGCAGCTCATCCTGAGCACGCGCGGCATCGAGAACCTGATCGTGTGCGGGGTCACGACGGAGGTGTGCGTCCACACCACCGTGCGCGAGGGCAATGATCGCGGCTACCGCTGCATCGTGCCCGCGGACTGCTGCGCCTCTTACTTTCCGGAGTTTCACCAGGCGGGGCTGGCGATGATCCGCGCACAGGGCGGCATTTTTGGCTGGGTGACGGACAGCGTGCGAGTGCTGCGTGCGCTCGGCTGAGCTGCGCCGAGCCGTGAGAGAGCTGCACCACCCGCCGGGCCGTGAGAGAGGCGAGCGTCACGTCCGGAGGTGGCTCGACCTCCGGACGTCAGCTCTGCGTGCTCGCCGGGGTGCCGCTTACTTGCACACGGCGGCGATGGCCTCAGTGATGGGCTCGATGTTCTTCTCGTTCATGGCGGCCACGCAGATGCGGCCGCTATCCACGATGTACAGACCGAACTCCGAGCGCAGGCGGCGCACCGAGTCGAGATCCAGACCAGAGTAGGAGAACATGCCCTTCTGCTTGGCGATGAAGGAGAAGTCGCGCTTGATGCCGCGCTCCGCCAGCCGCCTTACAAACAGCTCACGCATGCTGTGGATGCGCTCGCGCATCTCCGTCACCTCACCCTCCCAGCGCTTGCGCAGCTCCGGGTCGGCCAGCACCAGCGCCACTACCTGCCCGCCGTGGGAGCTGGGGTTGGAGTAGTTGGTGCGGATCACCCGCTTGAGTTGCGAGGTGACGCGCTTGGCCTCGTCCGCGCTGGAGGCGACGAAGCACACCGCGCCCACCCGCTCGCGATACAGCGAGAACGACTTGGAGAAGGAGCTGGCCACCACGAAGGCCTGGCCGGACTCCGCGAACAGGCGCACCGAGGCGGCGTCCTCGTCGATGCCCTCGGCGAAGCCCTGGTAGGCGAAGTCGATGAAGGGCACGAGCGCGCGCTCCTTGCAGATCGCGACGATCTCTTGCCACTGCGCCGGGGACGGGTCGGCGCCCGTGGGGTTGTGGCAGCAGGCGTGCAGCAGCACGATGCTGCCGGCGGGGATGCGCTTCAGCGAGTCGCGCATGGCCGGGAAGTCGAGGCCGTGCAGCTCGGGCGAGTAGTAGGCGTACTCCTTGACGGTGAACCCCGCGGACTCGAACAGCGCGCGGTGATTCTCCCAGCTGGGCTGGCTGATGTAGACCTCTGCCTTGGGCAGGAAGCGCCGCAGGAAATCTGCGCCCACCTTGAGCGCGCCGGTGCCGCCCAGCGCCTGCGCGGTGACCACGCGCCCGTCCTTGATCAGCTGTGAATCCCGCCCGAACAGCAGGGCCTGTACCTCTTGCCGGTACGTGGCCAGGCCATCGATGGGCAGGTACGCCTTCGAGTCCTCCTTCTCGTACCAGCGGCGCTCTGCCTCACGCACCACCGAGAGGACGGGGACCTTGCCCTGACCATTCTGATAGACGCCAACGCCGAGGTTGACCTTCTTCGGGTTGGGATCCGCCTGGAAGGCTTCGTTGAGGCCGAGGATCGGGTCTGCGGGCGCGAGCGTGACTTCGGAAAACGGCGACTGTGACATGGACTCCAACCTTGTTAGCCAACTCCAGCGATGCCCTGGGCACGCCAGGGTCTCGAGCGCTGGCTCGTTTCTGGAGCTGGCGGCGGCAGTATTAGCGCAAACCTGGCGAAGGGTGAGAGTGGAAGGGCTCAGCAGGTGAGCGGCGCCGGCACGAGGGGCTCGGGGGAGCCGAGGGCCGAGGACACAAAAAGCCAAAGGCCGCGCGGATGGCGCGGCCTCATTGGGGCTGGATTCAGGGCAGGGCGGCTACTTGGTGTCGGCCTTGTTCGCTTCCGAGCCCGTGCCATCCGCGCCCGGAGGCGCGTCCGGATCCTTGCCCGAGAGACCCTCGCGCAGCCCGCGCAGACCTTGCCCCAGGCCCTTTCCGACATCGCCCAGCCGCTTCGGCCCGAACAGCAGCAGCACGACGACGAGCACCACGAGCCAGTGCGTGAGGCTCATTGTTCCCATAACTCATTCTCTCCGTATCAATGTGTCGAGCGCACCAGGGTCCGAAAGCGGAAGGGCGGCGTCGAGCGGGCTTGAGGACAGCATGTACCTCATGGCGATCGAACGCAAGCACCTGCCTGGTCCGTTCCGATGCACTGCGTTAGGTGTTGCGGCTCATTGGCCGGCGCTGGGCCAGCCCCTTGAATGCGGACAGCCAATACCAGTGAACTGCCGCAGGGCACCAGCCTGACGGCAGAAAACGTCAGATCGCTTCTGCCGCCTCGCTCCGCTCGGGCTCCGGCGCCTCCGGTGTGTCACCCGGGGTATTGGGGAAGGGCGCCAGCCAGGCTGCGATCACCGAGGGGATGCTGGCGATCATCACGAACAGGAAGAAGTTCTTGTAGCCGATGGCGTCCGCGATCCAGCCGCTGGAGGCCTGCGTGGGGATCAGCACCAGGTTCATCAGGGCAGTGCAGAACGCGTAGTGCGTCATGTGGTATTTGCCCGGCGAGATCTGCTGCATCATGTACAGCATGTTGGCGACGAAGCCGAAGCTGTAACCAAACTTCTCGATGGTCACCAGAATGCCGATGGTGAGGAACGAGAGCGGCGCGTCGGGGGTCTGCAGCTGGCTCAAGACCACATAGCAGACGTGCGGCACGTTCATGCACAGGGCCATGAACACCAGGGTACGCTTGAGCCCGTAGCGAGAGACGAAGGCTCCGCCGGCGAGCCCGCCACCCAGGCTCACGGCCGTGCTGATGAAGCCGTCGATCAGCCCCTTGTTCTCCAGCGAGAGGCCGAGCCCGCCGTCGGCCAGCCTGGCTTGCATGAACAGCGGCGCCTCGACCAGCAGGAAGCCCTCGCCGCTGCGGTACAGGAACACGAACAGCAGCATCATCGCGATCTTCGGCTTGCGCAGAAAATCCACGATCTGCTCCAGGAAGGTGCCGAAGATCTCGTTCGCGCCGCCGGGGCGCTTCGGGATCGAGCCGGTGGGCAGCATGAAATAGTTGTACAGCCCGAGCACCGCCATCACCCCCATGCTGACCGAGAGCGCCAGGGTCCAGGCGGCCTTTCCGCTCATGCCCGCGCGCGTCTGGAGCGAGCCGGCGAGCAGCACCACGAGTGAGGTGGCGAAGATGCGCCCCGTTACCCAGAAGGCGCCCTGCCAGCCGATCCAGGCTGCCTGTCGATCCTTCTCCAGCGAGGTGATGTAGATGCCGTCGATGCAGATATCCTGGGTGGCCGAGGCAAAGGCGATCAGCCAGAGCAAGCCGATGATCACCTCGAAGTAGCTGGGCAGGCTGAGGGAGAGCGCCATCAAGCCGAGCAGCACGGCGATGCTGAACTCCATCGCGAGCACCCAGAATTTCTTGGTGCGGAACATGTCCAGGAAGCCGGCGTACAGCGGCTTCAGCGACCACATGATGCCCACGCTGGCGGTGGCCAGGGTGATCTCGGTGTCGCTGTGGCCGAGATCCTTGAACATGGTGCCGGCGACCCAGATCACCATCGCGAAGGGGATGCCTTCGGCGAGGTACGCGCTGGGGACCCAGAGCACTGGACGGCGAACGGGTGCTGGCGGTGTGTCCATCAGCCTCATTTTCTAGGCGATGGCAGCCGGCGAGTAAACGAGCTGGCTCCGCTGCACCAGGGTGAATCACTGGCAGTGCCCCACGCCGCGCCGCGTGAGAGCCGCGAAAGTGCCGTGCGGGCCAGCCGAGGGCCAGATCGACCTTGACTATGGAGGTGGGAGTGGCCGGCGATCGGCCATTGCGGGCGCGCGCCGCGCGCCGTTGGCTGGGGGTTTCGTTGCCGTTTCAGCGCTGGAGAATGGCGCTGGCAGTGGACGGGCGCGAGCGGGCAGCTCACTCTTCCGCCAGGCGCCGCTGCTCGCCGCAGCGCGGGCGGCGGCTCGAGACAGGATGTTTACGATGGCCCTCTCCGAGCAAGCGAGTCGTTTCCTGCAGTCCATGCCCGCCACGTATCGCAGCGCGTTCGCGGATGAAGACGTGGAGGAGCACGCGCAGATCGTACGCGAGCGGGGCGGTGCCGCGGCTCGAGCGGTGGTGTGGCGGAGCTTGCCGCAGGGGCTGGCCATCCTGTGCGTGGTCTCCGAGGATCGTCCGGGCCTGGTGGCCCTGGTCAGCTCGGCGTTCCTGGCGCACGCGCTCGATGTCCGCTCGGCGCAGATCTACAGCCGCCCGGGCGACGGCAGGCTCGAGGCCGTGGACTTCTTCTGGCTGCGCAATGTGGCCGGAGGGGCAGCGGAGCAGGAGCGGCTGGAGGCGTGTGCGCGCACCATCTGCCAGCTGCTGGAGAGCGCTGGCTCCACGCCACAGGTGACAGCGCCAGGCCCTGGCCCCGGCGGAGCTGCGCGCGTGGACTACACACCGGACCCAGCGGCGCCGGGCCAGTACGAGGTGGTGCTCGAGGCGCGCGACTTTCCGGGCTTGTTGCACACGGTGGCGCGCCTGCTCCACCAGCAGGGGCTGGAGGTATCACGCTGCGAGATCCGCACCGACGAGGGCGTCGCGCGCGATCGCTTCTGGGTTGCCTCTTTCACCGGGGAGCCTGCCGAGCCGCAGCTGCGCGCCTTTCGTGCCGCGCTGCTGGGGGTGATCGACGCGGTGGACAAGAGCGCCGTTGCAGCTCCCGCCGGTGAGTGAGGGTGAGAGCGCCGCTGCTCGCGGCTGCCTCGAAGCTGTGCGGATTCGCTGAGCCCGAGCTGCTCCGCAGCTCGGCGCCCGGCGGGTGATACGCCACGCTTTTTTTCCCATGGTGCTTGCAGTTCGTGGTGCCAAGACTATATGAGTCCCACCTCAATAAATGGCGAGCCGTCCTTCGCGTCCTGATTCATTGCGGAGCACCCCGCGGGGGGATGCCGCTGGAGCGAGCCATTCGCGGCCTCGCGGACGCCCGCCGGTGATCTCGCGCGAGCGCCTGCTGGAGATCGCGCGCGAGGTGTTCCTGGAGCTGGGTATCCGGGCCACGACGGCCGAGGTGGCCCGACGTGCGGGCGTGGCGGAGGGCACGATATTTCTTCGCTTCAAGACCAAGGCCGACCTGTTCCGGGAGGCCATGCAGTTCGATCCGGACCAGGCCCTGGCCGGGGTGGAGCAGTTGCCGCAGCGCGCCGGCTCCGGCGACCTGAGGGCCACGCTGCTCGACTTTGCCGAGCACTTCCTGCGGCTGGGCCGGGTGGCGGTGCCGGTGATGATGATGACCTGGTCCAACCCCGAGCACGCGGGCTGTGTGGAGCGCGCGCCCGAGCGCGCCACGCGCTACCGCAGGGTGGTCGCCGCGTTGCATCGCTTCTTCCAGCTGGAGTTCGAGGCGGGGCGCTTGCAGGTGGGGGAGCCCGAGGTGATGGCTCGCATGCTGGTCGGCAGCCTGCATCACTTCGTGATCGGAGAGGCCATCGCGGGTGAGCCGCTCGGCAGCTTTGCCGCTGCCGAATACGCCGCTCACGTGGTGGACACATTGCTGCGCTCGGCGGCGCCCGTGGGGCGCACGCTGCAAGTCGAAAAGAAAAAGCGGGAGACACACGAGTGAGGGCGATGCACAAGCGGGGGCTGGGAATGTTGGCGGCCAGCATGGCGCTGGTGGTCCTGGCGCAGGCGCGGCAGGCCGGCGCCACACAGCCGCTCGGCGCCTTCCTGGAGCAGGCGGAGAAGCAGAGCTTCGATGTGCGCGAGTCGCGCGCCCTCGAGCAGCAGCGCGCCGCGGAGGCAGACGGCGCGCTCGGCCGCCTGCTGCCGTCGCTGACGGCACGTGGCGTGTACACGCACAACCAGTACGAGGCGGCGGTGACCGCGCCCCAGGGCAGGCTGGTGATCACGCCCCAGAATCAGCTCGACGCATTCCTGCAGCTGGACGTGCCGATCATCGATCTGGCCAACTATCACCGCTATCAATCCGCCAGGGAGCTGCAGCGTGCCGCCGGAGCTCAGCACGACGCCTTGCGGGTGGACGTGTCGCGCAGCGTGGCCCGGGCGTACTATCAGTTCCAGGGTGCCTCGGCGCTGGTGCGCTCGGCGGACAGCAGCATCGCCGCAGCGGACGCCAACCTGAAGCTGGTCGATGAGCGCCGCAGCGCGGGAGCCGCCACGGATCTCGACCACGAGCGGGCCGCGGCCAGCGTGGCGCGAGCGCAGCAGGACGCGGCGGACGCCGCACTGGGCGTGCAGCTCTCGGCGCGCGCCCTGGAGACCTTGAGCGGCCTCTCGCCGGAGCCGGCGGGCACCTTCCCCGAAGATGACCTGCGGGTGGAGGCGCCGCTCGAGGGCTGGCTGGCGCGCAGCAAGGACACGCCAGTGGTGCGCGCCGCGCGCCATCAGACGCAGGCAGCGGTGCAGAATCGCAAGGCAGCGGGCCGCAGCCTGCTGCCGACCCTATCGGGCTCCGGGCAGGAGCGCGTGACCAACGCCACCGGCTTCGCCGGGCGCAACTCCAGCTACACGCTGCAGCTGGTGCTGGGCTGGCGCTTTGACTACGGGTTGCTGGCTGGCCGCGATGCGCAGCAGAGCGCGCTCGAGGCGCAGCTGGTGCGGCTGGAGCGGAGCGAGCGCGCCGCGGAGGACGCCACGTACGAGGCCTTCCGTCGTGTGGAAGCGGGCATCGCCAAGAGCCGCGCGGCGCGCGTGCAAGAGCAGGCTGCCGCGCGTGCGGCGGAGCTGTCGCAGACCCGCTACGAGGCGGGCGTTGCCACCCAGCTCGACGTGACCCAGGCGCAGCGCGATGCCTTCCTGGCGTCTGCAGCGCGCATCCAAGCTGACTCCGACCTCGCCTACGCGCGCGCCGCGCTGCGACTGGCGGCCGGCATGACTGTAACGGGCGTGGAGCCGTCCACGCTGGAGAAGAGCCAATGAAAGCCCCGAGCAAGTGTCTGCGTTTGCTGCGCGCCCCGCGCGCGCAGCTCTATCCGTTGCTGCTGATCGCGGCGCTCAGCGCCATGAGCTGCAAGCGCACCAGCGAGGCGGCGGAGCCACCGCCCGATCAGCAGGTCGTGGCGGTGCAGTCGGAGCCGGTACAGGTCAGTGAGGTGCCACGCACCTTGCGCCTGAGCGGCAACCTGCGCGGAGATCGCGAGACTGAGCTGGCGGCGAACGCCAGCGGTCGGGTGCTCACCACGGCGGTGGAGCGTGGCCAGCGGGTTGCGCCGGGGCAGGTGATCGCCACCCTGGACGTGCGCGCGGCGGCGCTGTCGGAGACCGAGGCGCGCGCGCAGGCTGCCAGCGCCCGGGCGCAGCAGGAGCAGGCGGCGCGCGAGTGCGAGCGCTACGAGCAGCTCAAGCAGAAGGCGGCCATCACCGATCTCGAGTACCTGCAGAAGATGACCCAGTGCCGCACCTTGCCGCTGTCGGCGGAGGCGGCCACCGCGCGCGCGGCGCTGGCCGCGCAGAACGTCGGTGACGGCGTGATCCGGGCGCCGTTCGCGGGTGTGGTGGCCGAGCGGTTGATCGAGGTCGGGCAATACGTGCGCCAGGACACGCGCGTGGCCAGCCTGGTCTCGCTGGATCCGATCCGCCTGCAGCTCTCGGTGCCCGAGGCCGAGGTGCAGAACATCCGCGAGGGCGGTGAGGTGAGCTTCGTCGTGGCGGCCTATCCAGATCGTCGCTTCAGCGGCACGATCCGCTACGTCTCGGGCGTGGTCCGCGCCACTACGCGCGATCTGGTGGTGGAGGCGCTGGTGCCGAACAAGGAGCGGCTGCTCATGCCCGGCATGTTCGCGGACGTGGAGCTGACCGTGGGGCAGCGCCGGCTGCCCACCGTGCCGAAGAGCGCGGTGTTCCAGCGCGATGACTCGGCGCACGCCTTCGCCGTGGTGGGCGACCGTCTGGAGGAGCGGGTGCTGGCGCTGGGCCCCGAGCTCGGCGACCGCCTGTCCGTGGTGCGCGGCGCGAGCGAGGGCGAGCATTTCGCCGTGGGCGAGCTGGAGCAGTTGCGCAACGGCCAGAGGGTGCGCTGATGCAGTGGCTGGCGCAAGTCTGCGTGCGGCGCCCGGTGTTCGCCGGGGTGCTGATGCTGGTGCTGGTGGTGCTGGGCGGGGTGGGCTACACGCGCCTCGGGCTCGATCAGTTCCCCAACATCGATCTGCCCTTCGTGCTGATCACCACCACGCTCGAGGGCGCGGCCCCCGAGGAGGTGGAGACCGACATCAGCGACAAGATCGAGGGCGCGGTCAACACCATTGACGGCATCGACGAGCTGCGCTCCACCTCCAGCGAGGGCTTCTCGCAGGTGGCCATCGCGTTCAAGCTGGACAAGCCCACCGACGAGGCGGCGCAAGACGTGCGCGACAAGGTGAGCAGCGTGATGCGCGATCTGCCGCGCGGCATCGACGCGCCCATCGTCAGCAAGGTGGACCCGCAGGCGGCGCCGGTGCTGCTCCTGGCGCTGCGCTCGCAGCTGCCCATCCGGGAGGTGACCGAGATCGCCGACAAGCGCGTGCGGCGCCAGATCGAGAGCACCTCCGGCGTGGGGCAAGTGAGCATCATCGGCGGCCGCGCCCGCCAGGTGCACGTGCGGATGGATCCAATGAAGCTGCGCAGCTTCAACCTGACCGCGGTGGACGTGCAGCGCGCGCTGGCCTCGCAGAACCTGACCACCCCGGGTGGCAGCGTGGACACCGGGCCGCAGGCTATCACCCTGCGCATCATGGGCCGGGTCAGCGACGTGGACGCCATCTCGCGCATCGTGCTGTACAGCGATGCCGAGCACAGCGTGCGCATCTCGGACGTGGCACGAGTGGAGGATGGCGAGGAGGAGCTCACCAGCCTGGCCTCGTATGACGGCGAGCAGACCGTCGTGCTGTCCGTGCGCAAGCAGTCGGGCACCAACACCGTGGAGGTGGTGGACGCGGTGCTGAAGCGTCTGGAAGACGTGCGGCGCACCCTGCCCGCACAGATCCGCCTGGACGTGGTGCGCGACAACTCGGCCTCGATCCGCACCGGCGTGGGCGCCGTGAAGGAGCACCTGGTGGTGGGCGCGCTGCTCGCGGCAGCGGTGGTGCTGCTGTTCCTGGGCAACGCCCGCAGCACCCTGATCGCCGCCGTCGCCATCCCGATCTCGATCATCGGCACGTTCGCGCTGATGTGGATGCAGGGCTTCTCGCTGAACATGCTGACCCTGCTGGCCCTGGCGCTGGCCGTGGGTATCGTGATCGACGACGCGATCGTGGTGCTGGAGAACATCACGCGTGCCGTCCAGGAGCGCCGCCAAAAGCCCTTCGTGGCGGCCGTGCTCGCGACGCGCGAGATCGGGCTGGCGGT
>JAICQL010000269.1 GCA_025937895.1 Polyangiaceae bacterium | reverse complement strand
TACGTGTGGAGCGCCAACCCCGACAGCGGGCGGGTAGCGATCATCGACGCCGAGAGCTACGAGATCCACGCGGCAGTGGCAGGGCTGCGGCCGACGTATGTGGCGGCCGTCTCCGAGCAGCCGCCGCGCGCGCTGGTGATCAACACCGGCAACGACACGGCCAGCCTGCTCAGCCTGAGCGCGGACGCGGAGGTGACCGGCACCACCGTGGCGCTGCACCAGGGCGCGGACAGCTGGAGCGTGAGCCCCGGCGGCCGCTTCGCGATCGGGTGGACCGACAGCCGCAACGCCCGCGGCGCCGACCCGACCGACGGCTTTCAGGACATCACCGTGCTGGAGCTGCCGGAGGGCGGCGCCAGTGCAGACGCGCCGCGCGCCACCCGGCTCACGGTGGGCTATCGGCCCAGCGCGTTTGCCTTCGACCTTGCCGGCAGCCGCGCGTACGCCATCACGCAAGATGGTATCAGCGTGATCGAGCTGGTGGCGGGCGCCGTGCGGCTGAGCCGGCTGGTGGCGCTGCCCAGCACCGCGCGCGTGCAGCCGGACGTGTCCATCACCCCCGACGGCAGCCGTGCGCTCGCGCGCCTGGAGGGCTCCTCGTTGCTGTACGACATCGATCTGGGCAGCGGGCAGCTGCGCGAGATCGAGCTGGGCGGGCGCATCACGGATCTCGATCTGAGTGAAGACGGGCGGCGCGCCGTGGCCGTGCTGGAGCTCACCGCCAGCGGCGGCAATGGCGGCACTGGTGGCAGCGGCAGCAGCCCGGACGCCGGCACCGACGCCGGGGATGCGGGGGTGCCCGATGCAGCGGCGCCGCCGGAGCCCGAGGCTGGCTCCTCCCGAGCGGTGTTCATCTCCATCCCCGCGGGGCTCAGCGATGCGGCGGCACGGCAGACACTGTCGATACCGACAGAGTCCTTCCGCAGCGTGGCGCTCTCCGCCGACGGCGCGCGCGCGGTGCTCTTCACCACTGCGCGGCCCACTCCGCGGGTGACCCTGGTGGCGCCGGATCTCTCCACGCGCAGCCTGGATCTGGTGGCGCCGGTGCGCGCGGTGTTTCTAAGCGGCGACGGCTCACACGCCATCGCCTTGCAGGATCCGCCGGCGGGCAGCCAGAAGCAGGGCGCGTTCAGCGTGCTGTCGCTGGCCAACGTGCGTGCACCCAAGCTGGTGGCCTCGGACGCGCCGGCGGTGGCGGTGGCGCTGCCGCCGGGCAACGGCGAGCGCGCGCTGGTGACGGTGAGCGATCGCACGCAGCAGAGCTTTGGAGCGTTTCTGGTGCGCACGCCCAACCTGCAGGTAGACTTCACCAGCCTGTCGAGCGAGCCGCTCGCCAGCGGCACCGTGCCCGGCGCGCAGAAGGGCTTCATCGCCCAGGTGCACCCCGAGGGGCGCATCACCTTCATCGATCTGAATGACGGCGCCGAGCGAGAGCTCACCGGCTTCGAGCTGTCTTCCAGGGTGGTAAGCGAATGAAACAAAGCCAAGCAAGAGCGGCTGAGCGTTCGAGCTCCGCCCGGGGTCTGCGGCGCTCGCTGCGGACGTGTGGCGTGCTCTGCGCGCTGCTGAGCTCCATGGCCTGCGGTGGCCGCGACGCGCAGACCGAGCTGGCGCTCAGCGATGACGCAGCGCTCGGCCTGCGCCACGCGGTGGTGCTGGGGGATGACCCACTGCAGCGCGTGCTGGTGCTGCAGAGCGATGGTCTGGGCGAGCTGCGCACGCACGAGCTGCCGGTGGGTCGACACCGGGTCAGCATGGTGCCCGACGTGACGGGAGAGCGCGTGCTGGCGCTGGCGCAGGGCGTGCAGCCGCGGCTGCGAGATGACGACGAGCTGCCGAGCTTGACCTTGATCGAAACGCGCGACGAGCCGCACGTGGCGGCTCGCTACGAGCTCTCCAATCCTTTCTCGACCTTGACCCAAGATCCGGAGGGGAAATGGGTGGTGCTCTCCGGCGCGCAGGAGACGCTGGTCAACAATCCCAACCAGCTGGTGCTGATCGATCTGAGCGATCCAGCGTTCGAGCCCTTCACCAAGACCATTCGCAGCTTCGGCTCGGCTCCCGAGCGCTTTCAGTTCACGGCTCCGCTCAACGTGCCGGGCGGCCCGACCCGCTTCCTGATCGTGCAGACCCGCCAGGACGTCACGCTCGTCGATCTCGAGGATCTGGAGCGTCCGGAAATCACGGTGGGCTTGCCGCGCACCGCGAGTGGCGCCGCAGGCAGGCCGCTGGACGTGATGGTGCATCCGGGTACGGCGGGCGCCACCGACGCCCGCCTGGCGATCCGCATGGAGGACGATCCCAATGTCGTGCTGATGAGCTTCACGCCCACGGCGGGCGGCAGCCAGCCTTTCAACCTCACCCCCAACCTGGTCGACGTGGGCGCGCCGCCCTCGGCGCTCGACTTCGTCACCACGGACGGCGGCCTGCGACTGGCGGCGCTGGTGCCAGGCCGCGTGGCAGCGGCGCTGGTTGATCCCGACACCACGCGGGTGGAGCAGCTGACCTTGCCGCGCGTCTTCGATCGCCTGCGCAAGGTGGCGGCCTCTGGCAGCAACCTGGCGGACGTGGCGCTGCTGTGGAGCCAGTCGCAGAGCAGCGTGGCCGTGTGGTCGCTGGGCAGGACCGAAGATCAGGCGTTCCGCAGCATCGATCTGCTCACCCTCGACGCACAGGTGAACCAGGTGCTCGACGTGCCGGGCGACGCGCTCGGACGGCGCAAGCTGCTGCAGGCGCCCGACTCGCGCTTCTTCGTGCTGGATCTGGAGCGGCGCCAGAGTTTTCCCATGTTGTCCACGGGCTCGCTGACCTTGCGCGTGGCGGATGATGGCCTGCGCGCCTGGGCGTTTCAGCCCGGCTCGCAGCGGCTGGCGCAGATCGATCTGAGCACGCTGGCACCGACCAGCTTGTTCATCGAGCAGCCGATCGTGCAGGTGTTCGACATGGCCAGCTCCAACGACGATGCGCGCACCCTGGTGGCGCTGCACGGCGGCAGGGTGGGGGCCGTGACCTTGCTCGACGCGCGCGAGCCGGATACCGCGCGCACGCAGTTTTATCCCAGCTTGTTGCTCGGAGGTGAGCGATGAACCAGGGCCATCGTCCCATGCGTGCTCGCATTTGCCTGCTGTCGCTCGTGCTCGCAGCGCCCGCGCTGGCGCAGACGCCTGACGCTGCGCCGCCACCCGCTACGCCCGCTACGCCGCCACCTGCTACGCCGCTACCCGCTACGCCACCACCTGCTACGCCGCCACCTGCTGCACCCGTTGCGCCATCACCCGCTGCGCCCACCGCGCCGGCGCCCGCTTCCCCCGCTGCGCCGCCGCCTGCTGCACCCGCGGCCCCTGCACCCGAGGCCATGGCTCCCCCCGCAGCCGCCGCTGCTCCTGCCGAAGTCGAGCTAGCGCCGGATCCCAGGCTGGCGCCTGCCATCCCGCTCGCTCCCGCCCCCGCCGCGCTGGCGGAGAGCGAGCCCGTGCAGCCCGACGTCCCGCTGGATGACGGGCGCAGCGCAGCGCTATTTCCGCTGTTCGACGTGCGGCTCGGCTTCCGCGACCAGCTGATCGGCACTGACAGCTACGACAGCTTCTCGGAGGACGATCAGCTGCCCGGCTTCCACCTGGCGGCAGGCGTGCGGTTGCATGACCTGGCCAGCGGCGGAGCGCTATCGGGCGTCGCCAGCCTGGAGCTGAGCGGCACCTCCGCCAGCCTGCGCGGCCAGCCGTCGGAGCTCGACGTGCTGCGCGTAGGCCTCGGTCCAGAGCTGCGCTTGCCGCTGGGCGAGCGGGTGTTCGTCGCGGGCACCCTCTCGCCGCAGGCCGTGCGCGTCTCGACTCGCGTGGATCAGTCGCAGCTCACCAACATGAGCTTCACGCAGGAGCAGTGGACCTTTGGCATCGACGCTAGCGTCGGCGCCGGCGTGCGCCTCGCGCAGGTCCGCCCGGCGGGGCTGGAGCAGCCGGTGGGCGGGTTTCTTCGGGTAGAGGCGGGCTACGCCTGGAGCCCGAGCATGGACCTCGAGCTCAGCGCCGGCTCGGGGGGCCCCGTGCGCAGCGCCGCCTTGCCGCTGGGCGACCTGTCCCTGCACGGCTTCTCCTTCGGAGCCGGGCTCGGCGTCGGTTACTGACGCAACGCCGGTGCATATGCGCTCGCGACGTACGCGGCGCTGACTGTCGCAGCGATTGTTGCATCGCGAAAGCAATGCGACGCAGCCGTCGTCTGTGCTTACTGACGTTCGCGCTGCGTGGTCCGCGCAGATGATTTCGAGCAATCGCTGGCACTGCTGATCGTGCAGTGATCCTCCTCATGCGCCGATGAGCAAGATCTCGGTATCGCCTCCGCAACGTTGACTGCGATCTTCACGATGCCGACGCACTGGGTCAAAGCGCGAGCGCGCTGCGCCCCAGCGCCTTCGATCGCTCTCACGTACATCACGGCTTCTCGATCTAGTCGACGGCTCGCGCCGCCGTGCTAGAGACCGCTCGAGCGAGGGGCACGTAGTGCGCGTGAGCCTCCTCGCCACGAGGAGGACACCATCATGAGGGATGTGCGAACGTCTGTGCGACGGCGGTTTCGGTCTGTGTACGGTCCGGCGTTGGGCGGCACGGCAGCGTGCTTCGCGCTGGCTTGCGGCGGAGAAGGAGCGTCCGAGAGCGCGCTGCAGCTCAGTCAGTCGGATCTGAGGGCGAAGCCGCTGGCGCCCGCGTCCAACCTGAGCTGCGACGAGCTGCTGACCAGCTTCAAGAGCAACCTGCGGGCGCAGGCCGACGCGCTCGCGGAGCAGGCGCGGCTCAACCCCTATCTGCCCACTCCGGTGAGCGATCCTGTCCCCGCGTTCGGCGCGCCCACGCCCGCTGCACGCTCTGCCGCAGCTCCCGGCTCGCCAGCGCAGCAGCCCGGCTCCTCTGGAGCTGACTTCTCGTCCACGACGCAGCTCGTGCCAGGCGTCGATCCCGCCGATCTGATCAAGGGCGATGGCGACCGCATCTACCTGGTGGTCGATCGCACGCTGCTGGTGGTAGACGCCAGCGGCCTGAACGTGCTGGCCAGCGTGCCGCTCGGTGAGGACTCACCGAGCGAGCTCCTGGTGCACGAGGGCAAGGTGCTGGTCTTCTCCATAGCCTATGATGTAGGGCCGAGCTCGACGGGGCCGCTCGATCCGTTCGTGTTCGCCCCATATTTCACCAAGCTGACCCTGGTGGACGCGACCACGGCCGAGCCCACCATCATCCGCGAGTCCTACTTCGAGGGCAGCTACTACTCCGCAGGGCGGGCGGGCAGCGTGGTCCGCTCCGTCATCCAGCAACCCTCGGTGGTGGCGCTCGACTATCCACCGGTCAGCTACCTCGACATCTTCGGCGTGCCGCGCGACCAGGAGGACATCGATCGCCAGGTGGATCTGTGGCTCGAGCTGACCTCAGCCAGCATCGACGAGTCGACGATCGACGACTACCTGCCGGAGCAATACGAGCGAGTCGATGGAGAGCTGCAGCGCGTGGCCGTGGACTGTTCGGGTCTGGTGCTGCCGGCCGATGGCCAGGGCGTGTTCGGCCGGACCGTGCTGGTCTCCCTGGATCTGGCCACACCCGCCGCCCCGTCCGTCGCCGTGCCGCTGTTCGGCAGCGGAGTGGCAGCAAGTCTCTCTGCCAATGCAGTCGTCGTGGCGCAGCAGGACTATGGCGACCCACTTGCATTTCCGCCCGAACCGCAGAGCATCTTGCACGCCTTCGAGCTCGACGGCACCGACAGCAGCTACGCGGGCTCCATCAGCGTTCCGGGATATCTGACCGGCACCATCGGCATCGACGAGAGCCGCGGCGTGATCAGCGCCGTGTTCTCACGGGACATTTATGGCGCGCAAGGATACGAGCGTAGCGCCGCGCAGCTGTACACGTTCGGGGTGCAGAGCGGCGGGCTATCGGCGCTCGGGCAGAGCCCAGATCTGCCGGGCGAGTATGCGCAAGGCCTACGGTTCGACGGAGCACAGGGATACATCAGCAGCTATTACACCGCCGGCAGCCAACTGACGGTCGTCGACCTCTCGGATCCCAGCGCTCCCGCCCTCGGCGGCAGCCTGGAATGGGGCGGCTCCTCCGTGCTCGCCCCGTTTGGCACGGACCAGCTGGTGACAGTGACCCAGACATATGATCCTGTGACGTTCGCCAGCGACTTCGTGCTCTCGGTGCTCGACGTGGCAGATCCTGCCGCTCCCGCGGTGGCAGCGGAGCTCTCGCTCGGGCAAGACTCCTACTCCGAGGCGGCATACGATCTGCGGGCCATCGGCATTCATCCCGACGAGAACCTGCTCTCGCTGCCGGTGGAAAACTACCTCGCCGGCACGTCTTCGCTCGACGTGTTCGAGCTGTCGGCGGCGGGCTTGACCCGCCTCGGCGGGGTCACGCATCAGCGGCCCGAGCTCACCCTGAACGAGTGCCTGGCGCTGCTCGGCTTCTCCACCGATCCCGAGTTTGTGGCCACGCTGGATGAAGAGCTGCTGGCCCTCATCACGCAGGAGTGCACCTTCTACCGGCTCGGCACTGCACGGCGCGGTCTGTTCCGCGGTGACGAGCTGTTCGCGTTGAGCTCGGTCGCGCTGACGGCGCACACGCTCGACGCGCTGGATGAGCTCCCGCTCAGCAGGGTGGATCTACCCCTGCCCGTTATCTATCCGGCTCCGTCCCCCGCAGCCCCCGTGCCCATCGACGTGGTGATCGCGCCGGCGCCGGTGGAGTGAGCTAGCGCCATCTGGAGCGGCGCCCGCCCGTCGAGAGCGGGCGCCGTTTCACGGTGCAGCTGCCCGCGATGCAGGACGGAGCAGCGTGCCCGGCAGTGCCGAAAAGAACGTCACCCCGCGGGTAGCCCGCGTGCAGGCGAGCCACGCGCTGACGTTTCCCTGCAGAGTGCCAACCAAACATCTGTTCGAGCGACGCTGGGCTGCCGGCGCCATTTGCTGTTCCATCCTGAGCCTGCTGGCGTGCCCGAAGGGCACCCCGGCAGAGGGCAGCGCCGAGTCCGGCGCCAGCGACGGCAACGACAACTCCGGCCCGATCAAGGCGGGTAGTGGCGACACGCGAGATGACGTGGACGGCGACGACGAGTCCAACGATGACGTCGACGGGCCCGGGCCGGTGCTCGGCGGCGGCGGTTCCGGGGGTGAGGAGCCGGGCGGAGATGACAACGGCGACGCGCGCGAGGGCGAGCTCGTCGTGGTGGCGTTCGACAGCAGCACGCGCAGCGTGGGCACGCAGCGCATCGTGTTCCACGGTGACAAGGTGTTCTGGACACAGGAGAAGGACGAGACGCTGTCCATCTTCTCTGCCAGCCTGAGCGGCCCGCTGCCTGCCCAGCCCCAGACCATCCTGCAACACCCCTGGGTGCCCAGCTCCGGCTGGAGCAATCCTCCCCTGCTGGTGACGGACACCCACATCATGTTGCCCATCATGGGCTCCATCGACGTCGGAAGCGGCTTCATCGACACCAGCGGCTTCGCCACATTGCGCCACGACGGCTCCGACCTGCAGCTCGCGCGCTTCCAGGAGTGGTGGCTCGCCGGGCACGGCCCCAACGCCATCCTGCCCGCCGAGCCCGATGCGGAGGACTCGTCGCCGCGCGAGCTCAACCTCGGCACGGGAGCCTCGACCCCGCTCCCCGAGTACATCCCCGGTGAAGAGTGCATCTACGACCCGGTGCGCGACGAGCGAGCGTGCGTCTGGTACGGGCAGCTGAACGTCTACTCCTTTGCGACGAAGACCGCGAAGCAGATCGTCGAGTCGCTCTCGATCCAATACGACACGTTTGGTACGCCGCGCCTCTCCTACAACAGCACGCACTGGTTCGTGGCGCACGCACTGGGCGTCGCCGCGTATCCACGCGAAGGTGGCGGCAGCCCCAGGTTCTACCGCAGCATCGACGGCGCGGCCGAGTCCTTCCTCACCGATGATCAGTTCGCCTACGTCTGCCTCGACAACGACCTGGTCCGTGTCTCCCTGGCGGATGAAACCCACGAGACATTGACCGATGGCGACTGCGAGTCGCAATTTGGTCTGGGCAGCGTGCTCTGGCTCGACGCGAGCTACGTGTACTACCTGGGCGAGCGGGATATCGACTACGGCGCTCGTCCGAGCGACATCCGGCGCATCGCGCGGACCGCGCCCGGCAAGCCGCGGGCCGTGGCTGACTCGGGCGGGGAGCAGCCCTGAGCCTGCGGCTTCGCTCGAAGTAGGCGCTACGAGAGCGCGCTCAGCGTGGTGGCCAGGTTCGCCAGGCTGGGCGCGCTGGCCGCGCGCAGCTCCGGCGCAAAGACGGCGACCCGCAGCTCCTCGAAGGCCCAGCGCCAGCGCGCTGCCGCTGCGCGATCGCGCAGCGCCGGGCTCTTCTCCAGAAAGCTTTGCCACAGCGGCACGAGCGGCGCCGCCTTGTCCGCGTCCTTGCGCGGATCGACGATGGCCCGCGCCAGGCGCTGCTGCGCCGCCTTCAGGTAGCGCGGCAGCTGCTCCAGGCGCTCGAGCTCCACCGTCTCCAGCAGCTCCGGCGGGAACAGCAGCTCCAGCTGCGCGCGGATGTCGCGCGAGGCGTTGGTACCGCTCGGCTGCCTGGCAGCGGCCGCGAGCGCGCGCTGCGTCTGCTCCAGCGCCGCCGCGGCGCCGGAGAGTGCCTTCGCTAGCCGCTCGAACACCGCCTCGATGCGCGGCAGACCGTAGCCGGCGAGCGCCACGAACTTGGCCTGCGAGCGCGGCAGAGGCGCGCCGCCCTGCAGGCCAAACGCCTCGCGCACCAGCCTGGCCTCTAGCTGCTCGTGAAACGCCGCCACCTCCGCGCGCGAGCGCGGTAGCCCATCGCCGCGTGGAAATGGCCGTGGCAGGCGCTTGACGAGCGCCGCCAGCTGCCTGTGCGCCAGCAAGCGCAAGAGCCGCTCCACCCCCTTGCGGCTGGCTTGCTCCGCGGCGCTCTGCGACTCCAGCAAGCTGAGCTCCACACTGCTGCCGCGATCGAGCAGCGCCGGGTACACACGCAGCTCCGTGCCTGCCACTTGGCGCAGCACATACTCCGGCAGATCACCAAAATCCCAGCGGCTGAGCCCGCTGCGCTGCCACTCGGCGCCCTGCGCGCCGTGCTGCTGCAACAGCTCGCGCGCGCGCTGGCCCAGCTCGCGCTGCAAGAGCGCCAGATCACGGCTCGCACCGAGCACGTTGCCGCGCTCGCCCAGGACGCGAAAGGTGAAGCGCAGGTGGGGCGGCAGCAGCTCCGGCCGCAGCGCGTCGGGCGGGATGCGCAGCCCGCTGAGCGCCGCCACCGCCTCCACCAGCGCCGGCAACATCGCTCCCCGAAAGGGCGTGAGCCGCGCCGCCACCTGCTGCGCCAGCGCCGGGCTCAGCTCGCGCCGCAAGCTGCGCGGCAGATCTGCCAGCAGCGCGCTCACCTTCTGCTCGTGCCAGGCGGGGATGGTCCAGTCCAGCTCGCCCGGGTCCAGCTGCGGCAAGAGCGCCAGCGGCAAGAGCACGCTCACCCCGTCGTCCTCCGCGCTCGGATCGAAGCGATACTCGAGCCGCACCTCCACCCCGTGCAGCGAGAGCACGTCCGGATACTGCTCGGGCACCAGCGCGTCGCCCACGAGCACATCCGCCAGGCTCAGATACAGCAGCCGCGGCTCGCTCCGCTCGGCGCGCTCGCGCCACTCCTCGAACAGCTTGCCGTTGTGAACCCCCGCCGGCACGCGACGGTCGAAAAAGGAGAGCAGCGCCTCGTCGTCCGCGATCAGATCGCTCTGGCGCGCCTTGTCGCGCAGGCGCGCCACCTCGGCCAACAGCTCGCGGTTGTGCTGCTGAAAGCTGCCGCGGCTCTGATATTCACCGCGCACCAGCGCATGCTCCAGAAAGAGCAGCCGCGCCGGCCCCGGCGCGATGCTGGCGTAGTCCACCCGCCGATCGCGGAATACCGGCAAGCCATACAAGGTGGCATGCTCCTTGATGCGAGCCCGCGCCGACTTCTCCGCCCAGTGCGGATCGGTATAGCTGCGCTTGAGCAGGTGACCGGCAATGTCATCGAGCCACTCCGGATCCAGCCTGGCCACTGTGCGCGCAAACAGCTGCGAGGTCTGCACCAGCTCGAACGCCATCAGCCACGCTGGCGGCTTCTTGGCGAGACCGGAGCTCGGATGGATCACGAAGCGCGTCTGCCGCGCGCCCATGTAGTTGCGCTGCTCGGGGTTGTACTGCCCGATACGTGAGAGCAGCCCGCTGGCGAGCGCGCGATGAAGCGCATCATCGTCCACGGCGGCCTGCCCGCCCGCGCTGCCCTTCGCCTGCTGCGGCGCTTCGCCCTGCACGCCCCTTGCGCCT
>JAICQL010000233.1 GCA_025937895.1 Polyangiaceae bacterium | reverse complement strand
TCGTTCATGTGCTGAAACACGGCGTCGTCCAGCGAGTCCAGGCTCACCGTCACCCGCCGCAGGCCGGCCCGCGCCAGCTCCGCGGCGTGCGCCGCGAGCAGCGAGCCGTTGGTGGTGAGCGCCACGTCGATGCCCGGGCCCTGGGGCAACAGCTCGATCAGCCGCGCCAGATCGCGCCGCAAGAGCGGCTCACCGCCGGTCAGCCGCAGCTTCTGCACGCCGAGGCTGACGAACACCCGCGCCACCCGCGCCAGCTCCTCGAAGCTCAACAGCTCCGCCGCCGGCAGGAAGCGAAAGCCGGGGCCGAACACGCTGCGCGGCATGCAGTAGCTGCAGCGAAAGTTGCAGCGGTCGGTGACCGAGATGCGCAGATCCCGCAGCGCGCGCGCACGGGTATCGCGCACCGCACGCGGCTCTTCGGACACCTCCGGCACTGCGTTTGCCGTCTCGGACACGTCGCTCACGCTAGCACTAACGCCCGGGCCAGCGCCCGGGAAGCGAAAAGCCGCCAGAAATCACCCGACCGGGTGTATCGGCTGAGGTCAACCGGCCTGGATTGCGAGCCCGGGGACGCTGGGCTACACCGGCCCAGCAGTGAAGCTCTATTCGTTCGATGTCGGCGGTGAGCGGCTGGAGCTGCTGCCCCTCGCGGCCCGACGGGCGCTCGATCTCGCCGGCTACAAGCTGTCACTGGCGGGTTGGACCAGTCTGCCGCTCGAGGCGCGGCGGGAGCTCGTGAGGTTAGGCTCGGAGGGCGCGGTGAACACGGCAGAGGTGCTCCGCGCGCTCGCGCCGGCTCAGCCCCCCGCCGCTGCTTGCGAGGTGCTGCCCGATCCGCCGCCCGCGGCGCCCACGCCAGTGCTGGTCGAGGCCTTTGCCCCCTACGGCCGGCTCACTGCCGCGATCTGGAGCTCGCTCGACGAGCTCGATCGTTACGCCCTGAACAAAGTCGCCGTGCGTGGCGACCCCGAGCGGATGAAGGCGGCGCACCTCGAGATCATCGGTCACCGTCAGGTCTCGACCCATCTCGGGCCGAAGGGGGGAGCGCACATGGTCAACGTCAGCGGCAAGGCGGTGACCGAGCGGCGCGCCGTGGCGGAGAGCCGGGTGAGCATGAACCGCGACGCCTTCGCGCTGCTGAGCACGGACTCGGTGCCGAAGGGGGACGTGCTGGGCACCGCGCGCATCGCCGGCATCCTGGCGGCCAAGCGCACGTCGGAGCTGATCCCGCTGTGTCATCCCCTGCCGCTCACCCAGCTGGCGGTGGAGCTGACCCTGGATGAGCAGGAGCACGCGGTGGCGATCCAGGCCAAGGTGCGCACGGAGGGCAAGACGGGGGTGGAGATGGAGGCCCTGGTGGCGGCCAGCGTGGCCGCGCTGACCGTGTACGACATGCTCAAGGCGGTCGATCGCAGCATGGTGATCGGCCCCACCCGCCTGCTCGAGAAGTCGGGCGGCGCCTCGGGGGATTTTCGCGCGGCGCCAGCTGCCGCGCAGCGGGAGGCACGTTGACTCGATTGTTTGCAGTGCGCGAGGAGCCGCTCAGCCTCGATGAGTGTTACCGCGCGGTGGCGAGGCCGGAGTCGGGCGGGGTGGTGTTGTTCATCGGCACGGTGCGCAACCACAACCAGGGCAAGGCGGTGATCAAGCTCGAGTACCAGGCGTACGCCAGCATGGCGGAGAAGGAGCTGCGCGCCATCGCCAGCGAGATCGAGAGCGCCCGCCCGGGTACCTTGCTCGCGTGCACGCACCGCTCCGGCAGCCTGGTGGTGGGCGACGCTGCCGTGATCTGCGCGGCCAGCGCCGCGCACCGGGGCGAGGCGTTCGAGGCCTGCAAGGAGCTGATCGATCGCCTGAAGCAGCGGGTGCCGATCTGGAAGCGCGAGCACGACCAGACGGGCCCGCACTGGCTCGAGTGGCAAGACGTGCGCTCGGGCGGCTGAGCCGATGGCAACCGAGCGTGCCGCACGGCGCGCGGTCAGCGTAGATCGGCGGCGAAGCTGTCGAGCAGCGCCTGCGCGGCGGGCGACAGCTCACGACCCCGGCGGCGGATGGCGACGATGGCCCGGCGCAGCGGCCCCGGCTCGAGCGGGCGAGTGACGAGGGTGCGCGCGCGCACCTCGTTCTGACAGGCCTGGCCGGGCAGGATGGAGATGCCCAGCCCCGCCTCCACCGAGCGCTTGATGGTCTCGATGTTGTCGAGCTCCATCACCGGGTTCACGCTGGCGCGCTGCTGCCGCAGCGCCTTGTCCAGCCAGCGGCGGGTGGGAATGTCGCGATCGAAGGCCACGAAGGGCAGGCCGTGCAGCGCGCGCAGGTGGACCCGCCGCTGCCTGGCGAGCGGGTGGCCCGGCGGCAACACCAGCACCATCTCGTCCTCCCCCAGCGGGGTCACGAGCAGCCGCGCGCGCCGCGCCGGCAGCGCCACGATGCCGAAGTCCAGCTCACCGCTGCTGCACGCCTCGTAGATCTGATCGGTGCGCCGGTACTCCAGCCGCACGCTCACGTCCGGGTGCCGGGTAAGGAAGCGCTTGAGCGCCGGGGGCAAGGTGTGCAGCCCCACGCTGTACACGGTGGCCACCCGCACCTTGCCCTCGATCGTCGCGGGCCGATCGCGCACCTTGCGCTCGAGCTCCAGGAGGCTCGCGAGCAGCGGCTTGACCCCCTCATACAGCAGCTGGCCCGCCGCCGTGGGCCGCGCCGCCGTGCGCGGCGCGCGCTCGATCAGCTGGCGGCCGTAGCGCTGCTCCAGCGCGCGCAGCTGCTGGCTGACGGCGGACTGTGTGACCCGGTGCTGCTGCGCCGCGCGAGACAGGCTGCCCAGCTCCACCACGTCGCAGAAGGTGAGCAAGGTCTCGATGTGCATTAAAGTAGTGTAGCTAATGCTTGGATGAAATCTATTGAATGTGACTAATCAAGGGGGCAGCGCTAGCCTGTGTTCACGATCGCCGGCGAGCTCCGCTGCATCAGCGTGGTGCAGCCCTGCCCGGCGTGGAGGATGCGATGGGAGCTATCGTGGCCGTGCTGGCCACGAGCGTCGGACGCAAGGCGCTCGTGGCCGCATCAGGGCTGGTGTTTGCGGGTTGGTGTGCGCTGCACGTGCTGGGTAACGCTGCTGCGTTCGCGGGCCCGGCTGCGCTCGACGGCTATGCCGCCTGGCTGCGCCGCGGCTTTGGTCTGCCACTCTGGGGCCTGCGCCTCGGGCTGCTGGCAGTGGCCGGCAGCCACGTGGTGCTGGCCCTGGCGCTCTGGCGCCGGGCGCGCGCGGCGCGGCCTGCAGGCTATCGGCTCGAGCGTGCGCTGGCCCCCAGCTTTGCCACGCGCGCGGTGCGCTGGTGCGGGCTGGCGCTCGGGCTGTTCACGGTGTTTCACGTGTTGCACATCAACTACGGCGTGGCCCTGCCGGGCTTCGTGCGCGGTGAGGTGTACCAAAACCTGCAGCTGGCCTTCCGCTCGCCGCTGATGACCGCAGTGTACGTGCTGGCCTCGCTGCTCCTGGGGCTGCACCTGAGCCACGGCCTCGGCGCCGCGCTGTCGAGCCTGGGCTGGCTGCCGGTGTCGGTCTGGACGCGGCGGCTGGGGGCGGTGGCCGGCGCGCTGTTCGTGGCCGGCTTCGCGGCGACCCCGCTGGGCATGGCGCTGGGGGTGCTGCGATGAGCGCCGCCAGTGCAGCCAGTGCATTCAGCACACCGTCGAGCGTCGCGGAGTTCGACGCGCGCAGCCCCTCGGGGCCGCTGCCGCTCGCCTGGCAGTCGCGCCAGCGGGACCTGCGGCTGCTCACGCGCCCCCGGCGGCGCAGCCAGACGGTGATCGTGGTCGGCTCGGGGCTGGCCGGCGCGTCCGCTGCCGCCACCCTGTCCGAGCTCGGCCACTCGGTGCTGTGCCTGTGTTTTCAGGACTCGCCGCGGCGCGCCCACAGCGTGGCGGCGCAGGGCGGCATCAACGCGTGCAAGAACTACCAGCACGACGGCGACAGCGTGGAGCGGCTGTTCCTCGATACCTTGAAGGGCGGTGACTACCGCGCGCGCGAGGCCAACGTGTACCGCCTGGCGGAGCTGTCGGTGGCCATCATCGATCAGTGCGTCGCGCAAGGCGTGCCCTTCGCGCGTGAATACGGCGGGCAGCTCAGCAACCGCTCCTTCGGCGGGGCGATCGCTTCACGCACGTTCTACGCGCGCGGTGTCACCGGCCAGCAGCTGTTGCTCGGCGCGTACCAGGCGCTGAGCAAGGAGGTGGCCGCCGGTGGCGTGCGGCTCTTGCCTCGCCACGAGGTGCTGGAGCTGATCGTGAGCGGCGGGCGGGTGCGCGGCGTGGTGGCGCGCGAGCTGGTCAGCGGCGCCCTGGTGCCGCTGCTCGCCGACGCCGTGGTGCTGGCCACCGGCGGCTACGCCAACGTGTATCACCACTCGACCAACGCGCTCGGCTCCAACGCCACGGCGGTGGTGCGCGCGTACCAGCACGGCGCCGCGTTTGCGAACCCGTGTTTCGTGCAGTTTCATCCCACGGCGGTGCCGCCCGGCGGGCAGCCGCGCGGCAAGCTGCTGTTGATGAGCGAGGCGCTGCGCAACGACGGCCGGGTCTGGGTGCCGCGCGCCGCGGGAGACAGCCGCCCGCCGCAGCAGATCCCGGCGGCGGAGCGTGATTACTCCCTGGAGCGGCTGTACCCGCGCTACGGCAACCTCTCGCCGCGCGATCTCGCCTCCCGCGCGGCCAAGGCGCGCTGTGACGCGGGTCACGGCGTGGGCAGCGTCATGGGCAAGGGCGGGCGCGGCGTGTACCTCGACCTGACCGACGCCGTGCAGCGCGAGGGCGCAGCCCGGCTCCGGGAGCGCTACGGCAACGTGCTCGAGATGTACCAGCGCGCCACCGGCGATGATCCGCTGCTCACCCCCATGCGCATCTATCCCTGCGCGCACTACAGCATGGGTGGGCTGTGGGTGGACTACGAGCTGATGAGCTCGCTGCCGGGGCTGTTCGTGATCGGCGAGGCCAACTTCTCGGACCACGGCGCCAACCGCCTGGGAGCGAGCGCGCTCTTGCAGGGGCTCGCGGACGGCTACTTCATCGTGCCGCTGACAGCCAGCGCGTACCTGGCGGGCTGCGCTGCGCCGGCGCTCTCGCCACGCTCGAGCGACGTGCTGGACGCGCTGGCGCGGGCGGAGGCGCGCACGGCGCGCTTGCTGGCGGTGCGCGGCCGGCGCGCGGCGCTCGACTTCCAGGCGCAGCTCGGCGAGCTGCTCTGGAACGGCTGCGGCCTGGCGCGCGACGCGCGCGGCCTGACCGACACGCTCGCTGCCACTCGCGCGCTGCGCGAGGCCTTCTGGCGGGAGCTGCGCGTACCGGGCACGGCGGCGGAGCTCAATCCGGAGCTGGAGCTGGCGGGGCGGGTCGCCGACGCGCTGGAGCTGGGTGAGCTGATGGTGCTCGACGCGCTCGCGCGCGAGGAGTCCGCCGGCTGCCACTTCCGGGAGGAGCACCAGACCCCCGACGGGCAGGGCCGCCGCGACGACGCGCGCTTCGCTCACGTGGCGGCCTGGCTGCACGGCGGCAGCGGCCCGCCGCGGCGGGTGAGCGAGCCGCTCGTGTTTCAGCATGCAACACCGGACACGAGGGACTACCGATGAAGCTCGTGCTCGACGTCTGGCGCCAGGCAGGCCCTCAGCATACGGGCCGCCTCGAGCGCCACACCGTGGACGGCATCCTGCCGTACGACTCCCTGCTCGACGTGCTGGATCGGCTCAACTGCGCGCTCGTCGCGCGCGGCGAGCGGCCAGTGGCCTTCGAGAGCGATTGCCGCGAGGGCATCTGCGGCGCGTGCGGGGTCGTGGTGAATGGCCTGGCGCACGGCGGCGGCCAGCGCCGGACCACGTGCGAGCTGCGCGCCTCGCACTTTGCCGACGGCGCGCAGCTGACCATCGAGCCCTTCCGCGCCCGCGCCTTCCCGGTGCTGCGCGATCTGATCGTCGACCGCTCCGCGCTCGATCGCATCATCGCCAGCGGCGGCTACGTGTCCGTGCGCACCGGCAACGCGCCCGAGGCCAACGCCTTGCCCGTGGCCAAGGCCAGCGCGGAGCGAGCGCTGGACGCGGCCGCGTGCATCGGCTGCGGCGCTTGCGTCGCCGCCTGTCCCAACGCCTCGGCGGCGCTGTTCGTGGGTGCCAAGGTCACGCACCTGGCGCTCTTGCCGCAAGGTAGCCCCGAGCGCGCGCAGCGCGCCCAGGGTCTGGTGGCGGCCGCAGATCGCGAGGGCTTTGGCGCCTGCACCTCGTACGGCGAGTGTCACGCCGCGTGCCCCAAGGGCATCGAGCTCGGCGTCATCACGCGCCTGAACGCGGAGCTGCTAAAAACAGGCCAGCGGAGCTAGCGCCGCTGCAGCTTTCAGCTCTGCGGCCGCAGCTGCCGCGCGGCGTGCACGGCTCGCAGCGTGCTGCAGCCGTGCCCGCCAGACGGGGTCGTTTGCCGCGAGTGAGACGGCCTGCCGCGAGCACTCAGCGCGAGAGCGGTGCGCCTGCGGCGGTATCGCCGTGGTGCTCCGTGCGCGAGCTGAGCAGCAGCACCGTCGCGGTCAGCCCCGCCAGGCCGACCAGCGCGTAGACGACGCGGCTGGCAGTGCTGGTCGCTTCCCGCGCGCCGCCACCGAGCACGGCGTCGACCAGGTTCCAGTCGAAGAAGCCGATCAGGCCCCAGTTCAGCGCGCCCACGATGGCGAGCAACAGAGCCGTCTTCAGCAACGCTGGCATCCGGACGGAGGCCGGTCGCATGGTGTCCATGTGCATCCCTTTCTGTAGTTGCGCGGCCGTGATGGTGGCCGCAGCCCCCACCAAGCAAGCGCTGAGCCACAGGTCAGCGACGTGCCGCTGGCAGGCCGTGCTCCTGCCGTGCCTGCGCAGGCCGTCAGTGCGGGGCGCGGGGCGCGAAGCTCGCGGAGTGAGCCGGCGCGCTGCTCGGAGCCGGCTCATGCCGCTGCGGGCTCGCCCGCCGCAGCCAGCGCAGCACGCGCTCGCGCGCCCGGGCGAGCAGATCGTAGAACGTCGGAATCACCAGCAAGGTGAGCAAGGTCGCGGTGATGACCCCGCCGATCACGGCGCGGCCGAGCGGCGCACGAAAGTCCGCGCCTTCACCCGCGCCGATGGCGACCGGCAACATGCCCGCGATGATCGCGATGCTGGTCATCAAGATGGGGCGGAACCGCACGCCTCCCGCCTCGATCAGCGCCTGCTGGCGCTCGACCCCGGCCTCGCTGTTCCACTTGGCAAAGTCGACGAGCAAGATGGCATTTTTTGCCACGATGCCGAACAGCAGGATGACCCCGATCATGCTCATCAGGTTCAAGGTGGAGCCGGTGACGAGCAGCGCCAGCATCACGCCGATCAAGGAGAGCGGCAGCGAGGCCATGATCGCGATCGGATCCAGGAACGATTGAAACTGGATGACCAGAATCAAATACATCAGCAGCACGGCCACCCCGAGCGCCACGAAGATGCGTCCAAACACCTCCTGCTGGCTCTCCGTCTCTCCGCCCTGGCTGATCGTGTAGCCGGCAGGCAGCTCGAGCTCGTCCAGGCGCTGCTGGATGCCGGCCACCACTTCGTTCAGCGGGCGCCCGTCGGTGTTTGCCTCCACCACGATCACCCGCTTGCCATCGAGGTGATCGATCTGCGCGGGGCCCAGCTCCGAGCCGATCCGGGCGAGCTGTCCGAGGGGCACGCTCTTCGGGCCGTCGGGTGCCGCGAGCAACAGGGGCAAGCTGGCCAGGTCGGCGGGGTTGGTGCGCGCCTCGGGCGCCAGCCGCAGCCGCACGTCGCGGGTCTGGCCGCTGGGGTCGATCCAGTCGCCCACGTCGATGCCGGCGAAGGCCGGGCGCAGCGCCTGCGCGACCTGCGCCACCGTGACCCCGAGGCTGCCGGCGAGCGCACGATCGATGCGCACGTCCAGCTCCGGGCGCTGGCCCTTGGTGGAGAGCGCCACGTCCGCGGCGCCCGGCACCGCACGCGCCTCCGCCAGCGCCTGCTCGGCGATGGTGTTCAGCTGCGCCAGCTCCGGACCCTGGATCTGCACCTGGATCTGCTTCTGCCCGCCGAAGCCTCCGGTGCTGATCGACACCTGAGCGCCTGCCAGGCGCCCCACCTGCCGGCGGATGCCATCGGAGATCTCGGCCTGGCCGCGCTGCCGCTCGGCCTTGGGCACCAGCCGCACGTAGACGCTCGCCTCGTCCACCGCCTCGCCCTGACCGCCCACGGTCGTGTACGTGTACGCCACCTCGGGCCACTGCCGCGCCATCTCGGCGGCGCGCACTGCTTGCCGGCGCGTGTACTCCAGGTTCGAGCCGGGCGGCGTCTCGATCTGCAGGATGAACTCGGAGACGTCCTGGCGCGGAAAGAACTCGCCGCCCACCACCCCGAGTGCCGGCAAGGCGAGCGCGCCGAAGAAGCTGGCCAGCGCGAGGCTGACCATGGCCACCGGGTGGCGCAGCGCCCAGCCGATCACCCGCTGGTAGCGCACCGTCTGCCGATCGAACCAGGCGTTGAAGCGGGCGATGCCCCGGCCCAGCCAGGCGCGCTGGCCCGCCTCGATCTGCGGATCGTACCAGACCGCGGACAGCATGGGGTCGAGCGAGAAGGAGACGAACAGCGAGACCAGCACCGAGCAGGCGATGGTCAGCGCGAACGGCGCAAACCACTGCTGCGCCACCCCGCCCATGAAGGCGATCGGCAGAAACACCACCACGATCGAGAAGGTGGTGGCCGCCACTGCCAGGCCGATCTCGGACGTGCCCTCGCGCGCGGCGGTCACGTGATCTTTGCCCAGCTCCATGTGCCGGACGATGTTCTCGCGCACCACGATCGCGTCATCGATCAGGATGCCCACGGCCAGCGACAGCCCCAGCAGCGACATGGTGTTCAGGGTGAAGCCCCAGGCCCACACGGCCAGGAACGAGGCGAGCACGCTGACCGGCAGCGCCAGGCCCGTGATGATGGTCGAGCGCCAGGAGTTGAGGAACAGGAAGACCACCACCACGGTGAGCAGCGCGCCCTCGATCAAGGACTCGCGCACGTCGTTGACCGAGGCGCTCACCCGCCGCCCTGCGTTGCGCACCACGCGCAGCTCGACCCCGGGTGGCAAGCCCTGGCCGATGCTGGTGATGCGCTGCAGCACCCGATCGCTCACGGCGGTGGTGCTCTGGCCCTGGCCCTTGACGATGTCGATGCCGACGGCGGGCTGCTGATCGTAGAGCGCGAGCGAGCGCTGCTCCTCGGCGCTGTCCAGCACCTTGGCCACTTCGCCCAGGCGCACCAGTCGCTGCCCGGCGCCGCTGATCACCAGCTGCTCGAAGTCCGCCGGACCCTCCAGCCTGCCGCGCAGGCGGATGGTGCGCTCCTCGAACGGTGCGTTCAGGCGGCCCACCGGGGCAGCCAGGTTCTGCGCACCGACCGCCTGCACCACCTGCTGCAAGCTGATGCCCAGAGCCTGCAGCGCCTGCGGCTGTAGCTCGATGCTCAGCTCGCGCTCGGCGCCGCCCACCAGCTGTACGTCCGCCACCCCGGCCACGCTGCGCAGCTCGCTGATGATGCCGGGATCGGCGAGCCGGGTCAGCTCCGGCACCGATAGCGCGGACGAGGTGAGGGTCAGGCTCACGATCGGCAGATCCTGCGGGTCAAAGCGCGTGATGATCGGCTCCTCCATCTCGGGAGGCAGGTCCGCGCGGATCTCGGAGATCTTGTCGCGCACGTCTTGCGATGCTTGCTGCAGGTCCTTCTCGAACAGAAACTCGACGATCAGGATCGCGAAGCTATCCATCGCCGTGGAGCGCACCCGATCGATGCCGCTGATGGAGCGGATGGCGTCCTCCAGTGGCTGCACCAGCTCCGTCTCCACGCTCTCGGGGGAGGCACCGGGGTAGGCCACGGTCAGACTCAGCACCGGCGGGTTGACGTCGGGAAACTCGTCCGTCTCCAGCATCAACAGGGCGATCGCCCCGAACACCACCAGGGCCAGCATCATCACCGTGGTGACGACGGGGTTCTTGATCGAGAAGTTGGAGATCCACATGGCTCAGCTCGCCGAGCCCTCGATGCTGACCTTCGTGCCCTCGGCCAGCTCCCGCGCCGCGCCCACCAGCACGCGATCGCCCGCGTTCAGCCCGGAGGTGATCTCCACCCGCTCGCGCGCGGTGTCCTCGAGGCCAATGCCCACGCTGACCACCTCCACCCGGTCATCGTGCAGCCTGCGCACGGTGGGTGTGGCCCCGCTACGGCTGAGCGCGGCGCTGGGCACCACCAGCCCCACCCGTTGTTCGGCAGCGATCCTGCCCTCTGCGAACAGCCCCGCCACCAGGCGGCCGCTGGTGTTGGGCAGCGAGACCAGCAGCGGGATCTGGCGGCTGATGGGATCGGCGGCCGGCCCCACCCGCTCGATCTGCCCCGTGAACGGCTGATCGCCCAGGCCTCGCACCCGGAACTCGACCGGCGCGCCCACGCGCAGCAGCGGCAGCGCCTCCGAGGGCACGCTCGCAGACAGCCGCATGCTGGTCGGATCGATGATGGTAAAGAGCGGCGCGCCGGGCGCCACCACGTCGCCCTGGTTGACCGACTTCTGGCTGATCACGCCGTCCATCGGGGACTTCACCAGGGCGCCCGAGAGCTGCCGCTCGGAGCTGGCCAGCGCGGCCTGGGCCTGCGCCAGCTGCGCGCGCTGCGCCGCCAGCTGGTTCTGCGCCACGTCGAGCTCGTTCTGCGCCAGCGCCCCCGCCTCGACCAGCTGCCGGATGCGCTCCAGCTGGCGCTCCGCCAGGCTGAGCGCCTGCTCCTGGGCCTGCACGCTGGTCACGGCCGAGCTCCTGGCGTTGGTCAGCACACCCGCCTCGATGCGCGCCAGCAGCTGCCCGCGCTTCACGCTCTGGCCCAGCTCCACCGGCGCCGCCTCCACGGAGCCTGACGCCTCCGCGACGATCACGGCGCGCTGCTTGGCCTCCAGCGCGCCCGAGAGCGTGGGCCCGAGCTCGATGCGCTGCTGCTTGACGACCACGATGTGCTCGGGGCCGAGCACCACCCCCTCCGGCGCCTCCGGTACCGGCGCCGGGGAGCGGCAGGCCAGGCTCGCCGCGAGCGCAGCGCAGGCGAGCACGAGCGCGCAGCAGCGCCGTGCCCTCGGCCGCGCAGGCCCGGAGATTTGGCCGGCTCGCACGGAGCCGCAGCGGCGTACTGGCGCCGTCATCGTACCGGCACGCAGAGGTGATGCAGGACGTGGCTCATGGCGAAGACGCCTCCTCCAGCTGGAGCGTTGCCACTCACCCGGTGCAACGGACATGCCGCCAGCGTCCGACGCGCATCGCTCGCGCTGCACACCAGGCCGCTACGGCCGCGTGCGCGACGGATCGGGCGTGCTGCGGCGTCCTGGCCGCAGTCGCTGCGAGGAGCGCTGGGGCAGTTTGGCGAGCCCCGGCGCCTTGGCACCGCCAATGCGCCACACCGCGGGCGGCCGCAGCTGGCAGCCCCGGGCGCGCTAACCGCCGGCGCCCTGATAGCGCCGCACACCGTAGCGCCAGAACCTGGCCGCGAGCAGCGCGCACACGGGGCCGATCAGCGGCGCCAGCAACCCGCCCAGCTCACCCACGAGCGCTGGCTCCTTGCCGAGCAGGTACGCCGCGGGCACGTAGCCCAGAAAGCCCAGCGGCAGCACGGTGACCAGCAGCGCCTGCAAGGACCAGGGGAAGATCTCGAGCGGGTACCGCGCCAGCTCCCAGATGCCGAAGAAGATGTTGTACAGATAGCGCGAGTGCGACCAGACGAAGGCGCACGCGCCGATCAGGGTCAGCAGCGCGGCCACCACCAGCGCTCCACTCAGCAAGGAGGCGAGGGCGTACGCCACGAGCCACGGGGTCCAGACGATGGAGAGCGCGGTGAGGCTCCAGAGCAGCAGCCCGAGCGCGAGCACGATGTGGCCGATGTACCCGAGGTTGAGCCCGGCGAAGACCAGGTAAGCCCAGGGGCTGATGGGCTTGATCAGCAACACGTCAAAGGCGCCAGAGCGGATCGTGTCCTCCAGCTCGCGCATCTGCACGAAGCTGAAGGCTGCGCCGAGCGCATAGCCCAAGAGCTGGAAGCTGAGCAGGAAGGCGAGCTCCGGCCAGCGCCAGCCACCGAGCTGCTCGAATTTGTGGATCAACACCCAGATGGCGGAGAACGCGGCGAGATACGCGATGACCTGCGCCAGGCGGTTGAAGAAGAAAGCGCCGCGGTGAAGCATGCGCATCTTCACCTGTAGCCGCACCATGAACCAGAGCGCGCTGCCCATTGCCCAGCTGCCCACTGCCCAGCTGCCCACTGCCCGGCGCCTCATCCGTCAACCACCCATCACGGTGAGCCGCAGGGTGGCCCGGTGCCAGAGCCAGGCCACGAGCGCACCGAGCAGCAGCGTCCAGCCGGCACCCAGCCCCAGCAGAAAGAGCGCATGCAGCCACCTGCACCTTGCCGCTGGACGGCAGCAAGATACCGGTCAGCAGCTTGATCATCGTCGACTTGCCGGCGCCGTTCGGGCCCAGATAGCCCACCGCTTCGCCGGCGCCGATCTGGAACG
>JAICQL010000013.1 GCA_025937895.1 Polyangiaceae bacterium | reverse complement strand
TGGCGTGCGGCGGCGCTGTAGAGCTGGAGGGCGAGGGGGAGGTTGCCGTGCTGGTGTTGCACGCGGGCGAGGCCGGTGAGGGCGTTGAGGACGAGGGGTATGCGGTGGCTGGCGCTGGCTAGCTGGAGGGCTCGTTCGAAGCACTGGCGGGCGTCGCTCAGGCGTTGTTCGGCGCAGGCGAGGTGGCCAAGGTTGTCGAGGGCGTTGATGGCGCCCCAGTCGACCTTGTGTGCTTGAAACGCGGCGAGGGCGTCTTCGAAGTGGCGGCGGGCTTCGCGGTGGTGGCCGCGTAGCAGGGCGATGTCACCGAGGTTGAGGGTGGCGTTGGCGAGCTGGGGGGTGTCGGGTGGGCTGAGGGCGCGGGCTTCGGCGTACAGGCGGGCGGCTTCGTCGAGCTGTCCGGCTTGCTTGGCGATCTCGGCGAGGGTGAACTTGCACCAGGCGACGGACTCGAGCGCGCCGGTCTCGCGGCAGAGCTTCATGCAGCGGCGGGCGTAGCTGGCGGCGGCGGGTAGATCGCCGAGGTTGACGCTGGCGCGTGCGGCGAGGCGCAGGGCGCCTTCAATGGCCCAGACATCGTTGAGTTGCTCGCCGACCTCGAGGCCTTGCAGGATGAGCTCCAGGCCCTCTTGCCAGGCGCCGCGGCGGCCGCGCACCAGGCCGAGCAGGCACAGGCTGGTGGGCATGGCGATGTAGCCGTCGTTGAGGCTGCGCTGTAGCTCCAGGTTCTCGCGCAGCAGCTCCTCGGCGCGGCGGGGATCACCGCTGGTCTCGAGGTGCACCTGCGCGGTGAAGGCGACGGCCTCTGCCAGCGACCAGTTGTTGCCCCAGCCCCGGTAGAAGAGCAGGCCCTGCTCGGCGCTGTCGATGCAGCGCTCAACGGGCCACACGTCGTTCATCACCCAGCCGGCGACGATGCTGGCGAGCGCGCGCTCGCGGCACTCGCCGGTGTCGGCCAGCACGCGTAGCGAGCGCTCCATCAGCTCGCGCGCCTGCGCGCGGCGGCCCTGATCTTTGCCGTGCAGCGCCTGGACTGCGAGGGCCATGCCGGTGAGGCGGCGCGCGTCCAGCGGCGCGTCGGGGCTGTCGGGGAAGGCGCGCGCGATCTCTGCGCAGCACAGCTCCACGTCGGAGCGCGCGCCGCGGCGGCGGTGGTACACGCACAGCGCCCAGAAGGCGGCGGCCACCTCGTCCAGCTCGCGGCGCTCGAGCAGGCCCTGCCAGGCGCTGCGGATGTTGCCCAGCTCGGCGCCGATCTCCTGCATCACGCGGCGCTGGCGCAGGCCCTGCAGCGCCAGCTCGCGCTCGGCCAGAAACTGCGAGAAGTAGTGGCCCATGCGCTGACGGGTGAGCTCGCGGCTGGGCAGCTCTTCCAGCTGGGCCTCGGCGTATTGCCGCAAGAGCTCGTGGATGACGTAGCGCGAGCTGGAGGGCTGCCACTCGACCAGGGACTTGGCGACCAGGGCGGCGAGGCTGGGCAGGCGGGCCTCGGCCACGAGCTCCGCGGCGGCGCGGGTGAAGCCGCCGCGAAAGGCGCTCAGGCGCGCGAACAGCTCGCGCTCGGCGGGCTCGAGCAGCGCCCAGGAGTGCTCGAACACGGCGCGCATGCTGCGCTGGCGGCTGGGCAGATCGCCGCGCTCGTCATGCAGAAAGTCGAGGTTGTGGCGGATCTCGGCGGCGATGTCGGCGGGGCTCAGCACGGCCACCCACGAGGAAGCGAGCAGGATGCCGAGCGGCATGCCGTGCACGGCGCGGCAGATCTCGAGCACGGACTGGGGGTCCTGCGCCGGGTCGAAGTCGGCGCGCACCCGCCGCGCACTGGACACGAACAGCTCGAAGCCGCTCGACTCCGCGCCGCTCTCGCCGGCATCTGCGTCATCCAGCGGCATGCCCGCGAGTGCAAACTGCAGCTCGCCGCTCAGCCGCAGCGGCTCGCGCGAGGTGCACAGCACGCGCACTCCGGGCGCGCGGCGCAGCAGGGTGGCGACGAAGGCCGCGGCCGGCAGCACGTGCTCGAAGTTGTCGAGCAACAGCAAGAGCTCCTTCTCGCGCAGGTACGCGCACAGGTGATCGCCAGCGTCGCCGGCGCCCGCCGGGAAGGCGAAGCCCAGCGCGGCGCCGATGGCGGAGACGATCAGCTCGGGGCCAGCGATGCTGGTCAGATCGACGAAGCACACGCGCAGCCTTGCGCGCGAGCTGCTGGGCGCGCCGTCGTCACGGCGGCGCTCATCACGGCGGCCCTCATCACGAGAGCTGAGGCGGCGCGCCACCTCCAGCGCCACCCGGCTCTTGCCGATGCCGCCCGGCCCCGTCAACGTGACGAGCTGGTTGTTGCGGTCGTCGAAGGCGCGCAGCACGCTCCTGAGCTCTTGCTCGCGCCCGATGAAGGGGGTCATGGCGCGCGGCAAGCTGGCCAGCTCCAGCAGGCGCTGTGTGCTGTCGGTGCTGGCGTGCCAGGGCGGGATGTGGGTGGGCGTCCGCTCGCGCCCACTGTCGGGGCCCAGGCTGTGGCGCTGCACGGACTCGAGCAGCGCGCCCAGGTGGCGGGCGCTGTCGAGCCGCTGCGCCGGGTCGCGCTCCAGCAGGTGATGGCAGATCTCGACCAGCGCGGGCGGCGCCTCGGGGCAGGCGATGAGCAGGTCGGGCACGGGCTGGTGCAGGATGGAGCGGATCACGGCGGCGGGGCTGTCGCCGCGAAAGGGCCGCTCGCCCGCCAGCATCTCGTACATCATCACGCCCATCGCCCACAGGTCGACGCGCGCATCGATGGCCATGCCGGACAGGCCCTCGGGGCTCAGGTAGGGCAAGGTGCCGATCAGCGCCGAGGAGGTGCTCACGTCCTGATCGGCCAGGCGCGAGAGGCCGAAGTCGCTCAGCCGCGGGGTGCCGTCCGCTGCCAGCAGCACGTTTTCGGGCTTGATGTCGCGATGGGTGATGTCGAGGTGGTGTGCGCGCGCGAGCGCGTCGGTCAGCTCGAGCAGCAGGCGCACGGTGCGCTGCGGGGAGAGGCGCCGCTCGGCGCGCAGCAGGCCGCGCAAGGAGCCCCCCGGCATGTGCTCCATCACGATCTGGTGATCGTCACCGAGATCGAAGCTCGCGATGATGCGCACGATGTTCGGGTGATCGAGCCGGCGCAGGATCTCGCTCTCGCGCACGAAGCGGGCCACCACCTCCGGCCGCTCTGCCACCACCGCGCGCCGCAGGCGTTTGATGGCCACGGTGCCGCCGGTGGCGTGATCCACCCCGCGATACACTGCGCCCATGGCACCCTCGGCGATCAGCTCCAGCGCCTCGAAGCGCTCGGGGCTGAGCGGCTCGGCGGGGGGGGGCAAGCTGGTGCGGGCGCTGCGCGGCTGGCGCGGCAGGTCCTCTTCTCGCACCAGCACGGCCGCGGTCACCAGCCAGCTGCAGTCGCGGCAGCTGGCCAGATGTTGCTCGACCTGCGCCAGGGTCTCGGCGCTCAACGACCCCGCGACAAACGCCATGACGGTGTCTTCGTCCAGGCAGCCGGGAAAGATCGCGAGCGGCATGGCTGGGAGGATATACGCGGCGTCCCGGTCCGTGGCGATGCCTTCCGCGGCTCGGGGCCTGACCAGTTGCTGGGCCGGCGATGGACGAAACCCAGCAAAACCTGCATGCTTCGCGGGCAAGTGAAACCGCCGCACAGCTCGCAGGCCAGTCGGTATGCCGTTGCAGCAGCAGCGCGCGGCAGGAGTGTGGCGGCGCTATCGTGAGCGGGCCTGAGCACGGCTCGCCGCGGCCGGCCGCGGCAGCGCAGCCCCCGCTGCTGCACACGCAGCTGCTCGAGGCCGCACGTAACACTCCGGTCTCGATGGCGCTGGTGGTCGCCTGCGTGCTGGTCTGGGGGCTCAATCGCTACTGGGGTGAGGGCTCTGACGCGCTGCTCTGGTACATGGGCAGCAACGATGGGCGGGCGGTGCAGAGCGGGCAGCTCTATCGCCTGCTGTCGTGCTGGTTTCTGCACCTGGGCGGGGTGCACCTGCTATTGAACATGGTGGCGCTGCGCGCGCTCTCCGGGCTGGAGGGCGTGCTGGGCAGCGGTGCGTTTTTCCTGCTCTATGTCGGCTCGGGGCTGGGCGCCTCGCTATCGACGGCGCTGCTGCGGCCGGAGGTGTTCAGCGTGGGCGCCTCGGGCGCCATCTGGGGTCTGATGGGCGCAGCCTTTGGCATGCGCATCCCGGCGCGCCACTTCTTGCGGGCGCAGGGCGTGCCGCTCACTGCCGGCGGATCGGCGCTGCTGATCAACCTGGGCACCAGCTTCCTGCCGGGGATCGACATGGCGGCGCACCTGGGTGGCGGCGCCGTGGGCTTCGTGCTGGGCGCGACCACGTTTTATCCGGACTATGCCCGGCGCGAGCCGCCGCTCGCCCGCGCGCGGCGCCGCCGCAGGCTGGGCTGGGCGGCCCTGGCAGCGGCGGCGGTCGTGGTCGTGGCGCTGACTCAGGCGTTGCTTGCGGGGCGGCCCTGGCAATTTCGCGAGCCGCCCGTCTGGCAGCGCGTGGCGCTGGGCAGCAGCGGCCTGAGCCTGGAGCTGCCGGGCCCGGTTGCTGCAGAAGCCCAGCCGGAGCCAGAGGGGCCCAGCGACTTTCGCTTCGGCGCGATGCATCGCTCGCCGGTGATGGTGGACGTGAGCTTGCTGGAGCTCAGCACCCGCGGCGCGGCGCCGGATAGCGCAGGCCAGGGCGCGGCGCTGGCGCCCGAGTACCTGGAGTCGTCGGAGGTGGAGCGCATGCTGTCGGATCTGCGCGGCGAGGTGGAGCAGCAGAAGGCGCCCGAGAGTATGCCGCGCCGCTCGCTCAGCCTGGAGTGGCTGGGCGAGCGCAGAGTGCTGCGGGATGAATATGGCGGCGAGCAGTCCAGCCTGGTGCGCTACTTCTCGTTCGTCGGTGGCACGCCGCTGCTCATCGAGGTGTGGCGCACCCGCGCCTGGAGCGAGCTGTGGCCCGGGGTGGAGGAGCGCATCGCTGGCTCGCTGCGGCGCGAGCGGCGGCCAAGGTGAGCGCGGCGCGTGCCGTGCCTCAATTCAGGCTCAGCGCACTCGTGTCGAGCAAAATGCGCTGTGCCCGCTCAGCGGGGGCGCTGAGCGGGCACATTCTGCTGACGGGCGGGGGGCTGTAGCGGCGAGCCCCCCTGCTCAACCGCCGAGTGACGCGCTCAGGGCGCCCACTCGTAGCCGTACACGCCGGAGGCGCTGAGCAGCGCCAGGATGTACACGCACTCCTGGTAGTAGCGGTACAGCCCGGCTTGCTGATCGAGGTCCCACGCGGCTTGCAGGAAGTCGAGCCGGTTGGCGGCGCTGGAGGCGGTGACCCCGGAGGCCAGGGTGAGGGTGAGCGCGGTGGAGCTGCCGCCGTTGGGGTTGCTGCCGTCGACGTTGAACAGCGCGGCGCTGACGTTATTGCCGTTGAGATAGTTGGTGAAGAAGGCGTGGTACTTGTTGGCCTGGGTGGTCCAGCGCTGGTCGCGAGTGTCGAACCAGTCGTAGTCGACGGCCATGTTCATGATCACGCGCCAGGCGTCGTACTTGAAGTCGTCGTGATCGGAGCCGCCGGTGTTGGGGCTGCCGTTGAAGTTGGCGTAATCGGGGTGCAACCCGGTGTTGGGGTGGGCGGAGGCGACCAGGAAGTTGCGCCCGGCGTCGGCGATGGCGTTCCAGCGCGCGGCGTTCTGCGGCGAGCCGTCGATGGCGAACAGCTCGTAGAAGGCGGGCAGCACGTAGCTCGGATCCGAGAACTGCGCGGAGTTGCCCGAGGGGAAGAAGACGACCAGGTTGTTGCCGGCGTTGAACAGCGGCGTGTTGCCGTTGGCGGACGGGTTGTTGATCATCGCGTTGGCGATGTTGTCGGCGTCCTGCTGGTAATTGATGCCGGTGCTGCCGCTGCCCCAGCGGCGATCGGCCAGGTACAGCGCGGCCGCGAAGTACTCGTCACCGTCCGGCGCGGGGCCGGTGTTGGCCCCGAAGTTCACCTGCCAGTTGTTGGCATTGGCGGTGTTGACGCTGCCCTGCCAGCGGAAGTTGTAGCGCCAGCTGGTGACGTTGCTGTTGGCGGGGAACTGCATGAACGTGCGCGCGAAGCGCCACAGGCGATCGAACTCCGCCTGCAGGTCCATCTGCAGTGCGATCATCATGCCGTACGACATGCCCTCGCTGCGGATGTCGTTGGTGTCGCTGGTCCAGATGAAGGCCATGCTGCGGTCTTGCGGCAGCTCGTAGTAGACGCGGTAGCCGCTGTCAGCGACGGGGGTGCTCGGCTCGTTCGTGCCGATGCCGAAGAAGCGGTTGACGGCCTGCACGAGCTTGCCGTTCACCTGATCCTCCGGCTTGCCCAGCAGATCCGTGAACAGGTTGCGGGTGCCGCGGGTTGGGCGCTCCAGCGCCGCAGGCGGAAACTCGGGCGGCGCCGCCGGCGGAGGCTGCGTGCCAGGATCCATGCCGGGCGGCGGCGTGGTGCCCGGATCGGTGGTGCCGGGCTCCGTACCAGGCTCCGTACCAGGCTCCGTACCAGGCTGCGTGCCGGGGTCCTGGCCATTTTGCGTACCAGGCTGTGAGGGGCTGCCGGTGCCATCGCCATCGCCTTGGCCTGGGGTCAGCGGCAAATCACCCGGTGGCGCCTCGGGGTTGAGGGTGCCATCGGGGCCACCGCTGCTACCCAGCTCACCCGGGCTATCGGGGTTGCCCTCCGGCGTGGTGCCGGGGGTGTTGCTCGGCTGCTGCGTGCTGGGGGCTGCCGCGCCGCCGAAGGGTAGCGGAGGGTTGCCCTCGTTATCGGCGCCTTCGCCGCACGCGCCGAGGAAGAGAGCCAGGAGCGCCGAGCAGGCGCACGTGGCCAAGGACAGGGTACGGAACGAAGAATGCTCCAAGACGACAGCTCCTGAGGACCCGCACGGTCCTCGGTGTGGAAACGGTTCCTGGTAGTGTACGGGTCCCACACCTGCCAGCAAAGGGGCTGAAACGTGGGGCGGCGTCGAAATGTCGGAACTCGGCAAGGACTGCGCGAGGGCTCAGGCAGCTTGATTTGATCTCTCTAGCTTGTCTGGAATGCGGAGCCTCGCGTTGAACCGACGGTGCATTGCGCCGGAGCGTGGGTGTTCCCTGACTGTTCGAGAATGGGGCAAGCCCGCATGAACGGGCGGGCGTGAGCGATGCCCGTCGCAGCCGTGTGCTCAGGGTCGGGCAGCGGCGGCGCTGGCGGCGTCGGCCTTCAGCAGCGGGGTCCAGCGCTGGAGCTCTGCGCTGACGAAGCTCTGCAGCCACTCGGGGGTGCGCGCGGCGGGCTCGGGAATGTTGCAGCCTAGATCGAGCAGGCGCTGGCGAGTGTGGGCATCATCGAGCGCGCGGGACAGCGCCTCGTTCAGCTTCGCGACGATCGGCGCTGGCGTACCCCTGGGCGCGAACAGCGCGTTCCAGGCGCTCACCTCGAACGCGGGCAGGCCCGCTTCTTTCGTGGTGGGCACGTCGGGCAGGGCGGGGGACCGCTGCGAGCTGGTGATGGCGAGGCCCTGGATCTTACCGGCCTTCACCTGGCCGATGCCGTTCAAGATCTGATCGCACATGTAGTCGACGGTGCCGGCGATGAGATCGTTCAGCGCTGCGGCGGTGCCACGGTACGCGACGCGCGTGGGCTTGACCCCGAGCTGGGTGTGCAGCAGCAGGCAGGTGACGTACGAGATGGAGCCGACCCCGGCGTGCGCCTCGTTCAGCTTGGCATCGTTGGCTTTGAGATACGCCACGAACTCCTGCAAGCTCCTGGCGGGAAAGCCCTTGCGCGTCTCGATCACGATCGCGGTGCCGGCAGCCATGCCGATGGGCGCAAAGTCGCGTGCGGGGTCATACTTGAGGTTGGGGTACAGCGCGGGAGCGGAGGCGTGGGTGCCCATGTTGCCGACCACCAGGGTGTGACCGTCCGGCGCGGCCTTGGCGGCGCGCGTGCTGCCCAGCGTGCCGCCAGCGCCCGCCACGTTCTCCACGATCACGCGCTGCCCGAGTGTCCGGGACATGGGCTCTGCCAGCAGGCGCATGATGACGTCGGTGGGCCCGCCTGCGGGAAAGGGCACGATGGCCGTCAGCGGGCGAGTGGGGAAAGCGGGCGGCGGCTGCGCAGCAGCACTGCCGGTGCTGAGCCAGCAGCAGAGACCGAAGATGAAGGCGAGCCTGGGGTGCATGGCCGCTCCTTTCACTTCGGTTGAATCACGGCCGTGCGGGCCGTGCAAGGCGCCGTATGCCTCAGCGCGGCTTGCGGGCGCGCTTGCCGCGCGCAATCTCCGTGGCCAGAGCGTCGAGGCGGTGCTGCCAGAAGCCGCGGAAGCGCTCCAGCCAGGCGTCCACTTGTTTCAGCGGGGCGGGCTGCAGCGAATACAGCCGCCGTGTGCCGTCGCTGCGCACCGTGGCGAAGCCATTGTCGCGCAGCACGCGCAGCTGCTGCGACACGGCGGGCTGCGAGATCGCAAACTCCTGCTGGATCACCTCCACGATCGAGCCGGAGCTGCGCTCACCCTCGGAGAGCAGCTCCAGGATGCGGCGGCGCACCGGATCTCCCAGCAGATCGAGCGCGTGCATCAGCCCTTCGGCGCCGCTTCGGGCGGCGCCTCGCCGGTGTACGCGGCGGCATTGCGCGCGGCGGTGGCCAGCGCCACCTCCGGGGCGGTGCCGGCAGCGATGTGGGCCTGGCCCCAGGCGGCAGCGCTCGTGCGGCAGAAGGACTTGCCCTCTGCCGACGCAAGCCAGGCCATGAACTCGCCGGCATCATTGTCCTCACCGCTGGCGAGGTGCAGCCCCAGACCGAACAACGTTAGATCCCAGCCGGCGCCGGTCGCGCCGGGCCCGAACTTGTCCCAGTGCTCGCTGGGCGCGGCGGAGATGCGGTGCCGGAGCTCCAGGCGTGTTTGCTCCGGGCCCAGCGCCTGCAGCTCCACCTCGACATGGCTCACGTCGCCAGCAAACTCCCAGCTGATGCGCAGCTCCCTGGGCGGAGCACAGCGCTGGATCTCACCGCCTGCGTTGCCCTGCAGCTGATAGCGGCCGCCCACCCGCAGCTCGCCCGAGATGGGCAAGAACCAGCGCGGAATGCGCTCCGGGTTGGTCAGCGCATCCCACACGTCCTCCACCCCGCTATCGTAGCTGCGGCTGGCCACGACGATGTGCTCGCGCTCCCGCTCGATCAGCTGGCGGCTGACCAGACCGAGCACCTGCGCCACGTCCAGGGGAGAGCGACCCAACTTTTCGTTCGACATCCGGTGAATATAACCACGAGATTATATTAGGCAACGGTTATCGACCCAGCGTCGCGAGATTGCTCCGCACCGTGAGCGGCAGGGGACCCGTTCGAGCGGCACATTCCAAGTTCGTCAGGCCGAGGGCCTTCGCGGCGGCGCACTTCCGAAGGAAGGAGGTTTGGCAAACGCAGCTAGCAACCACCCGCACCAGGAACCGATGGCACGGCACCCGAGAAGGCTTCCCATCAGCTGCGTGGCGGCGCCGCGTCCCAATGGCGCAGCTTGTTCGCTCGCCACGGACTGCAGCAGCAACAGCTGCGTCGCTGGCCGCTGCTGCGAGAGCGCCTGCAACGGCGTCTGCCAGGCGTGCTCGGGGCTGGGGACCTGCACTGCGAGCCCCGGCGACGACCCGCGCTGCCCCGCCATCGACTGCCCCACGAGCAACACCGTCTGCGTCACCTACCCATCCGACATCGCGGTCAACCTGTGCTCCGGCTTTGGCTCCTGCCGCGACAGAGCTCAGGAGTGTCGCCCGACGTTTGCGCCCCAGGGCCTGGCGTGTGAAGTCATCAATGGCGTGCAAGGCCGCTGCGACGGCGCTGGCAACTGCGCCGATCCGCGCGTTGGGGCCGGCAGCGTGTGTACGACCGGTAGCCAGTGCACCTCAGGGCTATGCGTGAGCGGGATTTGCCGCGACCCCTGCCGGCTGGTGGCCAGCGGCGCAACGCAGGGGTCCCGCTACGACCAGTGTGTTCTGGCGCAGTGACCAGCATCGCGCTGCAACTTGATTATCAGTCTAGGCAACGAGAGGAGAGGATAAAATTCATGGACTCGAGACTCACACGGCGCATCGCTCAGTACGTTGGAATCGGCGCCGCCGTCATAGTTCCCGCGCTGGTCGTCGCGCAACAGGCGACGAACCCGCCAACCACCAACTTTGCCGCCGGCGAGCTGCTGCGTGCGAGTGACATCGACCAGCTTCGCGATGCTCTCGTCGAAGCCATCGGCCGCATCAACGCGCTCGAAGCCGGACAGACAGGTCCGCTGCGCAAGTCGAACGTGTACCTTGCGCCCGAGGCAATTGTTCCGAACGCGATCAACGACATCGTTTCAGCAACTTCTTCGTGCACAAATGGAGCCGACTTGCTGGTCGATTGCAGCTGCTATGGCAGGAGCACCGCAGGCACTGACGCCACGAACAGCACGAGTATGGATCTCCGACAGGTGCGTTCGCGAAACAACGCGTCGGCCGGTGTAAACTCGGCGTGTTCTTGCACCGGTCGAAACTCCGGATCCAACCCGGATGCCGTGCTCATTGCTCAGGCGACCTGCTTGAGAATCCAGTGAGCAACGGAATCCCGTGAGCAAAAGCTGCCGCCGAGGGGCCGCGTCAACTCGATGGCGCGGGCGTCGCGCGCGGCTGCGCCGTGCAGTAGACGCAAGTCGTCACGAAGTCGCGAAGAATTTTTCTGTCAGCAACCCAGTGCGCTTGCTCCAATGGCCTCACACCAAAGCGATAGGAGTACATGGGGTTTAGCAAATACAGGCGCTCGTTCAAGATTCGGTAGCCGGAGCTCTGCAAGAGTGCCTCGAATTCGAGGCTGCCAAGTCCCGTGCGTTTCGTTGCGAGCAAGCTCTCGACTCTCGTTGGCTTCTCTGAAAAGGCGGACAGCACGGACCGATACAGGGAGGTGGGCAGCAGGTGAAAGTAGGGCGTTCGAGACAGGAGCCAGCTCTTGCAGACTTGCTGGTGTCCGCCGAAGGGCATCTGCCAGGGAGGGAATGAAAAGAAGACGCGGCCGTCCGGACGCAGCAGTCGGGCCATCAGCGCGAACAGGCTCGGCCGGTCATCGACGTGCTCGATGACATCCTTCAGCACGATGAGATCGAAGTAGCCGGCAAACTCGGGCTTCGCGTCAAGCTCATGCGCGTCCATGTTCAGCAACGTTGCCTGCCCGGACTTCACAGCATCCGACAGCAGCGTTGCTCCTCGCGCGAGACGCGCCGCACTGAGATCCACTCCGACCGTAGTGGCGCCCAATTCCAGGAAGGCCTTCAGGACGCCGGCCTCTCCGCAGCCAATCTCCAGCACACGGGGATGGGTGGGCAGCGGGCCTGATTGTAGGATGAAGGGAATGACGTATTCCGCGGTCACACGATACTGATGCTCGAAGTAGCGCTCGCGGTTGCCGTGGTAATCGTGTGCCACGTCCTCACCATCGATGCGTTAGTGCGGTCGACATTACTCGACCGGGTTGCGCGTCCAGTGCCGGCATGGATGGGCCCGCACGACGTCGATCCGGGCGCTTCCACGAGGATGAAGCCGCTCGATTGTGCTCTCGCATAGAGTAGCTGCGACAGTTACTCGTCCCAGAGCGGAGAGCAAGGGCCGACTCGACCGAAGACATCCGCGGGGATGAAGAGCGCGAGCCTGGGGTGCTGCTGCTCGTCATTGTGCCACCCGATAAAGTCTTGAAGCCAGCCGCGCGCGTGCAGGGGCCCTCGCTCAGTAGGTCACGCGCACGCGCTTCTGGATTCAGCTACGAGGCGCGGTAACAAGCGCACGGTCGAGGGCGATCCGATGCCCGAGCAGCCCGAGGATCGGGCGAAGGAGAAGCGGCGAAAGGCCTGGCGCGCGAGTGAGCCGGAGAGTCAAAATCGGCGGCGACAGCGCAAGGACATCCCGACCGTGGTGGAGGTACGAGAGGTGCAGGCCGAGGCACTGCCCGCGGGCTACTCGCTCGAGGACTTCCGCGTGGTGGGCAAAAGCAAGGTGCTCCATCGCGTCGAGCACGTTGGCGAACACCTGGTGATCCAGAAGTACGTGCTGCAAACCCTGGCGTTACCAGGGATGCTCACGCCCTGAAGTGAATCCGAGCTTGCCTCTTCGCTCTCATTTGCAGCGCGTCTGCCATCTCTGGTGCGGATGCGGCACGCACACCAGAGGCAGCAACTTGCAGCCCGGACCGCGACTGCGCGTCAGCGTTCTGTGATCTTGGACGCCGGGCGAAACTGGCCCAGACCTCGTCGCGTACGGGCTGGAATGCAGCAGCGACCAGAGCCCGACCACAATTCCGGACCCGATCGGCTTCTCTGGAGCGGAAACGGCCCTTACAGCCACCGCAGCCACATCATCAACCTCGCGCGTCCCGACGCCGAACACCTGGAGATGACGGAAAAGGGCGTTGTACCGTGCGAGTCGAAGTTCCCCTCCTCGGCAAGCGCCAAGAGCCCTCTCGGCGCAGATCCCAGCTGAATCGTACCCAATGCCAACGTCTTCGAGACAGCACCAGACCTCCATCATCCAACGGATACCGGCGAGCCTGGCCGACAGCTCGAGTGGCGAGCGAAGCCGTGCTCAGCCGGCTCGATGCTGACTCTGCTCTGCGTATGATGCGAGTCAGCGCGAGCGGGTTACCGCGTGGCCGCAGTCCACGCCGTCGATTGAGTTCGCTCGACCACCACAGCAGGCTGCTTGGCGAGTATCCTCGCTTCTTGCAAATTGTTTCGACGTCTCGCCACTCGCCCGCCAGGCGGCGACACGCCGGACTCACTCAGATGCCTTTGTCACGCACCGGAACGTGATGCCCTTCCGCTACACGGTTCCGTGAAGCGCATACTTCCAGACTGCATGAGGGCCGGCTCGTCGCAGGCTAGCGCTTGCCGAGCGAGAGCACCTCGACTCGCACTGGGACTACGCCTTTTTTCACCATCTCCAGGTGCTCGGCGCCGCGGCGCGAGAGGTCGATGATGTAGCCGCGGTGGCTGTAGGGGCCGCGATCATTGATCACGGCGCACAGGACGGGGGAGTCTTTCACGTCGGTGCGGGTGATGCGCACGCGGGTGCCGAAGGGCAGGGTGCGGTGGGCGGCGGTCCAGCGCTGGGGGTCATAACGTTCGCCGTTGGCGGTGCGGTTGCCCGTGAGGCTGTCGTGGTAATACGTCGCCTTGCCGCGCAGCACGCGCTGTGCGTCTTGTTTCAGCTCTGCCTCGGAGCACGCGGAGGCTGCCGCAGCAGAGGGCTTGCTGGGCCCGGAGCGGGGAGTGTCGGCGGGGCGCTCGGCGCCGTTGCCTCTATCTTCGACGCAGCCCCAGGTCGCGCTGGTCAGCAGCAGGGCGCACAGCGCTCGCTGCAGGATCGGTAGCGGAGGTGGTGTGGACAAACGTCGCGACGATAGCGCAGCGGACCCTTCGGGTCAGCTGCGCTGGGGGCGTGGGCTCAACGGGTGGGCTCCAGGCTCACGGCGCAGCGGAAACCGATGCCGCGGCCCTGGGCGCTGGCGCTGGTGTACAGCCGCTTGGGCCGCGCGTCGGGCGCCGCGGCGGCGGGGGCAGGGGCGCGCAGCACGGCAAAGGGCTGGGCTGCTGCGGGCTCGTGCACGATGGCCTCGACGGTGTCGGGTGGGCTGTCCGCCGCGTTGTCGACCGGGGGGGCGGCTTCGGCTGCACTCGGTTGACCCTCGGCCGTCGCTTCGCTGGGTGCTGCGGCGGGCGCCGCTTCGCCGCTGGGTGCGGCTTCGCCGAGTGCTGCTTCGCCGTGCGGGGCTGCGCCGCTGCCGCGCTCCCTGGTCCACTCGGAGAGCTCGCCGAGCGGGCTGTCGAGCCCCGCGGCGGTGAAGCTGACCTTGGCACCGGGCGTGCTGCGGCTCGCTTGCCACGCTAGCTCCCACTCGCCCGGTAAGGGCAAGCGCTGGCCGCGCCACTCACAATATTGCTCGGCCTGGCGCTGGGTGACGCAGTTGATCGGCAGCTGCTCGCGGCCGGGCTGTCCGGCGTTGCAGCGTGCTTTCGCCGCCTCTGTCTCACCGGGGCCGGGGACGGCGTCGGCCAGGGTCGGCTCGCAGTGCTTGCCGTCGACGCACTCCTGATATTCGGCCGTGGTCACGCTACGCTGAGCCAGGCAGAAGGGCCGCTCGGCGCCGGAGCCGCCTGGCGTGAACAGCTCCATGCCGGGGCCGCACAGCGCCTCGGTCAGAGTGGCTTCGGTGCCACGCGCCGCGGGCTCGAGCTGTGGCGCCCGCGCGGGCGCGGGCGAGCGTGCGCTCCACAGCCCGACGGCAAACGCCAGCACGAGCGCACCCGCACCGAGCACGAACGGTGCGCTACGCCGCGCGAACGCGGGCATGGACTGCAGCAGCGCCACCGAGGGCACGATCGGGGGCAGGGTGATGGAGGCGCCGCCGCGCGCGGAGAGCGCCTGTGAGGGTGCGGCTTGCGAGGAGACGGCCTGTGACGAGGGCGGCGCGCTTGCCGCTTCGGGCTGCGAGGCGCTGGGCAGCGTGGCCGGTCCGGCATTGGACGGAAACAGCGAGGCGTAGCCCGTCTGCGCGACCCGGCTCACCGCGGGCGCCGGCTGCTCGCTGACTCGCGGCGTGGTCACCGGCACCAGCTGCTTCTGCGCGAGCAGCTCCGAGATCACGGTCAGCGTCTCGAACTCGGGCCACTCGCTGCTCGCGAGCACGCTCTGCACCGTGCGGGTGCCGTCGAAGGCTTGCAGGAGCTCGCGCCGCCGCGGCTCGAGCGAGGCGGCCTGCCCCGCGCCCACGGAGGCCACGAACACGCGCTGCAGATCCCCCAGCTGATCACGCAGCCGCTTGCGCTCATCCGCGCGCCGCGCGCTCTCGATCAGCAAGGTCTCGGTGGAGGCCAGGATGGTGCGCTCGCGCTCCGTGCTGCAGAACTCCGCCTGCAGCTTGCCCTCTTTGAGCTCCAGCAGGTGGTAGACCGCGGGGGTGCCCACCAGGTTGCCGGTGCGCGCGTCGATCACGTCGCCGTCGGCGAACCACAACTCGCCCACCTCGCTGCCGCTCTCCAGGCGCACGTGGGCGTTCTTGCGGCCGAGCTGGATGGTCTCCAGCAGGTCGGAGAGGGACATGCTCTCCAGGTTGCCGGAGAGCACGAAGTCTTCCTTGTCCAGCCCCTGCGCGCTGAGCGCGCTGCCAATCTGCTCCTCGATGGCGCGGCGCACCGCGCGGCGATGCCGGCGCACCCACTGAGTCAGCTGCTCGCGCGTGACCCGGTGCACTGCGCAGGCTTCCTCGGCGGAGAGCTCGCCGAGCAGCAGGCGGCGCACCACCGCGGCTTGCTGCTCGTCATCCAGCACGCGCGCACCGCCCGTGCCCCGTAGCTCGTCGCGGTCCGCTCCGAGATCGAAGCTCTCGACCAGCGGTGTCTGTACCGGTGATGCGGCGCCTGCCTCTGCCTCTCCTTCACCCCACGCGGCCAGCTCGTCGTCATCGGACGCGGGCGCGGCGGCGGTATCGGCGCGCCTCGTGAGTTGAAGCTGGCTGCGCTCGCCCACGGACGGGCGGGTTCGTTCGGAGGTGCGTGTCACGGAAGGCTGGTTCCCCGCATTCGGCGAGCCCTGCACGCTCGCAAAATGCATGAGGAGGAAACGGCGCTGGTCAGCGCCGCTACAAGCCCCGTGCAGCGATTTATTTATAACGTTCCAAACAAACTCGGTACTCTGTGGACTTTTGTGCCGGTACAGGCCGGGCAGGGGTCGCCCGTTAACGGCTGTTATGGCGAGCTCGGTGCGGCAACCCCGGCTCCGATCACAGCGATTTCACGAATTCCGCCAGAGCGTGCGCCTCTTCGGTCGTCAGCTGTAGGTCAAACTGCGCGTCGAAGTGGGCGACTACGTCGTTGATCGTCGCAAAGCGGCCGTCATGAAAGAAGCCGCCGGGCTGGCGGGTGAATACACCCCGCAGCGGCGGCGGGCGGTAGCCCAGGTTCGGAGAGCGCTCCGCCTGGAAGGCATCGATGCCGATCACGCTTGCGGGCACGCTGTTGAAGCCAGGCAGCGTGTACAGGGGCGGCACGTGGCAGTTGGTGCAGCGCGCCTTGCCGTTGAACAGCACCTCGCCGCGCGCGGCGGCCTCCGCCTCGAAGCTGCCCGCCGGGGGCGGCGGCGGCTCGAGCGAGGTCACATACGTGAGCAGCGGAGCGAGCAGCGGGGTGACCAGATCGGGCGTGCTGCGCACGCGGGCGAAGCCGCTGGCCGCGGCGATGGGATATTGCTCCGCATTCGCCAGCCGGCGGTCGGAGAAGATGCCCTGCCCGAACATCTCCAGGTTGATCACCAGCGGCACCCAGGCGTCCAGGCCGCTGAAGCCGTTCCACGTCATCAAGCCCACACCGCGCAGCCCAAAGAGTGGTGGGATCAGCACCGCTGCGGGCCCACCATCGGGGCGCGCTGTCTTGCCGTCGAGGTGCATGAAGGCGTCGAACTTGCCCGGCCCCCAGCTGCGCAGCACCGCCCGCACGTCTGCATCGGAGGCGCCGAGCAGGTCCGTGAACACCGAGAGATCCGGGGCGACGGCGACGATGGTGCCCACGTCCAGCTCGCGGTTGGGCCAGCCGTCGCGGCGGCGGCCGATGCCCGGCGCGAAGCTATCGTCCACGGTCGAGTGGCACAGGGCGCACTGGATGCCGACGGTGCTGAGCTGACCCGCGTCATCGAATCGTCCGCTGAGCCCGATCACCGCGTTCAGCTGCAACAGCGCGAGGGTGGTGGCAGGGTCATCCAGATCCACGCGCCCGCGCTGCAGGTCTCGCTGCAGCGAGCGCGGCAGCGCCTCCACGTCCAGCCGCAAGCCCAGCGCGAGCGCCGTGGCCGGGCTCACCCCGGCACCTTCACCGCCGTTGGCGGCGCCGGCAATGGCGCGGTGCAAGCCCAGGCGCCCACCCCAGAAGGCCTCGTCTCCGAAGGTCTCGTAGCGAAAGATGTCGCGCCCTTCACGGTGCTGCACCAACAGCTCGCGCTCCCCGGGTGAGAGCGCCGGACGGCCGCGATCGCCGGAGAGCGCGGCTTGCTGCGAGGCCGGGGCGTCTGCCGCGCCGAGCGGTGCGTCGCGCCGGTTTTCGCCCGTGGCAGGCAGCGAGCCGTCGCAGCTGAAAATCGCGAGAGCAAGAGCGATCAGCAGACCGCCCCGCGCTGAAGACTTTGCAGATCCCACCATGGCAAACCTCCTCCGTGAGCACGCCGCGCGACTTGCGGCTGCTTGTTTTGAGCACCGGCGCCGCGCGAGCAGAGCTCTCGAGGCACGAGCCGGCGATGATGGTGCAACACTAGTCAGCTGAGCCAGCCGAGTAAACCAGCGGCTGCAGGGCCATGGGCCCGCGTGAAGCTTGCAGAGACAAGCGTGCACGCGCTCGCCCGCAAGCGCGTGCAAACGATCTCCGTGCGAGCAGAAACGAGAACATGAGAACCGAGCGGAAGCTCGCGTGTCCTACAGTGAGCGAGTGTTCGGTGATGTGTGGTGAGCGGATTGTTCACAAACGTGACGGTCGAGCGCCGGCGGCGTCGCCCCGGAAGCGTCCACAATTTTTCGCTGCGGACTGCGCTGAAGCCACCCTCACGGGTGCTGGCGCGCCGCACACAGCGTAAAAAATGCCCTTTGCCCTCCAGAATCGCGGCGGAGGGGTTATCGAGGTCGGGCGCCTGTCGTCCTTTTTGCCAGGCCGGCCAGAGCCGGCTCCTGGAGACACGGGCAGAGCATGATCACGGAAGAAGACAAGGACCATATTCGCCGCAGCTGGAAGCTGGTCATCCCTATCGCCGAAACGGCAGCCGATCTCTTTTACAAGCGGCTGTTCGAGCTCAAGCCCGAGTACAGGCCCCTCTTCCCCGACAACCTGGCGGGTCAGAAGAGCAAGCTGGTGCGCATGCTGGCCTTCATCGTCAAGGCGCTCGATTTCCCGGAGACCGCCTGGAAAGACGACGTAGCGGAGGCAGAGGATCTGCTGCTGGTGTTGCTGGCGCTGGGTCGCCGTCACGACTCGCTGTATCGAGTACCGAAGGAGGCGTACGGCTCCGTCGGCGAGGCGCTGCTCTGGACCCTGGACTACGGCCTGGGCGAGGCGTTCTCACCGCCCGTGCGCGCCGCCTGGACGGCCGTATACAAGGCCGTGTCGACCACCATGATCTTGAGCGTCAAGGCAGCCGAGCCGGATCGCTCGCTGGACCCTGCGCTGGGCGCTGGGCAAGCCGCCATCGATCACCGCATGAACACGCTCGGCATGAGTGAAGTGAAGGCCGCGGTCAACGCGTCCCCGGACCCCATCAGCAAAGGAGCCGCACGATGAGTGCCGCCGAGAGAATCGCCGTAATGGAGGGCGAGCTGGAGGGCATCGATCTCGTCGAGGTGCTCCAGGTCGTCGGGATCGGTCGCCAGTACACGGGCGTGGAGCTGCGCAAGGCTGATCAGAGCACGCTGGGCGTGCTGTACATCAAAGCGGGCAAGGTGGTCAGCGCCAGCGCCGGCAGCATGCGCGGGCGTGACGCCTTCTTCCAGCTGTTTCAGCAGGTGAACACCGAGTCGCGCAAGTTCTTCCACGTCTTCCGCATGCAGACGCCGAACGAGCTGCCCGAGCCCATCGGCCCCCTCGGGAACCTGGTGCTGGAGGCGCTGTCCCGCTCCAAGAACGGCCCGCAGAAGACGGCTTCCGGCGTCATGTCCAAGCCCACCGCCGTCAAGAACGAGCCCGAGCGCCAGCGTGCCTCGAGCACGGAGCTGTCGCCGGCTTCGGCGCCCGGCGCGCGTGCACCCGCGCCGCCACCGTCGCGCCGCTCGACCAACTCCACCACCTCCAGCGCTGGCGCCAGCCAGCCTGGCGGCACCGTGATCAGCGGCCCCGGCTCGCAGCGCGGCTCCAGCACGGAGACGAGCCAGCGCGGCGGCGCCATCACCGAGCCCACGCCTGCCGCGCGCCCGCAGCCCGCGAACGAGGTCGTGGCGCGCCAGGGCTCCGGCGGTGGTGGCGGCAGCCTGCGCCGCATCTCGCTGCCGGGCAGCGGCGTGAGCAGCGGCTCTGACGGCTCCACCACGCGCGAGCGTGGTGGCGGCGGCAACGAGCGCGTGGTGCTGGCGGTGGTGAGCCCCAAGGGCGGCTCCGGCAAGACCACGGTGGCCCTCAACCTGGCGCTCAGCCTGGCTCGCCAGGAGCGCTCCGTGATCCTGGTCGACGGCGACATCAACGGCGACGTGCTGTCTGCGATCGGTGCGCGCGAGCGCGCCGCTCACGGCGTCATCGACGTGCTGACGGACAAGGTCGGTCACGAGTCGGCGCTGCTGCGCACCGTGGTGCCGCACTTCCGCATCTTGCCGGCGCTCGGCGAGCAGCCGCCCGACACCGCCGCGCTGCTCGGCGATCACAGCCAGGGCTGGCGCAAGCTGTTGCACAAGCTGTCGGAGGAGGCCGAGATCGTCATCGTCGACAGCCCTGCCGGCATGTTCGGCAGCACCCACCAGCTGCTCAATGGCTGCACCCACATCCTGGGCGTGCTGCAGGCCGAGCTCATCGCCAGCCGCTCCTTCGGTACCCTGGAGCGCGCGCTGCAGCTGATGCCGAGCGGCGAGCGGCCAGAGGTGGTGGGCGTGGTGCTGAACATGCTGCAGACGCGGCACCGTGCGTCGGTGCAGGTGCTGCAGGACGCCTGCACGCACCTGCCCAGGGGCTGGCTGCTCGACACCACCATCCCGCGCAGCGAGGCCTTCCTCGAGGCAACCCAGGAGGGCTTGCCGCTGCGGCTGCTGGACGAGCTGAATCCGCCGGCGGTCAGCTGGCTCTTTGACACGCTGGCGAGCGAGGTCAGCGGTCGGCTGGGGCTGACCGTGGCCGAGCGCAAGCCGCGCCAGCTGTTGCTCTAGCGGAGCGCAAGCTTGCGACCCGGTGCCTTCATCGCGCTCTGTTGCGCGCTGGCGGCACCGGTGCGCGCTCAACCCGCGCCGGCGGTGGCACCCCCCGCGCCGGCAGCAACCGCGCACCCGCCTGCAGCGGCGGTGAGCGTCTGGTATCGCAGCTCGGAGGGCTGCCCCGACGGCGCGAGCTTCCTCGCCCGGCTGGGGCAGCTGGGGCGCACTGCTGCGCTGGCGGGGGTGGGGGATCGCGTGGACTTCGTGGTCACGCTGGCGGCGCGCTCCGAGGTCAGCGCGGGCCGCCTGGAGCGTCAGACCGAGCGCGGCACCGTGGCGATCCGCGAGGTCGAGTCGCCCGCCTGCGCCGACGTGGCCGAGGCGCTGGCGTTGAGCCTGGAGCTGGCGCTGGAGCCCGCTGCGGCGGGCAGCGCAACGAGTGCCACGGGCGTGAGCGCGGCCGCCTTGCCTGCGCCGGAAGCGGCACGCGAACCTCCCGCCGATCGCCCAGCGGAGCCCGCAGCCGAGCGCGCGCTGCGGGCGAAGCTCGCGCTCGGCGCACAGGGCCGGCTGGGTCTCGGGCTGGGCCCTCAGCTGACGCCCGGTGCCGCGCTGTTTGCTGAGCTCGTGCCGCGCGGCTGGCCCAGCGCCGCCCGACTTGGCGTGCACGGCGCGTACGCCGAGAGCGAGGCGCGCTCCACCAACGTGCGCGTGCTGTTGCTGGCGGCGGAGCTGGACGCCTGTGCCTGGCGCTGGCAGCTCGGCGCGCTGTCGCTCGAGCCGTGCGCCGGTGCTGACCTCGGCCTGTTGCAGGCGAGCAGCGACGGCGCGCGAGGCAATGACGATCGCGGTCTGTGGGCGAGCGCACGGGGGCTGTTGCGCAGCCGCTGGGCGCTGAGCGCCAGCTTGCAGCCGGAGCTGCAGCTGGGGCTGGTCGTGCCCTTCACCCGCTACGTCTTCGGTGCGCCGGAAGGGGACGATCTGTTCCGGGTCAGTGCCGTCGGGGGGGAGCTGAGCGTCGGAGCCCGCTGGGCGCCGTGATCAATCTTCGTGGCTCCGGACATGGCGCGGACATGAGCTCGGCGTCTGGGTACCCGGACCCCCACCCGTCCGAGCCTGCCCCTGGCTCTGCCCGGGCTTTGCTCCCATCAGACCCCCCCGACCCACAGCGCTTCGATGACCTGGTCCAGACGGAAGTCGACTTCGTGTGGCGCGTGCTGCGCCGCGTGGGGCTGTCTCAGCCCGATGCAGACGACGCCGCGCAGCAGGTGTTTCTGGTCGCGTCGCGCCGCTTGCCGGAGCTGGCCGCGGGCAAGGAGCGCAGCTTTCTGTACGGCACCGCGCTGCGCATCGCCGCCAACCTGCGGCGCGGGCTGCGCCGCCGGCGCGAGAGCCCCGAGGAGGAGCTGCCCGTCGTGCACGATGAGCGCGAGCTGCCCGATGAGCTGCTCGAGCGCCGGCGCGCGCGTGCCTTTCTCGATGAGCTGCTGCAACAGCTGCCCGATGAGCTGCGCCGGGTGCTGGTGCTGGCGGAGATCGAGCAGCTCACGGTGGCGGCCATCGCCGAGCTGGAGCAGCTGCCGCCGGGCACCGCCGCCTCGCGCCTGCGCCGCGCGCGCGAGGCCTTTCGCCAGCTGCTCGAGGCCCAGCAACACCGCAACCCCTTCCAGCGAGGCGAGCCATGAGCGATGAACGGCTCGACGAGCTGGCGCAGCGGCTGTTCCAGGCGGCGCGCGCGGAGCGGCCGGGGCCGCCGCTGCGGCAGCGGGTGCGCGCACTGGGCGCGGGCGACGCGGGCATGGGCGATGCGGCGGCCAGCCATGCGCCGCCGGCCAGTGGTGCACGCGGTGCAACACGTGCTGGGGCCAGGGCTCGGACCTCGTGGCTGGCGACTGCCGGGCTGCTGAGCGCCGCCGCGGCGGTGCTTTTGTTTTTGGGGAAGCGGACGCTGGAGCCGGAGACGGAAGTGCGCATCTCGGCAGAGGCGCGCTCGCCGTCCGTGGCCGCCGGGCGCGCTGCGCCGGCCATTGCCGAGCGCACGCCGGAAGCCGCGCCGCAACGCACGGAGGAGCGCCCCGCGAGCCCCGCCACAGTACCGAACGTGCCCGGCACGGAAGCCCCCGCGCCAGCGGCGCCCGCCGCTGCGCGCGCACCCAGCGCCACGCCGAAGCGCGCCGCGCCACCGCCAGCACAGCCCGCCGGAGAGGCTGGCGCGAGCAGACGGCCGCCCCTGGCGGAGCAGCTCGAGCTGCTCAAGCAAGCCCGCGCGCTGCTGCGCTCTGGAGAGAGCATGCAGGCGCTCGCCGTGCTCGACCGCTACGGCACGCTGGGCGGCACGGATCTGAGCGACGAAGCCGCGCTGCTGCGCATCGAGGCGCTGGCCGCACAGGGCCGCGGCGCGGAAGCCGCAGAGCAGGCGCGCCGCTTCACGGAGGAACACCCCGACAGCCCGCTCGCCGAGCGCGCGCGGCGCCTGGGTGGACTGAATCTCGACGCGCAGCCGCGCTGACCGATCCGCGCTGATCAATCCGCAGGGTGCCGGACATGGCGCAGGCGGAAGGAGCTCATCGAGCCAATGTCGAATCGTCGTTCAGTCCATCACCTGGAGTCCGCGGCCTACGCTTCAACGGGAGCGGGTACGCTCTGCATCGCTGCCCTGCTGGCGCTTGCCTGCAACGGGCGGCTGGCAGTGCTGGAGCCGCCGCTCACGGACGGAACGGCGGGGAGCCATGGTGACTCGAACCAGCAGCCGCCGCAGGGCAATGGCGGCGACGCCGGCCCGGGTGACTACACCGTGGATGCTGGCGAAGTGGTGGCTTTGCCGCCCGACGATGCCAGCCCGTGCTCGTGCGCCAGCTCGCCGCTTCTGTTGCCGCTGGGCTGCGGCAATAGCTACTCGGGGCTGCTCGAGGTCAGCGAAGACGGCAAGGTCGTGACCTTCGACTGGTGCAACGAGAGTCACGCCTGCCAGCCCTATTTCTGGACAGAGGCCACAGGGCGAGTCGCTTTGCCCGTGAGCGACGGCAGCGTCAGCCTGCTCAGCCGCGATGGCGACACGCTGGTCATCAGTCCTCGCGAAACGTTTGGTGCCGAGGCGATCGTGTACCGCATCAGCGACGGCAGCTCTGTCGGCACGGGGCTGCGCCCGGAGCCACGGAACCTGACCCTAAGCGCCAACGGCAGCGTGGTGGGCCTCACCCGGAGCAGCGAGGGCACCACACAGCTGGCGCGCTGGACACGCACCGGCGGGCTCGAGGTGCTGAGCGAGCTGCCCTTTGACGAGCCCCGTAACATCCGGGTGATCGGCACCACCGACTCGGAGCTGATCCTGGGTGTGCACGATACGGGCGCCTTTACCCCGGGGCACGATGTCTTCCGCTGGACGCCGGAGGAGGGCCTGCTGATCGCACCCGCGGATCTCCCGCAGGTGGCCCGCTACGCCGTGCTGAGCCCGACTAGTAACGGCGCCGCGCTGGCCACCGAACTGCCCGGTGACGGCTCGGAGGCGCGCATCGTGCGCTGGATGGCGGGCAACCTGACGGACATCGCCACCACCCAGAATGGCCGGGGCGATCCGCTGGGCATCAGCGCGGATGGCACCGTGCTCGCCGGCAGCATTCTGAGCCGTGATTTGCAGTGTGGACCCGACCTGCTGGGTTGCCGCTCCGACATCTCGGCGTTTCGCTGGACGGAAGCTACCGGTCGGGTCGAGCTGACTCCCGGCACTGGCAGCCGTACGCTGTTGCTCTCGCAGAACGGCGCGCTGGTGGTTGGGATGGCCTACGACGGCGATCCGGCGCTGTTCACCTGGACCGCAGAGCGCGGTGCTCGCAACCTGCGTGCGGAGCTGCAAGCTGCGAGGGTAAACCTCAGCGGGTGGGAGCTACACGAGCCGCATGCCCTGGCTGCCAACGCTCGCGTGCTCACCGGCCACGGCACGTGTGGCAGCGGCACCGCCGTCTACCGCCTGACTTTGCCCGACTGAGCGGCGGCCAATCGCTAGACTATTTCTGGATCACGGACATCTGGGAGCAGCCCGCTGAGGGGGCACATTCTAGCGTCGCAGAGCGTCCGGATGGCGCCGAGCCCCCCTCACGTTGCCGGCCTGACTGCGCCCGGGCGCGGGCAGGAGCGCGCCGGCGTGGGGTGGCCGCGAGTAGCCTGCTCAGCGGAAGGCGTAGCCGAGCCCGACCGAGAGCACGAGCCCGCTGCGGAAGAGCACGTCGAAGGCGCGTCGCTCTTCGGCGGTGGGCTCGCCGGTGACGATCTCGACGTTGTCGCGCGAGACGAGGATGGCGTAGCCGATGGAGCCGAGAAAGGTGAAGCCGTCGGAGTCGGTGTAGTCGAGGCCTGCGGTGAGCTGCACGAAGGCGGAGGGCTTGGCCTTGATGTTGAGCTCGCGGTTGTCGTCGTCGGCGGCGATGTCCTGCGAGGGAGCGTCGAAGCCGGTGGCGCCGAGGATGCCGGCGCCGATGAAGGGCGTGGTCTCGGAGGTGAGGAAGTTGTAGCGGGTGCGCAGCCCCAGCTTCCAGCCGACGAAGGCGAGGCCGGCGCCCAGATCGATGGAGAGGTGTGGGTCGACGTGAAAGATCAGGTTGGGGCCAAAGCCGGCGAGGCCGTTCCAGCTCAGCTCGCCGAGCAGCGCCAGCCGGCGCTCGGCTCGTACGGGGCGGGGGGGCAGCACGGGCGCGACGCCGACCACGCTCACCGCTGGAGTGGTGCTGGGGGTGACCTCGGGCGGGGCCTCGAGCGCGCCCGGCCTGGAGTCAGTGGGCGGAGGCGCGGGGGGCTCGGGCTGCGGCGGGGCACCCGGGGGCTCGAGTGGGGAGGCGCTCGGCTCTGGCGAGGGTGGCGGCGGTGCGGGCTCGGCCGGGGCGGGAACGGGTGGTGCGGGGGCAGGTGGGGCCGGCGCAGGCGAGGGCGCTACTGGCTCGGGCGACTGTGCTCTCGCCGTCGCTGCGCCGAGCAGCGCTGCCAACGTGGCGCACCAGAGCTGTCTATCGTTGTGTGGCTTCATGGTTCTTCCGGTGCGCGGGGCTCAGAACTCGCCTCGCAAGCTGGCGCCGTATTGGTCTGGCGCGATCATGGCTGCCAGGCTCAGGCTGGTTTTGGTCTGATCGGCTTCCGCGCTGGGCGCGCCCTCGCGCGGCGGCAGGAAGCGATACAGCTCGTCGGGCCCGGGCATGTCGAGCTCGTGCAAGATGAGCCCGGTCACCAGCAAGCCGAGCGAGCTGGTGAAGGCGCCGACGGCCATCCAGCGGAACTGGTTGCGCGAGGCGACGTCGGCGTTGTAGCGCACCAGCTCTGCCGGGCTGGCGGCGGCGCGCTCCTGCCGCTCGAGGAAGCTCTTGGCCTGACTCTCCGAGCGCACCGCCAGGAACGTGAAGGCGCCGCCGGCAGCGAGCGCCGCGGCGCCCGCCACGAGCATGCCGTGTGAGGCCAGCCGCTGGCGGGTGCGCTCGAGCTCGAAGTGTGCGGTGCGGGTCTCGCCCCGCCCGAGCTCCAGGGTCTGGGTCGCCAGGCGGTGGCCCTTCTCCGCGACGCTGATGCGGTGCTGCCCGCTGGGCAGCTCCAGCTCCAGATCTTTCGCGCCCTGACTCACCAGCACGCCATCGACGTAGACCTCCGCGTCGTGCGGCGCCGACAGGCGCACGCGAGCGGGCAGCTCGGCGAGGCTGACGGTGATGGGCACCAGCTCGCCGAGCACCGCCACCACCTGGCGCACGCTGTCATGGTGGCCCGGCGCTCGCACCACGACCTCGTGGTTGCCCGGGGCCACCTCGCGGATCAGCGGCGAAGGCGCTGGCTCTGCGCCGTCCACCGAGATGCGCGCCTCCGGCAGCTCACACAGCACCAGGATGCGCGTGCTCTGCTGCACGCCAGGTGCCGCCGCGGCGCCCGCGCCCGTGCTCTGCAGCTTGGCCAGCTGCGGCTCGAGCTGCGCCAGGGCGTCGAGCGCCTCTTTCCGGCGCTTGCCCTTGGGGTCCTCATCCAGATAGCGGCGGTAGAGCGCCACCGCGCGCAAGATGCGCTCCGGGCGGCCATCGACCAGGAACTGCTCGCGCTCCGTCTGCGCGATGGAGAACGCCAGCGCGGGGCTGGGCGAGAGCTCGTTGGCGGCCTCCAGCGCCTGGATCGCAGCCAGGTAGTCCCCGGCCTCGTACGCCGCCTGCGCTGCCGCGAACCACTCCTTGACTGCGGCGATGGCGCGCGCATCTCTTGGTGCCGGGCTGGCAGAGCTGGAGCTGGCAGCGCTCGCGGAGCTGGCCGGGACAGCGCTGGTTGTTTCAGCCGTGCTCGTTTGCTGCGCGGCGGCGGGCCGCGCCAGCGCGCACAGCAGCACCAGCAAGACCCGGCGCAACCACGACCAGCGAGGGTTCATTGCGCCTCCAGCACGGCGCGGAGCAGGTTGACGTTGCCACCTGCGGCGTACGCCAGATCCAGCACGGCGTCGCCGTTGAAGTCCGCCGCGACCACCCCGGTGCAGTCAGTGCGCTGGACGAAGAGCTGCGGCGGCTCGAACTCGCGCGCCTGCTGGGTGGCAGGCACCAGCCACAAGCCCTCGGAGTTGACCACGGCCACGGTCAGCGGCTGCGCCCCGCTGGCGCGCAGCACCGCCTGGCCCAGGGGCGCCGCGTCCGTGAGCACGGTGCGGCGCTCGGGCACGAGGCCGCCGCTACCGTCGTTCCACAGGATCGAGAGCTTGCCGCTGCCGTCCGGGTTGGGGCCGGTGCGCAGCAGCACGTCGAGCGCGCCATCCGCGTCCAGGTCGAGCGAGCTCAGCTCCAGCCGGGCGCACGCCTCGTCCAGGGCCCAGCTGCCGCGGCTGACCAGCTCGGTGGGCTCCACCGTGAAGGCCGCCAGCGAGCAACCCGCGCCGTCGACGAGCGGGGCGGCCACCAGCAACTCCTCGCGTCCGTCACCGTCCATATCTGCAGCGAGGGTGGCGAGGCTGAGCGGCGCAACGTTGATACTGATCGGCGGCACCGGAGTCATCTCGGCTTCGAACTGGACGGCCAGGCGCGCCGGAGTGCCGTCGCTGGCCAGCGACGGCAGCAGCCACGCCTGCAAGCCCCTGCCGGGATCGAGCAGGCCGCCGCCGTCGAGCGCATAGGCCAGGGCCAGCACGTCTTTGTTGCCGGGCGCGAGCAGGCCGCCGGCGGCCAGGCGCACCGCTGCGGAGCCATCGGTCGAGCTATCCTCGGCGAACGTGGTCAGATCGAAGGAGGCGAGCGGCACGCGATCCCCGTTGGAGGCCAAGATGGCCAGCGCACCACTGTAACCAGCGTCGTTGCGGCGCCCCGAGCTGACCATCAGGTGATCGAGCGCGCCCTCGCGCACGCTGCTCAGCTGCTCGATGCCGCTCACCCGCGCCACGGGCACCGGCGGCTGCGGGGCCCCCGAGGGCGAGCCGTAGGCCATCAGCACGGAATCCGCTGCACCCGCAGGGTTGCTGGCCTGGCTCAGCGCCAGATCCAGCAACAGATCGCCGTCAAAGTCTCCGCTGACCAGGTGCTGGACGGGGCGGTTCGTGGGCACGCTGAACTGGGTCATGTCCGTGGTGCCCGTGCCATTGAAGAAGTCGATGCCCGGGTGCTCGCTGGACGCCGCCACGAAGTCCAGCTTGCCGTTGCCGTTCAGATCGGCCGCCAGCGCGCGATCCCAGTAGCCGAGCGAGTGTTGCGCGTAGGCGCCGTAGTCGAAGCCGGTGCCGCTGGCTGCTGGCCGCGACAGGTAGAGCGACTCGGGCATCAGGAAATCCGGGGCTCCGTCGCCGGTCACGTCGCCCACCGCCAGCGGCATCGGCACGCTGGGCAAGGGCATCGACGCGTTGGCGATCGCCGGTTGATAGGGCACTGCTGGCGCGAGGCTCTGCCCGTCGCCGTAGGAGACGTAGGCGCTGCCGCCGGCGCCGATCAGCACGTCCAGGTGCAGATCGCCGTTCAGGTCGCAGAGCAGCGGCCCGCTGTCCACCGGTAAGGGCGGCACCAGCGCGATCTCCAGCACCTCGGCTTGCGCGCGCCACGCCGGGCCGTCCACCCCGGCGCGCGTGGTGCAGGCGTCGAACAGCAAGAAGCGGCTCTCCCCCTGCAGCCCCAGCACCACCTGAGTGCAGGGGTGCGCCACACGATCCTCCAGCAGGCGCCCCGCAGCGGGCTGTCCTGCAAACGTCTCGACCGGCCCCGGCAGGGGCGCGAGCAGGCGCGGCATGCCGGCGATGTTGGCATCGGCGATGTACATGCCGTGTTGCCCCTCCGGGCTCGCGAACACCACGAAGCCGCTGGTGCGCTCCACCAGCCCCGGCGACACCCCGTGCACGCGCATGCCGGTATCGGCGATGCGGTACGAGCTGAAGGCGTCGGGCAGCCAGCTGCGATCCGCTCGCCCGCGCAGCAGTCCCACCCGCGGATCGCTGAACAACACGTCACTCAGCGCGTCGTCGGTGAGATTGCCCACGACGGGAGCCAGCATGCGCAGCGGAAAGAGGCGCGTCTCGCTCAGCTGCGCGCCCGGGTCGAAGTAGTGGAACTTGAGCCGGGTGATGCCGGCGCCCTCGGGCGGCTCCAGGCTCACCAGATCTGCGCGGCCGTCCCCATCGAAGTCACCGCTCAGCAGCTGGTTGGCGCTGCCCACCTCGAGCTCGCGCAGGCTCTCCCACTCACCGGTGGCGCGCCGGCAAATGCCGCCCGTATCGCAGCCCCAGCCGGTGGGGCACGCGGGGCGGGCGCCATCGGTGCCGCGCGTGCAGTCGAAGCGGCACTCGCCGATGGTGCCGGGCGCGCGACACTCGGCGCCCGTTTCGGCAGGAAAGCCATCGCAGTCCTCCAGCTCCTCCACCACACGGTTGCCGCACTCGCCGGTCTCGAGCTGCGGCAGCGAAGCGCAGGAGGACAGTAAGCTGCCTGCGAGCAGCGAGGTGCGTGCGAGCAGCGAGGTGCGTGCGAGCAGCGAGGTGCGTGCGAGCAGCGAGGTGCGTGCGAGCAGCGAGGTGCAGGCGAGCAGGGAATACGCGAACGGCAGCGCTCGGGCCGCTCCGGCGCCGCTCATCAGAACGGGCTCTCCAGATCGCTCGAGTCCTTGTGCGGCGCTCGCTTCTTCAAGCTCACCTCGACGCTCTGGTCGTGCTGCGGCGTGAGCTGCAGGGTGCGAGGGGAGTGCCCCGGCGCCGTCACCCGCAGCTCCAGTGGGGCTTGCCCGAAGGGCACCGTCACCGGGCCCGGCGCTTCGCCCAGCGCGGTGGTGCCGAGCCAGACGCGCGCGCCCGCTGGCGCACCGCGCACGGTCACCTTCACCTGGCGCGGGGCTTCTGCGGGCGCGGGGGGCCTTGCCGGTTTCGTGGAGGCAGGACCTGGGGGCTCGGAGGTTGCCAGGGACGAGGGGGGAGCGCTGACGAGGGCGGCGGTGGCGGCGGGTGCGGTGGCAGCAGCTGGAGCAGAAGCGGCAGCAGCGGGCGCGGCTGGAGCTGCAGCCATTGCCGAGGCTGGAGCTGTTGCTGGAGTGGGGGCGGCCGCTGGCGCAGGAGCGGCTGCGGCTGGAGCGCTTGCAGAAGCCGGCGTGCTGGCGGCTGACGGTGCGGGGCTGGTGGGCAGGGCGGCTACGCCGCTGGTAGGCAGGGCGGCTACGCCGCTGGTGCTGCTGGCCAGTGGCGCAGGCGTGGCGGGCGCGAGCTGGCTGCCGGCGCGCAGCGCGCTCGAGCCGAGATACAGCACGCCCCCGGCCAGCGCGAGCGTCAGCGCCAGGAATGACCAGTTGCGCCGGCGCAATGCAGGCGCGCGATCGGTGCGAGCCAGCTGCCCGCTGCCTCGTGAGCCAGCCGGCAAGCTCGCGGCCACCCCGTCGTCACCCAGGCCACTGCTGCCCAGCGCCGCATCCGTGTCGTGCAGCTGCCCGCCCGGGTACGCCACCACCGTCAGCTGCGGGCGCGGCAGGTGGGGCATGCCGGCGGGTACCACGTAGCCCGCGAGCTCCGCGGCGCGCGCCAGCTCGGCAATGGCATCCATGGCGCTCGGCGGGCGGCCATCCGCCTCCTTTGCCAGCATGTGCAGGAGCGGCTCATCCAGCTCCGCCGGCAGCTCCGGACACACCTGCGAGAGCCGCGGCGGCGGCAGGGTGAGGTGAGCCATCAGCACGGCCAGCGGTGACTCGCCCGTGAAGGGCACCACTCCCGACAGCATCTCGTGGCACACCACCCCCAGCTCATACACGTCGGAGCGGCCATCCACCCTCTCCCCCCGCGCTTGCTCGGGCGACATGTACAGGGGCGTGCCGATCGGCACCCCGCTCACGGTGCGCACGTTCGACTCGCCGAGCAGCTTGGCCATGCCGAAGTCGAGCAGCTTGGGCACCGTCTCACCGCCCGCCTCCCAGGACAGGAAGATGTTCTGCGGCTTGAGATCGCGGTGCACCACGCCAGCGGCATGCGCCGCGTCCAGCGCCTCGGCGATCGGGCGCAGCAGCTGCAGCGCGGTCACCACGTCACAGCGCTTGACGTGCCGGAGGTAGCGATCCAGAGGATGCCCATCCAGCAGATCCATCACGTAGAAGTGGCGCCCGCTCGGCAGCCTGCCGAACGAGAAGATGTCCACGATGTGCCGGCTGCGGATCTGGCTGGCCGCCTGCGCCTCGGAGACAAAGCGCTGCACCGCGTCCGAGTCCACGCCCGCCACCTGGTGCAGCACCTTCACCGCCGCGCGCCGGCGCAGCACCGGGTGTTCCGCTTCGTACACTGCACCGAAGCCACCTTCACCCAGCTTGCGGCCTAGCCGATATTCGCCTGCCATCCGGCCGGCAGCCGCATCCGGGGTCGTGTCCGAAGAAGAGGGCGGGAGGGACATCGGCGTCTCGGCTGGCCGAGGCTAGCACGCCCGAGCTGGCGGGGTATGTGTTATGCTCCCCGGCCCTTTTCGAGCTCAGTGTGGCAACGACTCCTCGCGTGCCGGTCAGCCGTGTACCGGCGAGTGCGGTCGGACCTGCCATCCTCGGTGCGGCGCTGCTGAGCGCCTGGACGGTTACCGGCAAATCGGCCCGGGATGCGCTGTTCTGTGCTTATTTCCCCGCGGCCGAGCTGCCCAAGACGATGGTGGCGGGCGCAGGGCTGTCGGCGCTGCTGGCCTTGTTCACGGCGCGAGTCTTCCGGCGGCGCGGACCGGCCTCGGTCTTGCCGCCGCTGATGCTGCTCAACGCGGTGCTGTTCGTGGTCGAGCGGGTCGTGTTCCCGGCTGCGCCCCGCACGGTGGCAATGCTGCTCTACTTGCACGTGTCCGCCGTGACGGGGCTGATCGCGAGCGGCTTCTGGTCGGTCGTCAACGAGCGCTTTGATCCGCACGCGCTGCGCCGTTCCATCGCGCGCATCGGGCTGGGCGGCACCGTGGGCGGTTTTCTGGGCGGTGTCACCGCGGAGCGGCTGGCGAGCTGGGCGGGCGCGCGGGAGAGCCTGCTGGAGCTGGCAGTCTTGAACGTGCTGGGCGCCTTCACCCTGCGGCGCATGCGCTCGCCGGAGACCGTGGCCGCCGCGCCCGAGCCCGAGGAGCAGGTGACCTCGCCGTTTGCTTCCAGCTACCTGCGCGAGATCGCGCTGTTCGTGGGGCTGACGGCGCTCACCTCCAGCGTGATCGACTTCGCGTTCAAGTCCAACGCCATGAGCAGCTACACGACCCCCGAGTCGCTGATGCAGTTCTTCGCGCTGTTTTACACCGCCACGGCGCTGTTCAGCTTCTTCGTGCAGGTCTTCGTCACCCCGCGGCTGCTCGATCGCGCGGGGCTGGGCGTGGGGCTCGGCGTGCTGCCGGCGGTGCTCAGCGTCTCCGGCTTGCTGGCGCTGGGTCTGCCGGGGCTGTGGACGCAGGGGCTCTTGCGCGGGGCGGACGGCGCGCTCGTGCACTCGCTGTATCGCTCCGCGTACGAGCCGCTGTACACGCCCATTCCCGCGCAGCGCAAGCGCTCGCTCAAGGCCGTCATCGATGTGCTGGTGAACCGCGCGGGCGACGCGCTGGGCAGCTTGCTCTCCTGGGCGCTGGTCCTGCTCCGGCCAGCAGCCGCCACCCTGGGCGCCAACGTGGTGGTCGCGCTGGCCGCGTTCGCCACCCTGCTGCTCACCCAGCGTCTGCGCCGCGGCTACATCGCCGAGCTGGCCGCCAGCCTGCGCTCCGGTGCGCTGGTGCTGGACGAGACCGGCGTGCAAGACCAGACCACGCGCCTCACACTGTCGCAGACGCTCACGGATCTGAACCGCGAGCGGCTGCTGCGCGAGATCGAGGCGCTGCGCTCGCACGCGCAGGGGGTGGGCGCGCCACTGCCCGGCTCCACGTTGCCCGCGGGCAGCGCCGTGCAGCCCGATGGCGAGCGCAGCCGGCGCTCGAGCGCTGCCGTGGCCGATCTGCTGTCGGGTGACCCCGAGCGCCTGCGCAGCGCGCTCTCCGCGCCTGATCCCGAGCTGACCGCGTTCGTGATCCCGCTGCTCGGGCGCGACGACGTCGGCGCGCAGGCGATGAAGGTGCTGAGCGGCTTTGGCACCATGGTCGTGGGCCAGCTTGCAGACGCCTTGCACGACGCCAGCCGGCACTCGCCCAGCGTGCGCCGCCGGCTGGTGCGCGTGATCGCCACGACGCAGAGCGCGTGGTCCGCCGCGGCGCTCGGCGCGGCGCTGGAGGACCCCGACTTCGACGTGCGCCGGCACGTGGTGCGCGGCCTGGAGGACATCGCCAGCCACGGCGTGCACCTGCCCATCGATCGGCAGCTGGCGCTGAGCGCCGCCGTGCGCGAGCTGGGCGATAACGAAGGCGTGGCCAGCGCGGACCGCATCGAGCACGCGCTGCGCCTGCTCGGCCTGGTCTACGATCGCGAAGCCTTCCGCCTGGCGCGCGCGGCGCTGGATAGCCCCGACCTGAAGCTGCGCGGCACCGCGCTGGAGTACCTGGACAACGTGCTGCCCAGCACGGTGAAGGCCACGCTCTTTGCGCTCATTCCCGCTCCGCGCTCGCAGAAGAGCGAGCGAGTCACCCACGAGCTCTTGGACGAGCTGCGGCGCAGCGGGCTGTTCGACGCCTCGCGCTTGCGCTCGGGGGAGGGCTGAGCGGGGTGTCGTTCGTCCCGGAGCCACTGCTCCGGCGCCGTTCGTCCCTGCGCAGGCACCGTTCGTCCCGGCTCGAGCGCGGGCCGAACCGCGCGGCGTGGCCAGCGCTCGAGCGGCGATAGGCTGCGGGCATGTCGAACACCATGCCCCGTTGCAGAGCGATTGTGCTGGCCTCTTCCCTGGCGGGCGTGCTCGCCGGCTGTGGCTCCCCCGATGAAACCTCCGAGGCGGCGCCGCGGAGTGAAGCGCTGCTGGCGCTCGACCCGAGCGCATCACCTGCGCCTTCGGATGAGGGCGGGCTGGAGCCGTCCGGTGCTGGCATGGAGCGCGCGCGCTGCCCGGAGCCGACTCTCGTCGAGCCCGGCAAGTTCTCGCTGCCCGAGCTGCAGGAGTACCGGCTCAGCTTCACTCCCGATGGCAACACCGCGTTCTTCGCGCGCGGCGAGATCCTGTTCCCCTTCAGTCGTCAGGCCACCATCTACCTGAGCCGGCGCCGAGGCGGGGTCTGGTCGGAGCCGGAGGTGGCGCCTTTCTCGGGCACGTATCCCGATCTGGATCCGTTCGTGTCGAGTGATGGCAAGCTGCTGTACTTCTCGTCCATCCGTCCCGTCGCGGGGCAGGAGCGCGCTGATGTCGACTTGTGGGTCGTGTCCATCGAGGGTGACGGCTTTGGCGCGCCCGAGAACCTGGGTGAGAGCGTGAACAGCCCGGCGGACGAGCTGTATCCGACCGTCACCCGCAATGGGGACGTGTACTTTGCGAGCGATCGCGGCGATGGCATGGGCTCGTTCGATCTCTGGCGCACGCGCCGCTCGCAGGGCGCCGCCGAGCCGGAGAACCTGGGCCCCACGCTGAACAGCCCGGGGCTGGAGTTCAACCCCTGGGTCTCCGCGCACGGCGAGCTCTTGCTCTTCACCCGGCTCGATGCGCCCGGAGGCTACGGCTCGGGCGATCTGTATGGCAGCGTGGAGCTGGGCGGCGGCTACCTGCCGCCACGCAACCTGGGCCCCTGCGTGAACAGCGTACATGACGAATATCACGCCAGCCCGCGCCTCGAGCGCGGCGAGCTGTATTTCATTCGCCGCGAGGTCACCCCCGTGGAGGTGCCGGGAGAGATCTACCGCCTGAGCCTGCGCGACTGGCTGGCAGGCTTTCCCGGCGCCCCGGACGTATTGCTGGAGGGGTTGAGCCAGGAACTATAGCCGGGTGAGCTGCGCGAGGCGCGCCCGGTACGTACGACCGCTGAGCAGCCGCCGTCCGCTCGCCAGGGTGAGCACGAACTCACCGCCAGCGCTGGGCTCCAGCTCGACGATGCTGCTGCGGCGTACGATGAAGCGCCGGTGCACGCGCACGAAGACGGCGGGATCGAGCCGGGCTTCGAGGCCGCTCAAGGTCTCGCGCAGCAGCTCCTCGCGCGGCGCCGCAGGCTGGCCCTGTGGCGCGCAGCAGTGGAGCGCCACGTAGTTGCCCTGTGCCTCCAGCAGCTCGATCGTGTGCACGGGGACGAGGCGGACGCGCGCGCCGCTGCGCACGGGGATGCGCTCGGGGTACGCAGGCGCGCTGGCGCTCGCAGCCACGCGCTGGCGTACCCGCTCCACCGCCAGGGCCAGGCGCTCACCGTCGATGGGCTTCACCAGGTAGTCGACGGCACTGAAATCGAAGGCGCGCAGCGCGTGCTGGGCGTACGCCGTCACGAACACCGTGGCGGGCCAGCCGCTGCCCGCGCGCTCCAGCACCTCGAAGCCGCCCAGCTCGGGCAGCTCGATGTCGAGGAAGAGCACGTCCACCTGCCGCCGGCACAGCGCCGCCAGGGCCGCGCCGCCGCTGGCACACTCCTCGACGATCTCGATGTCGCGCTGCTGCTTTAGCAGGCGGCGCAGGCGAGCGCGCGCCAGCGGCTCGTCATCGGCCAGGAGCGCGCGCAGGCTCATGCTCCCTCCGCCGGGACAGCGGGCTCCGCTGTGACACGGGGCTCCGTCGTCACACGCGGCGCCGTGCCGTTGGGCTCCGCCGGCGGCTCTGCCGTAACATTGGGCTCTGCCGTGGCGATCGGAATGTGCAATGTGACCACACAGCCTGCGCCCGCTCCGCCCTGCAACGTGAAGCGGTGCGCGTCGCCGTACAGCTGCTGGAGCCGCGCGCGCGTGTTGCGCAGCCCGAGGCCCTCGCGCGGCTCCGGCGGCAAGCCAGCGCCGTCGTCCGTCACCTCGAGCTCCAGCAACGTGGCCGAGCGGCGAGCGCGGATGTGGATGCGTCCGGGCTGCGCGCGCGGGGCCAGGCCGTGGCGGATCGAGTTCTCCACCAGCGGTTGCAGCACCAGGTACGGCACCCGTACTGCCAGCGTTTCGGGCGGTACGTCGATGTCCACTCGCAGCCGCTCGCCGAAGCGCAGCTGCTGCAGCTCCACGTAGGGCTGCAGCGAGCTCAGCTCGCTCTCCAGCGGCACCTCGTGTTTGCTGTCGGTCTCGAGCAGCTGCCGCAGCAAGCGACTGAGCGAGACCAGCATGCGATCGGCGCGCTCCACGTCGTGGTGGAGCAGCTCCGCGATGGACTGCAGCGCGTTGAACAGGAAGTGCGGCTGCAGCTGTGCCTGCAGCGCGCTCAGCCGCGCCTGCGCCAGCGCGGACTCGAGGCGCGCGGTCAGCTCCGCGCGCTCGCGCGAGCGGCGCTGGTAGTGGAAGGCGTGCGCGGCTGCCACCAGCACCACATAGAAGAAGAAGTTCTTGTGAAAGCTGGTGACCATCAGCTCGGCGAAGCCCGGCAGCTGCGCCTCCCAGCGCACCCACGGGTTCAGCACCAGCACCGCGGCCGCGCGAAACAGACACACCCCCGCGCTGCTGCCCAGGTGCACCAGCAGATTGCGCAGGCGCCCCGGCTCGACCGGAAAACGATCCGACGAGAAGAGCGCCCACCAGGTCAGCGGCACCCAGAGCAGCGCGCTGGTCATCGACATGGCGGTGCCGTGCGCCAGCCCCACCCCCAGCTCGTGGAAGGAGTGGATGCCCGCCAGCCCCTGCACGAGCCAGAAGGCGAGAACGCCCAGCAGCAGCCGGAGCCAGCGCGCCGCCCCCATGCTGGCTCAGCCCTTGGCCTTGGGCTCCTTCGCGGGCGCCCCGCTCAGGGTGCGCTCGAACAGCGCCAGCGTGCGCTGCCAGGCCTGCTTGGCGGCGGCCTGATCGTAGCGTGGCGTGGTGTCGTTGTGAAAGCCGTGCTGCGTGTTCGGATACGTGAACACCTCGAACTTCACCTTGGCAGCCTTCAGCGCCGCCTCGTACGCGGGCCAGGCGCTGTTGATGCGCTCGTCGCTCGAGGCCAGGTGCACCAGTAGCGGCGCCTTCACCTTGGCTGCATCCTCCGGCGCGGGCGACATGCCGTAGAAGGGTACGGCCGCGTCCAGATCTGGCAGGCGCGTGGACAGGAAATGCGCGATGCCGCCGCCGTAGCAGAAGCCCACCACCCCCAGCTTGCCGTTGCCCTTCGGCTCCTTGCGCAGGAAGGCTGCCACCGCCAGGAAGTCCTCGCGCGTCTTGGTCTGATCGAGCTTGCCGAACAGCTCGCGCGCCTTGTCCTCGTCACCGGGGTAGCCGCCGAGCGGCGCCAGCGCGTCCGGCGCGTAGGCGTTGAAGCCCTCCAGCGCAAAGCGGCGGGTCACGTCCTCGATGTGCGGGTTCAGGCCGCGGTTCTCGTGCACCACCAGCACGTTGCCCGGCTTGCCCTTGGGCTTGGCGGGGCGGACCGCGTACACGCGCACCTTGCCGTTGCCCTGCGGCGACGGCACCTCGATGTTCTCCGTCTGGATCCGCGGATCCTCCTTGGGCACTTGCTGCGCCTGTGCGAACTTGGGGCTCAGCGCCTCCAGCAAGCCGATGGCGGTGGTACCAGCGATCGCAAAGCGGGCGGCACGGTCCAGGAAGCCGCGGCGATCGAGCGCGCCGTGCACGTACGCATCGAACAGCTTCAAGACCTCCGGGTGGAAGTCACTGGCGGTCAGGCGTGCCGGCGGCGCCGCGGGGGCCTGGGTAGCGGGGAGCTTGTCGTCTTGCATGGGCGGTAGCTTCGGCAGCGTTCCGAGTGCCTGACAAGCCTCAGCTTTCCACGTTGCTGCAGCGGTCTTACCTTTGCTCGGGCTTGCTCCCGATGAGGACCCGGCGCGCAGGCCCGGCCATGATCCCAGCAATCAAGGGTGAGCTTGCGGAAACGCTGCCGCTGCTAAATGGCGTCAACGGCACAGTGCGGCATAGACCGCCCGGCCACTCGGAAACCTTCCCGCAACTTATCGAGGGTCCGTCGAGGTCGTCCAGAGCCTCGCTGGAACATTCTCGCTGTGCCAAGGACGCCACTCAGAGTGTAAACCCTCGCCCGAGTCATGGACACCAAGCTCTCCCTCCGCACCATCCGCCCCGGGGCTGTGCCCGCTGCCCTCGACAAGGCGCGGCAGTATCGGTTGTTAAACGAGCCGGAGCAGGCGGAGAGCATTTGCCTCGACATCCTGGAGGTGCAGCCGCAGCACCCCGAGGCGCTGAAGACGCTGATCATGGCGCTGACCGATCAGTTTGCGCGGCGCTCGGACTGCGTGCGGCGCGCGCGGCTGCGCGTGGCTCAGTTGCCCGGCGAATACGAGCGGCTCTACTTCCACGGTCTCGTTCTGGAACGGGACGCCCGGGCGCAGCTGGCCAAGGGCAAGAGCGCGGCGTTTGCACATGATCTGTTCATGGAGGCGATTTCCTTCTATGAACGCGCCGAGTCGCTGAGGCCCGAGGATAACGACGAACCGATCCTGAGGCGCAACAGCTGTCTTCGCACACTCTGGGCAGAGGGCTTGGAGTCGCTGCGGCCCGCGCAGTCAGAGGATGAGCCCGCGCTCGAGTGAGCGCCGCAAGTGAAGGTAAACGGAAGAAAGATGGAACGAACGCTGACTTTGGGGGACACGAGCATCGGCAAGAAGGTGCTCGTAGCGCTCACCGGGATCGTGCTGTTCGGTTTCGTGCTCGTGCACATGCTCGGCAACCTGCAGGTCTTCCTGGGGCCCGAGGCGCTCAACGCGTATGCCGCCAGTCTGCGCAAGCTCGGTCCGCTGCTCTGGGTGGCGCGCCTCGTGCTGCTGATCTCGGTGCTCGTGCACATCGTGCTCTCGCTCGATCTGGTGCGCCAGGCGGCGGTGGCGCGCCCCGTGGGCTATCGGCTGAAGCAGAGCGCGGCCACCACGTATGCGGCGCGCACGATGAAGTGGAGCGGGCCCCTCCTGGCCTGTTTCATCGTCTATCACCTGGCGCACTTCACCTGGCCGGGCATGGCCATGGGCGCGTATGCGCACCAGCCGCACGACGTGTACGCCAACTTCATCAACGGGTTTCGCGTGCCCTGGGTGACGGCGATCTACCTGGTGGCGCAGGTGCTGCTGGGCCTGCACCTGTACCACGGCTCGTGGAGCCTGTTTCAGACGCTGGGGCTGAATCATCCGCGCTACAACGGCCTGCGGCAGACGCTGCCGCGGCTGATAGCGATCACCATCGTGGCTGGAAACGTGGCGATGCCCCTGGCCGTCCTTGCAGGCGTGATTTCGTAATGCAACTCCTCTCTCATGCTCCGTCCGGTCCCATCGAGTCTCGCTGGGAGCGGCACCGCTTCAACGTCAAGCTGGTCAACCCGGCGAACCGCCGCAAGTACGAGGTCATCGTCGTGGGCACCGGCCTCGCCGGCGGGGCCGCCGCGGCCACCCTGGGTGAGCTGGGCTATCGCGTGCGGTCCTTCTGCTTCCAGGATAGCCCGCGGCGCGCCCACAGCATTGCCGCGCAGGGCGGCATCAACGCCGCCAAGAACTACCAGAACGACGGCGATAGCGTCTTCCGCCTGTTCTACGACACCGTGAAGGGCGGGGACTTCCGCGCGCGCGAGTCGAACGTGCACCGGCTGGCAGAGGTCAGCCTGAACATCATCGACCAGTGCGCGGCGCAGGGCGTGCCGTTTGCGCGCGAATACGGCGGGCAGCTGGATAACCGCTCCTTCGGCGGCGCCCAGGTGTCACGCACCTTCTATGCGCGTGGGCAGACCGGTCAGCAGCTCCTGCTCGGTGCCTATCAGGCGCTGTGCCGGCAGATCGAGGCGGGCCAGGTCACGATGCACTCGCGTACCGAGATGCTCGACCTGATCGTGATCGACGGGCGCGCGCGCGGCATCATCACCCGGCACCTGGTCACGGGCGAGACCAAGGCCTGGCTGGCGGACGCGGTGGTGCTCGCCACTGGCGGCTACGGTAACGTCTTCTACCTGTCCACGAACGCCAAGGGCTGCAACACCACGGCCATCTGGCGCGCGCACAAGCGCGGCGCGCTGTTCGCCAACCCGTGTTTCACGCAGATCCACCCGACGTGCATCCCGGTCGCGGGCGACTACCAGTCCAAGCTCACCTTGATGAGCGAGTCGCTGCGCAACGACGGGCGCGTGTGGGTGCCCAAGCGCATCGAGGACTGCCAGCGCCCGCCGAACGAGATCCCGGAGTCGGAGCGCGACTACTACCTGGAGCGGCTGTACCCGAGCTTCGGCAACCTGGTGCCGCGCGACATTGCCTCGCGCCGCGCCAAGGACATGTGCGACGAGGGCCGCGGCGTGGGGCCCGCAGTCGATGGCACCTCGCGCGGGGTGTACCTGGATTTCAGCGCCTCCATTCAGCGCCTGGGCAAGCAGGTCATCTCCGAGCGCTACGGCAACCTGTTCGACATGTACGAGCGCATCACGGGCGAAAACCCGTACGAGGTGCCGATGCGCATCTACCCCGCCATCCACTACACGATGGGTGGGCTGTGGGTGGACTACAACCTGATGAGCACGATCGAGGGCCTGTTCGTCGCGGGGGAGGCGAACTTCTCCGATCACGGCGCCAACCGCCTGGGCGCGAGCGCGCTGATGCAGGGCCTGGCGGACGGCTACTTCATCCTGCCCTACACGCTGGGTAACTACCTGGCGCGCGTCTCGCCCGGCGGCATGAACGAGCAGCACCCGGCGGTGAAGGCCGCCTTGAACGAGGTGCGCATCCGCATCCAGCGCCTGCTGGCCATCAACGGCTCGACCACGCCGGACGCCTTCCACCGCGAGCTGGGCAAGATCATGTGGGAGTTCTGCGGCATGTCGCGCAACGCGACCGGGCTGTCGCGAGCCATGCAGGAGATCCCGAAGCTGCGGCAGCGCTTCTGGCAGGACCTGAAGGTGCTGGGCAACCAGCAGGAGCTCAACCAGTCGCTGGAGAAGGCGGGGCGGATCGCCGACTTCCTGGAGCTGGGTGAGCTGATGTGCCGCGATGCACTGACCCGCCGCGAGTCGTGCGGCGGTCACTTCCGCGAAGAGTACGCCACGCCCGACGGCGAAGCCGCGCGCGATGACGACAACTTCACGCACGTAGCCGCGTGGGAATACAAAGGGGAGGGGATCAACCCCCAGCGGCACCTCGAAGAGCTGACCTTCGAGTTCGTGAAGCCGAGCACCCGGAGTTACAAATGAGCGATCGACTGATGAAGCTCGAGCTGATGGTCTGGCGGCAGAAGGGTCCGCAAGACGCCGGCCATTTCGAGCGCCTCGTGTGCCGCAACATCACCGAGCACATGTCCTTCCTGGAGATGCTGGACGTCGTCAACGAGGGCCTCATCCAGGCAGGCAAGGAGCCCATCGCGTTCGATCACGACTGCCGCGAGGGCATCTGCGGCATGTGCGGCATGGTCATCAACGGCGTAGCCCACGGGCCGCAGGCGGAGACCACGACCTGTCAGCTGCACATGCGCCACTTCAAGGATGGCGACCGCATCGTGATCGAGCCCTGGCGCGCCAACGCCTTCCCCGTGATCAAGGATCTGGTGGTCGATCGCAGCGCGTTCGACCGCATCATCCAGGCCGGGGGCTACATCTCGGCGCGCGCTGGCGCAGCCCCCGACGCCAACCAGACCTTGGTGCCCAAGAGCGACGCGGACACCGCCTTCGATGCGGCAGCCTGCATCGCCTGCGGAGCCTGTGTTGCCGCCTGTCCGAACGCCTCGGCCAGCTTGTTCACGGCCGCCAAGATCGTGCACCTGGGCATGCTGCCGCAGGGGCAGGCCGAGCGCGACCGGCGCGTGCAGCGCATGGTGGCGCAGATGGACGCGGAGGGCTTCGGGCACTGCACCAATCACAACGAGTGTGAGTCGGTGTGCCCGAAGGGCATTCCGGTAAGCTTCATCGCGCAGATGAACCGCGACTTCTTGCACTCCATGGTGGTGGGCAAAGAGCGGGCGCCCGTGCGCGAGAAGCCGAAGACCTGAGCTCGCCCCAACATACGAGCCGCGCGGTAACAGGGCCGCGCGGCAACGGAGCCGCGCGGTAACGGAGCCGCGCGGTAACAGGGCCCCGTAGCAAAGGGCCGCGCGGTGAACGGGGCCGCGCGGCACTGACATGCAGCTGCGCGCAGCTAGCGGTTCCGCTCGCCGCGCGCCATCAGCAGAGCCTTACCAGCGACCGCTGCCGCGACGATTGCCGCGCTCGCCGCCGCCGCCGCCGCCCTTACCACCACCACGCCGGCCGCCGCCGCCGCCGCCGGCGCTGCGCTCCCCGCTGCTCTCCTCGCCGTAGCCACCGCCGTAGCCGCCCCCACCATAGCCGCCGCCGTAGCCGCCGCCACCGCCACCGCCGCCACCGCTGAAGCGCGGTGCTGAAGAACGCTCGCGCGCCACGTTGACGTTCAGCGTGCGGCCGTCCACCTGCTGACCGTTGAGCGATTCCGCCGCGCGCTTGGCATCTTCCGCGCTTTCGTATTCGACAAAACCAAACCCGCGATGCTGGCCCGTCATGCGATCGGTGATGACCGCGACGGAGATGAGCGCGCCAAATGGTTCGAAGGCTTGGCGCAGCTGCGCTTCACCGGTGGAATAGCTGAGGTTTCCTACGTAGAGCCTGTTGTTCATGATCGTCGCGCCGCAGCGTCGCATGAGTTTGTGCGGAGCGGGAGTGCTTTTTTGGCGGGTTTTGGGCCCAAAGTCGCTGTCTGGCCCGCACCTTTACCGCAGCACGCAGGTGTTCTCGCGAGCCAGCAGCGCTGATGCAGCCGAGCGCGTTTTCACTACATCGTGTGCAGAAGTGGGTGTGGCGGCTGCGTGCAGTCGCGCGTGAGCGTGCTGTCTTGCGCGCGACTGCGCGAGCTTCCGCCGGGTTGCTCCTGCTCAGGGCAGCGTTGCCGGGGCGGGTTGCGAAGTAGCGGGTTGCGCAGTGATGGATTGTGTAGTGACGGGCGCGGGAGACAGCGGCGTGGCTTGCAGGCGCGAGTCCGGCAGGCAGCTTTGCTGTGCACCCAGCGCCGCGCCCAGCAAGCCTGCGAGTGCCACCACCCGCAGCACTCTCTCGCGCGTGTGAGCGGTGTGCTTGCGCTCGCGGCGCTGGCGCTCCTGCCGCGCCGACTCGGGCAGCGGCCGGTGCCGCATGTGCTGGCGCAGCGCGCGGTACAGCTCCAGCGTCTTGATGTTGCCCAGGTGCGGAAACTTCAGCCCCTGCCCGTTCCGGCAGCGCAGCGCCGGCACCAGCCGCTGCTTGCTGTTGCGGGTGATCCAGACCTCCGTCACCTCGGCCCAGCTCACCTGCATCTCATCCTCTGCGCCAGCCCAGCGCGCGGTCACCTCGTTGGCCGTCACCGCGGCCGCGCGTGGCCCATCCACCCAGACCGCAGCGGTGACGGGATAGCCGTTGTCGGCGATGCGGTCGCACAGCGCGTCCAGCAGCTCCTGAAATTGCGGCAGCTCGCTGTCGATGCGCAGCTGTGCCCCATCCGTGCTGCCCACCACCAGCTCCGAGCTGGAGGACTCGCGCAGGGTCGCCAGCAGTCGCGCCGCGAGCCTGGGCCTACCCGGAGCCCAGGGCCGCGCCAGGCTGGTCTCGTCGATCCACACCCAGCGCCGCCGCCAGCGCCAGGCAAGCAGCGCCGCGGCGCCTCCGCCGCCCACGATCGCCATGCCCGCGATCAGCAGGTTTGACAGCTCGCCCTGCAGCACCGGCGCGCGCAGCCCGAGCCAGACCAGCGCCGCTCCGAGCGCGCAGCAGCCCAGTCCCGACCACAACAGCGGATCGTGCTCTCCGCCAGCTCTGCCGAAGAGCCTGCCCAAGGTGCTCTCGAGCCAGGGCCGCGCTCAGGCGGCGCCGCTGGCGCCTCCGGGCGGCACGGAGCGGCTTTGCTTGAGCCGCACCCGATCCGACTTGGGACCGGTGGCTTCCACGTCCGAGTCATCGGCACGGGTGGCACGCCCACCGGGGGCGTGGAACGAAGCCGGCGCTGCCAGCCCGCGTGCGAGCACCTGGCGATACTCCTCCACGGGCACGTCGCGCGCACCGAAGCGGGCGAAGTGCTCGGAGTACTGCTGCCCGTCCACGCACTCGAAGCCGCGCTCGATCAGGTGCTGGGCCACGGCCGCGAACTGCACCTTGCCCGCATGCGGTGCACGGTGGAACATGCTCTCCGAGGTCCACACCCGGCCGATGCTCACGCCGAAGCTGCCACCCACCAGCGCGCCATCCTGCCAGGCCTCCACGCTATGCATGGCGCCCATCTCGAACAGCTGCAGGTAGATGGCCTGCAGTCGCGGGCTCAGCCACGTGCCCTCTTCGCGGTCCGCGCAGGCCAGCAGCACCTCGCGCGGCGCCTGATCGAAGGTGACGGTGTAGCTGGCGCGCTTGAGCTCGCGCCGCATGTTGGCCGAGATGCGCAGCTCCTTCAGGTAGACGATGAAGCGCTCCGGTGGACAGTGCCAGCGCAGCTGCCCGTCGAAGTCCATGGGGTAGATGCCCTGCGTGTAGCCCAGCAAGAGCGTCTCCGCCGAGAGCGGCAGCGTATCGAACACGCCACACATCGCGCCGAGCGGGGTGGGCGGCAGCAGAGTGCTGGCGCGCCCCAGCGCGCGTTGCACGCGCACGGCACCCTTGTCGCGCAGTTCGCGCAGCTTGCTGCCATTTTTGTGCAGCAGGTTGCTGGCCGCTTGCCAGCTCAGTGGTCCCGCCAGGCGTGAGCGGGTGCCTGTCTGGTGTGGTTCGGCCGGTATGCTCACACCCTCGCCCACGGCGCTCTCGCCGCGCTGAGGCTCCTTGGTCAGGGAAGGGCCGTGCTGCTCGTTCTTCACGCCATGCTCCTCGTTCAAAGCTCGATTCCTTGCGGCGGCTGCGCCCGCGTGGGGCCAGGTAGGCACTGCGCGTACCCAGCAAGGAGTGTTCCCGGCGCGCGGGCGACCGCGAGCTGCCGGGCAACGCCCCCATCGGCGCGCCTCTCCGCACACTCGCCACGCGGCAAATCGGCCTGATTCAGCGCAGGTTCGGGCCTGCCGCGGCGGCGCTCCACCCCCGGAGAGAACGGCTCGTGGCCTGTCCGGCCCAGCGCTCTCTGCGCGCTGGCCGCGCCGCTGTTACGAGCTGGAGCGCAACGGTTACGCCGCGTCCGCCGGCTCTCGCCAGCGGGTCTCTCGCCGCCCCCGGCGCACTGCGTGTACAAAGGCAGGCCATGGACCACACTCCGCCGCCCCTCGCCGTAGACGGCTCTGCGCAGGACCCGGCGCTCAGCCCAGCCGATCGCCTGCTGCTCGCCGTGCGCGCCGCCGACGTGGCCGCGGTGCGCTCGCTATGTGAGCGCCACCCCGGCCTGGCTGCACAGCCCAGCTCCGGCGGCCGCTTGCCCCTGGTCGAGGCCGCGGATCGGGCGCTGCTGGAGGTGGCGCGGGTGCTGCTGGATGCGGGCGCGGATCCGCGCGCAGGCGATCCCCTGCTCCTGGCGGCGCACCCGGGCCCGCACAAGCAAGCGCCCGCCCTGCCGCTGATCGAGCTCTTGCTCGCGCGCGGCGTGCCGGACGACATCTTCGTGCACGCCTTGCTCGGGCGCCTGGCGGCGCTGCGCCAGGCGCTGCCGTCGGCGGACGTCAACGCTCGCGGCCCGGCGAGCTCCACGGCGCTGTTCCTGGCGGTGTGGAACGGACAGGTGGAAGCGGCCCGGCTGCTCCTCGCGGCAGGGGCCGATCCGCGCCTGGTCTGTCGCAACGGTCAGACTGCCTGGCAAGTGGCGCTGGCACATGCCTGGAGCCCGCCGCATCGCGAGCTGGGGCACCTGCTCCTGGAGCACGGGGTGGAGTGCACCCTGCACGAGGCCTGCGTGCTCTCGCACTTGCCCAGCGTGCGGCGCCTGCTCGCAGCGCAGCCCGAGCTGGTGGACTCGGTGAACGACGCAGGCCGCACCCCGCTGGACCTGGCCGTGCTGGCCGCCGACGTGGAGCTGGCGCGCGTGTTGCTCGACGCTGGTGCCAGCGATCCGAGCCTGCACGGCCGTGTGCTGATCGCCGCGCAGCCCACGCGCGCCGGTCGCTTTGCGCGCTCGCTGTTTCGCGACTGCTCGTTCGATACCGCGCTATTTCACGACTGCAATTTCAAGGACACGGTGCTGTCCAACGTCAACCTGTCGGGAGCCAAGCTGGTCAACGTGAACCTGTCCGGCGCCCGCATCGAGGACGCCTTCATCAAGGGCCTGACCATCTACGGCATCGAGGTCGAGCCGCTCCTGGCTCAGGAGCTGCGGAGGCGCGCGGCCGGTGAGAAGCCAGGGGCTTGACAGCGGAGCTGGCCATGCGTGAATCCTCCTCCAACCCCGTCCCAGTCGAGCGCCCGCGCCTCGTCGGCCGCTCCAGCTCGCATTTCACCCGGGTGGTGCGGCTGTTCGCGCAGGAGTGCGGCGCACCGTACGAGCTGCAGGTCGTGGGCAGCTTGCTCGCCACGGACCCGGCCGCGTACGGCGGGCACCCTGGCCTGCGCTTGCCCAGCCTGATCACGGCCCAGGGCACCGTGTTCGGCGCGCTCGGCAGCTGCCGGGCGCTGGCTCTCCACGCCACCCGCCCGCTGCGCATGGTCTGGCCCGAGGCCACCCCCGCGCCGCTCGCGGCCAACGCGCTCGAGCTCACCGTGCAGGCCATGTCGAGCGAGGTCTCGTGGATCATGGTCACCGGCACCGGGGGTGAGGCCTGCGGGTACGCGGCCAAGCTGCGCACCGGCCTCGACGGCATGCTGGGCTGGCTGGAGCACAACGTGGAGCCGGCGCTGGCTGCGCTGCCTGAACGTGACCTGAGCTACCTGGAGCTGTCGCTGTTCTGCCTGCTGGAGCACCTGGAGTTCCGCCAGGTGCTGCCGCTCGCGCCATACCTGCGCTTGCAGCAGTTTCGCGAGCGATTTACCGAGCGCCCCTCCGCGCGCGCCACCCCTTTCGTGTTTGATGGATCGCCAGCCGCAGCGCAGCGCCAAGAAGAGGCGCAGCGCCAAGAAGAGGCGCAGCGCCAAGAAGAGGCGCAGCGCCAAGAAGAGGCGCAGCGCTAGAAGAGGCACAGCGCTAGAACGACACAGCGCTAGAACGACACGCCCAGCAAGCGGCAGGGGCCGCCTGCCAGCTCAAAGAGCTCCGGCTTGACGCCGCTGGCCACCACCAGGGATTGCTCCGCGAGCGCGCCCTCCGGCAGCTGGCAGGTGCCCTCCACCACCAGCAGGTAGGTGCCGGCGAATTGGTAGCGGTCCGTCGCGCCGAGCTCGATCAAGCGGCCGCTCATGCCTCCGCTGCGATCTAGCGGGATGTCGAGAGTGCGCACCCCCGAGTCCAGGGCCGCCGGCGCCGCGGCGCTCCACAGCGCCGGATCGGTGGTGTCGAGCCGCACCGGGGTGTATTCGACGAGCGCGGACGTGTTCGCGAAATCCGGCGGCGCCGCGTACGCCAGCAGGAACAGTCCCGAGCTATCGCTGAGCTCGTGGCCACTGCCCGGCGGGTTGAAGTAGACGGTGCCCTTTGCGTAGGTGCCCTTGCCGTCGCTCTGCCTGCCGTCGATCACGTAGACCGACTCGGTCCTGGTATGGCGATGCAAGCCGACGCGGCCGTCCGGCACCGTGTACCAGAGGATGGCCACGTGCTCGGTTTCGGCGCTCCCCGCGAAAATGAGCTTCTTCACGTTGGGGCGAAAGTCGAGCCACTCGTGGCCGGCGGGGTTCGCCGCCAGGGCGCGCAGATCGAGCGTGGGTCTGGGGCTCAGGGCTTGCCCGCTGGTGGTGTCGCGCGGCGGCGCGGAGCTGGAGCACGCGAGCAAGAGGAGCGCGAGCAGGGGCCGCATGGGGGATCGGGCGGTATTCTGGGAGCGCTCATGTGTCGCCTGGATGGCTAGCACATGTCCGGCTAGCCCGGGACGTTAGCTAGTGCCACGGGGCGGCGCGCGGAGGGGAAGAGCCGCGCGCCGCCCCTGACTCAGCGCACGTTGACCCGGCGCGTGGTCCAGCTGACCCCACCGCGATCGTCGCGTGCCACGAACCACAGGGTCACTGTGGAGCCCGAGGAGCTGCTGCGCGCCACCCAGCTGGTCTTGGCCTTGTCCGCGATGCGGACCTCGTCCTCGAAGATGCCGTCGGTGTTGTAGTGTTGCACGATCAGCTGCTCGTCGAAGTTACGCCCGAACTCGTCAATGCCCGACTCGAAGCTGTCCGCGCTGACCAGGGTCTGGATGTCGTGCCCCAGACCCTCGCAGTCGTCGTATGCGAACTTGGCGGTGTCGCAGGCGTCGACCTCCTTCACGTCGTCCATCGCCCAGCTCTCGCCGTCGAACAGCACGTCTTCGATCACCGGGTTCTGGTTCTGCTCGGTCTCGCGCAGGAACAAGCGCTTGATCCCGACCACCATGTCGTGCAGGCCCAGCACCTCCCCCGTGTCGCGATCCGTGCAGCGGAAGGGGATGCGCTCGGCCACGTTCAGCACCTCCAGGTCACCGGGGCAGGCCACGCTGAGCACGCCCGCCAGCGACTGCTGCCGGGCCTCGAGCGGGATGCCCTCCAGCGCGTCGGCAGGCACCGGTACGTCGATCGTATCCAGGCCCTCGCCCATGCCCAGGAGCGGCAGCTCAGCGCCGCCAGCCAGCTCGCGCACTTGATTCAGGCAGTCTTCCACCCGTGAGCCGCTGGGGCTGGGGCAGGCCGCCCAGGCCCAGCTGATGGCTCGCTCCGCGGGATCATGGCTGAGCGCCTGCAGGCGCACCGTGTCGCCGGGGTGCACGAAGGGGGTGTCGGCGCGCACCGCCAGCACGCGCAGCGAGCTCACCTGGGTGCCGGGGTCAAACTCGGGGCCGCACGCCGGCAGCGCGAGCGCGGCGAGCAAGCCAGCGACCAGCGACCTCCAGAACGAGAAGCGGGGAGCGATCATAGTTCACCTCGGATGCCGAGCACCGGCAGGATGGGCAGGCCTTGCAGCTGTTTGCGCTGCGAGTAGTCATAGTTGTACGTGGCGTCTTCGGTGTTGTTTCGGTTGTATGCGTTCTGCACGTCCAGGTACGCACTGAGCTTCCAGCTGGCAAAATCCCACGTCTTGTCGACGCGCACGTCCAGCTGGTGAAAGGCGGGCAGGCGGCCGTTGTATTCGGGCTCGGACTCCACCGGCGCGTACACGCCGGCGTCGTGGTCCATCACGCCGCCGATGTACGGGGTGTAGGGGCTGCCCGTCACATAGCGGAAACGCGCGCCCAGCTGCCAGCCGCGGCCGAGCTTGTAGCTGCCGAGCGCGGTCAAGATGTGGGTCTGATCATACTGGAACAACGTGTAAGCTTGTCCGGGCACGTCCCTGCGCTCGCTGCGCGAGAGCGTGTACGCCACCCAGCCAAAGAAGCGCCCCTCGGGCTTGTAGCGCAGCAGCAGCTCGGCGCCGTATGCGCGGCCCTTGCCCTGGTTGGCGTAGTCGATGCCGCTCTCGGTGGTGTTGGCGGCGGTCGACGCCACCACCAGGTCGCTCAGGTCCTTGTAGAAGCCCTCGACCGAGAGCTCAATCGGACGGGACAGCTCCTGCTCGAAGCCCAGGCTGTATTGCAGGGCCCGCTCGCTCTCGGTGTTCGGATTGCCAAAGGGGCGGATGGTCTCGTACGGCTCCGGCGGCTTGTGATAGACGCCGACGCCGCCCTTGAGTGTGGTGCGCAGCCCGCCCGAATACAGGTCGTAACGCACGCCCAGGCGCGGATCGATGGTCCAGCTCCTGGTGTCGCGCGTGTAGTCGGTACGCACGCTCGGCAGCAGCTTGAGCCCGGGCAGCGGGGTCAGCTCGGCTTGCAGATAGGCGGCGGGGCGGAAGAACGGGCCATCTGCCACCAGCTCGGTCAGGGGCCGGCCGAAGGCGGGGCCGCCGATGTCGCCGTCATCGATGTCGATGGGCGGGATGCGCCAGGCCACGTCGTACCAGCCCGTCTGCACGTCCAGGCCGCCGTTCAGGGTCAGCTCCGGCAGCAGCTGCGCGCGCAGATCCGAGCGCAGATCGATGGTGTCGAAGCTGGTGTTGACGTCGATGTTGCCGGTGGAGAACTGCTCGATATTGTGGCCGCCGGACAGCATGTTGCGCCAGCGCACCCGGCTGCCGAAGCGCGTGTCGGCCATGGCCTGAATGCGCCAGAAGCCGGTGTGCAAGAGCAGGTCGCCGCCGTTGGCCGGGTCCGCCGCATCGGGGCTGGCCAGGAGCAGCTCCAGGCGATCATCGGAGCCGAACGCGAACAGCCGCACGGTGGTGTCGGGGGTGATGTCGTGCTCGATCAGCGCCTGCGCGTCGTAGTAGACGGGCGCGGTCGACACCTCCACCCCGGCGCCCTCCAGCGCCGGGCCCAGCCACGCATCCAGCCACGATCTGCGCCCGCCCAGCAGAAAGCGCGTATCGTCGCTGATCGGGCCCTGCACCAGGATGCGTCCGTCGATCAGGTCGAACTGCAACAGACCGCCGATGTGATGCTTCTGCGGCGACTTGACTCCGACGTCGATCACGCCACCCGAGATGCGGCCGTATTGCGGCCCGAAGTTGCCGGGATAAAAGTCGATGTGATCCAGCGCTTCGCTGGGCACCGCCGAGGACAGGCCGCCGAAGTGGTAGACGTTCGGCACGAAGCTGCCGTCGATGAACGCCTCGGAGTCGCGCGGGGAGGAGCCGCGCACGATCAGCGCGCCGTCCAGGCCCGGGGGGCGCGCCACTCCGGGCAGGTTCTGCACGGAGCGCAGCGCATCGCCATTGGTCCCCGGCATCTTGACGATCTCCTCACCGGAGAGCTCGCGGCGAGTGGGCTCGCGCGGCGGGCGCTGGCCCTCCACATCCACGTCCAGGGTGGCCTCGGCTGCGCCGGGCTGCGGCAGCACGGGCGGCGGTGGAGGAGGGGGTGGTGGTGGCGGCGGAGGCGGCGGCGCAGCCAGCTGGAAATCGAAGCGGAAGGGGATCTTGGCGGCGATCGCCCGCTCGCCGATGCGCGCCGGCTCGAAGCGCAAGCGGCGTGCGGCCTCCAGCGCCGCAGCATCGAAGTCGGCGCCGCCGGACTGCGCCACGCTGGCGTCCGTGACGTTGCCGGCGTCGTCCAGCGTGAGGATCAGACCAACCTGCGCGCTCGCGCCGCTCTGGCGTTGCGACTCGGGGTAGACGGGCTCGACGGGCTGGAGCAAGCGCGGTGGGGTGGGGCCCGTCGCGGCTCCTGGCTCTGTGCCTGCGCTTCGCTCGGTATCCGCGCCTTGCTCGGTCTGCGCCGGCGCCTCTGCGCTCTGCCGCTGCGCTTCCGCGCTCTGGTCCTGCGCCTCCGGGCTCGGGCTCTGTGCCAGGCTGGCGCCGGGCCAGAGCAGCGCGCCGCAAGCGAGCGCGGTCAAACGTGTGTGTCTCATCGTGTGTCTCACTGCTGCGGCGGGTGCGTCCGCCGCTAGCCGCCCCCTGAGCAAGCGCCGCGCCAGCGCCGCGCGCGGCAGGAACCACGGCAGATCGTCGTAGAAGCGGCGCCGCGAGCCGTGCGCGGACGGCGGACGTCCGTCCGCGAGCGCCGGACACTCGTCCGCGGTGCGGCCAGGTTGGCCGCGCGCGCCGCCAGCGCCTTCCGGACAGCTGCCGAGCCGGCTGCAGCGCCAGGCAGAAAAGCCGCTGCGCGCGCCGCTCAGCGCCGCCGCGCGCGCGGGGACCGTTCAGCTCCGGCACGGCGCGCGCGGCTGGCACGGCGGCTGCTTGAGGGGCGGGGCAGCCACCCACTGGAGACTGAGATGAACATCGTTGAACGTTCGAAAGAGATTCTGCTCGAGCTCGGAGCTTCCCCCATCATGTTCCTGATGATCGGGCTCATCGTGCTCAGCCTGGCCGTGATGCTCGAGCGCCTCTGGTTCTATGCCACCAGCTCGGTCAAGGTGGAGCGCTTTGCGCGCAGCCTGGAGGAGCGGCTGAGCAAGGGCGATCTGCACGGCGCGCGGGAGCTGACCGAGGGCTCGCGTTCGATCGAGGTGGCCATCATCGCTGCCGGCCTGCATCACGCCGAGCGCGGTGTGGAGGCTGCGCGCGAGGCCATGGCCAGCGCCACCGCCATCGGCCGGCTCAAGCTGGAGCGGCGCCTGTCGTTCCTGGGCACGCTGGGTAACAACGCGCCCTTCGTCGGGCTGCTGGGCACCGTGATCGGCATCGTGCAAGCCTTCGATGCGCTGCAGCGCGCCGGCCTCGGCGGCTCTGCCAGCACCGACATCATGGGCGCGATCGCCGAGGCGCTGGTGGCCACCGCCATCGGTCTGGCCGTGGCCATCCCCGCCGTCGCCGCCTTCAACTACTTCCAGCGCCGCATCCGCACCACGCTGAGCAACGCCGAGGCGCTCGAGCACATCCTGCTCTCGTACCTGCAGGGTGGGGGACCGCTGGCGCAAGGCAGCTCCGGGCGCGCCGGCAGCCCGGACTCGCAGCGCGCCGTGCGCCTCTCGCTGTCCAGCTTACCCCGCAGCAACACCGCCGCCGCTTCTCTGGAGAGCTGAACATGGCCGCCACTACCAACTCCGGTTCCGACGACGCCATCACCGGCATCAACGTCACCCCCCTGGTCGACATCACCCTGGTGCTGCTCATCATCTTCATGGTCACGGCCAAGCTGATTGCCGGCCAGAGCGTGCCGCTCGATCTGCCCAAGGCAGCCACTGCGGGCGCCACGCAGACGGTGTTTGCCGTGGCCGTCGACGCGCAGGCCCGGGTCACCGCCAACGGCAAGCCGGTGGCAGACCGCGCGCAGCTGCAGTCCGAGGCCAGGCAAGCGTTCGCTGGCGATTCTGACCTGCGCGTGCTGGTCAGCGCCGAGAAGGCCTCTACCCATGGCACGGTGATGCAGGTGGTCGATAGCTTGCGACAGGTGGGCATCACGCGCATCGCCTTCGCCGCAGACGCGGGTGAGCCCTCGCCCCGCTTTGGTGAGTGAATGGTCATGACCACTTCCGTCCTCGAGACCCCAGTGAGCAGTCACCTCAATGAGCTCTGGCAGTCCGCCGAGCCGCACCGGGGCCGCATCGGCATCGCGCTGCTGCTGGCCGGCGCCGTTCACCTCGGCTTCGGGCTGTGGGCGCCCGAGCATGTGCCGGCCGCGCCGCTCGCGCCGCGGGCCGTCGAGGTGGAGTTTGCCGAGCGCGAGCCGCCGCCCCCGCCGCCGGTGGTGGAGCCCGAGCCCCCGCCGCCCGCGCCTGCCCCCGTGCGGGCCGTGGCCAGGGCGGTGGCTCCGCCGCCCGCCGCCAGGGCAGCGGCGGTGATGACGGCCGCGCCCAGCGCGCCCGAGCCCGAGCCGAGCGCAGAGGCGTTCGACTTCACCAGCGATCCGACCAGCACCACGTTCTCCTCCGGGGTAGTGGCGGTGGGCGGCACCGGCACTCACGGCCTCGCTGGGGCGCAGCTCGGCGGCACCGGGAAGGAGCCGCTGCGCGGCCCGGCGCAGAGCGACGGCTTGACCGCCGCGGGTGACCTGAGCCAGGCGCCGCGGCTGCGCAATGCCGACCCGTGCCGCGGCTTCTTTCCTGCGCAGGCGCGGGACGACGTGGCCAGCGCGCTGGTGCGCGTCGTGGTCAGCCGGGACGGCGTCGCCAGCAAGGTGAGCGTCATCTCGGAGTCCCCGCGCGGCCAGGGCTTCGGCGCCGCGGCCCGCACCTGCATGCTGGAGCAGCGCTTCGCGCCGGCGCTCGACCGCAAGGGCAACCCCGCCGCCACCGCGGTCAATGTCAACGTCCGGTTTAGCCGTTGAGCGGCGCCCATCAGGTGACCCGGCCGTGCACGGCATGATACAAGCCCCGGCATGACGCGAGCAGAGCTGATCGCCTTTTTGCGCAGGTACAAGCTGGCCGTGCAGGCCTCGGTGGCGGCAGACGGCTCACCGCAGGCGGCAGTGGTGGGCATCGCCGTCAGCGATCAGCTGGAGATCATCTTCGACACGCTCGAGTCCACTCGCAAGTATGAGAACCTGCGCGCCGATCCGCGCATCGCGCTGGTGATCGGCTGGGACGATGCCGTCACCGTGCAGCTGCAGGGCACCGTCGACTTTCCGGAAGGCGCGGAGCTGGAGCGGATTCGGGAGTGTTACTTCGTGCCCTATCCGGACGGTCGAGAGCGCCTGGCCTGGCCCGGCATCACGCACGCGCGGGTGCGCCCCAGCTGGCTGCGCTACAGCGATTTCACGCGCGAGCCGCCGTACCTCTACGAGTGGAACGCCGCCGATCAGCCCGAAGATGACGAGGAGGAGGATGGGCCGGTGACGCCCCGCGCTCCGAGCGTGACGGTGAGCTGAGCAAGAGCCCCGGGCAGAGCCGGTCCTCACCAGCCGCCCGGTGCAGCTCGCAGAGCATCAGCCCTCGCCCACCACCCTGAGCCGGCGCTCGCCCAGCTGCTCTGCCACCACGCGCTCGAAGCTCTCGCGGGTGAGCGGCTTCTCCACCAGCGGGCGCTGGGTCTGCTCCAGGAACTGCTTGGTGCGTGCGGTGAACGCCCCGCCGCTGCAGAACACCAGCCGCTCGAGCAGCTCCGGCATGCGCCGCTCCAGCTCGGCATGGACGACGGTGCCGTCCATCTCGGGCATCATCAGATCACAGAAGATCAGGTCGTAGGTGCGCTTGCGCTCGAGCAGCTGCAGCGCCTCCTGGCCGCTCTGCGCCGTGTCCACGTGGTGCTCCGCCAGCATGCGCCGCAGCGAGCGCAGCACCAGCGGCTCGTCGTCGATCAAGAGCACGCTCAGCCGGCGCGACTTGCGCCGCCGGGGCACGACCTGTGAGGCGGCGGGCGTGGGCGGGCTGAGCTCCAGCTGCGTGTCGAGCGGCAGCCGCACCTCGAAGCAGGTGTGCCCGCTGTCGGGCTGCGAGCGCACGCTGATGCTGCCCTGATGCTGCCGCACGATGTCGGCGCACAGCGCCAGGCCGAGGCCCGTGCCCTGCGCGCGCGCCTTGGTCGTGAAGAACGGGTCAAAGATCTTGGCGCGGATGGGCGCCGGGATGCCGCGACCGGTGTCCTCCACCTGCAGCCAGAGCTCATCGCCGTCCAGCCCGGTGCGCACCGTCACGCGGTGCTGCTCCACGTTGCCCTCGGGGATGGCCTGCGCCGCGTTGACCAGCAAGTTGGTCACCACCTGCGCCAGCTTGCCGCGTGACCCCGCGATGGGTGGCACGTCGCCCAGCGCCTGGATCAGGTGGGCGCGCTGCCGGATCTCGCTGAAGGCGATCTTGCACGCGGACATCACACACTCGTTCAGGTCGACCAGCGACACCTCCTGGCTGTCGATGCGCGAGAAGGTCCGCAGATCATTGGTGATGGAGCGGATGCGCGACATCCCGTCCAGGTTCTCGCGCACCATATCACCCAGCTCGCGCAGCTTGGCCCGCGTATCGTCGCGCGCCGAGGGGTCGAGCTCGAGTGCCGTCAAGACGTCGAGCATCGTGGTCAGGTTGGCGACCACGTACGTGGCAGGGTTGTTGATCTCGTGGGTGACCCCCGCCGCGAGCTGGCCGATGGCCGCCAGGCGCTCGCTGTGCGCCAGGCGATCGCGCAGCACCTGGGCCTGCTGGCGCTCGGTGGTATCGCGCAGCGAGATCAGCCGCGCGGGCGCGCCGTTCCAGTCGATCGCCACCTCCGTCATCTCGGCCACACACGGGCTCTCACCGTCGCGGATCTGGATCTCGCGCGAGCCGTGCGAGCTGGGCTCGAAGGGAAAATGCTGCCCCTGCAGCTGGCGCTCGGCGCGCGAGAACATGCGCTCTGCAGCCGGGTTGCAGAACACCACCGAGCCCTGGCCATCCACGATCAGGATGGCATCGCCGCTGCGCCGCACCACCTCTTGCTGGCTCGCCTCGCGCAGCTGCAGATCACGCACGAAGCGCTCGTGCGCCAGCCGGTACTGGTTGCGGTGTACGGCGTTACGCACCCGTGCCCCCAGCGCCTCGTTGCCCAGGCGCTGGCGGCTGACGATGTCCTGAGCGCCCATGCGCAGCGCCTGCTCGTGGAAACTGGGGTTGGCCCCCGGTGCCAGCAAGATGGTGGCCGGCTGTGGCTCCACACAGCTCAGCTCGTGCAGGAAGCGGATCGCCTCGCTGCGGCCGCCCACGGGGCGGTACAGGATGGCGTCGAAGTGCCGCTCTGCCAGCCGGCGCCGGGCCTGGGCCAGGTCGCGCACGATCGTGGTGGAAAAGCGGCCTTCCTGCTCCAGCAGCTGCTCCACCAGCTGCGCCTGCAGCCGCTCTGGCTCGAGCAGCAGCACCTGCAGCAGCTGAGCGCGCCGCTCGCCGCTGGGCGAGGTGTTGGCGTGCGCCGACCAGGCACCCGTCACGGCACCCAGCGCCTGCTCGCTGCCCACCGGGCGCAGCAAGTAGTCGTGCGCGCCCTGGCCCATGGCCGCAGCCGTGCCCTCCAGATCCGCCACGTCGCTGGCCACCACCACGCGCAGTCGCGGATCATAGCGCAGCGCCGCCGCCACGATGCCGGTGCCGTTGATGGAGACGGATGGCGGAGTGATCAGCACGTCGGCCGAGCCCAGGCGCAGCTCGCGCAGCGCGCCCCGGGCATCGAGAGCTCGGGTCACCGCAAAGCCCTGGCGCGCCAGGGCGGCCCGAGCTGCCGGAGCTTCCAGCTGATCCCAGTCGAGCACCACCACATGGCACTGCGGCGCGGCGATGCGGCGGCGGGCGCGGGTGCGCCGGAACTCGATCGCCTGCTCGAGCACGCGAGCCGCGGGGCGGTCCGCGCAGCTCGCCCTCAGCCAGTCGTCGGCGCCGCTGACCAGGGTGGCGTCGAACACGGTGGTCTGCTCGTCGGCGGCGACCAGCAGCGCCAGGTGCGGCTGTGTTTCACGGGCGTGTTGGATCAGGTCGTAGACCTCCGCACACAGGCGCTCTTCCTCGAACAGGCAGGCGTCCCACGCCCCGCTGGCCAGAGCTGTCCAGAGCCCGCGGTTCATCGGCGAGTGCTGGACGGTATGGCCAGCGGCGAGCAACTCCCGGGAGAGCAGCGCTGGGTTGCCGACGGCAAGGATGCGGTGACTGGCCATTCTCCGTAGCGGGGAGCGTCCAGGGCGGCGGAGCTGGGAAGAGGAGCTCGGGCAGTGAGTGGGTCACCCGAGCTGTGGGCCTGGAATGCCTCCAGAAGCGAGACAAACGGCCGCCTTCGCCCGCGCCTGATGCCCGGCCCTCATGATTTGTCGATGATTTGTCGATCGGCGGCCGGCGCGCCTGCGGCTCAGGAACGGGAGAGATTGAGGCTGCGCTCGGCCTGAGCGGCTGGCACATAACTGCGCGGCTGCGCGTTCAGCTCCAGCAGCCCGTTGGGATCAGCGTCGGGGCGGACGCCGCCGGGCGCGTTCGGCGCCGTGCCATAAAACGTGGTGAAGGCCGTCTGCCGGGTGCCGTGGGCCCGCGCGGCCGCGCACAGCAGGGCGTAGGCCTCAACCTCGGCAGAGAGCGGGACCTTGCTGGACACGAGCACGCGCCGCGCATCCAGGAACATCTCGATGCCGCGCTGCAACACCGGGTAGCCGCGCTGCGCTGCGGCATGCAGGTACTCACCCGCCTGGCTCAGCTCGGCGCGACCGCGATACCTCAGCAGCGCGCTCGCATACAGGATGGCGCTGTCTGCCAGCCAGGGCGAAAGCCGTGAGAGGCGCTGCAGCCAGTCCAGCGGGGGCGGCTGCGAGTGCTGCAACAGGAAGTAGCCGCCGACCGCCGCGCCCAGCGGGTCACGGAGCTTGCCCTCGAGCAGCGCCATGCCTTCACCGCTCAGCAAGCTGACATCGATCGCGCGGAGCTGACTCGCCCCGCCCATCGTCAGAAAGCGCGCCAGATGATCGGCGACCGAGCTCTCCAGCGAGACGTGCAGCTCGATGTCGTGCGGGCGCGCCGAGCTCTGCCCCGGGAGGGTCACCGGCGTGATCAAGATGCGTGCCGCCTCGGGCAGGATGACGAAGCGCGAGGCAATGTCGCGGCCGCCGAGCTGCAAGGCCAACAGGCGGCCCCGCCCTCGTCCGAGCTCCAGCTGCATCAGCGACTCATCCTGGCGGATCTCTGCCCGCTGGATCTGCTCGTCCAGCAACCAGCCGCTGCCCTCGAACGTCCAGCTGCGCGCCCAGAAATCACCGAAGATCCTCGCTGCCGACTCATCCATGCCGGCCAGTGATTCACTGAACGTGACCCAGCTCAGCCACTCGTGACGGCTCCGTTGCGCCGGCATGAAGGGCAGATCGAGGTGCGCCGCATCATGGTCCAGTTTGAACTTGCGCGAGCTCACCTCGCCGCTGGGCAGCAGGATTCGGGCCCAGTAGCTGCCTGGAGACAGCGACACGTCGACCTCTTGCCGCGAGAGAAACGCGCCGCGCGCCACCACCTCCAGCTCCTCGCTCAATATGTCCCAGGTAGCCACGAAGCGCTCACCGGAGGACACCGGGAGGAACAAGCTCAAGCTGATCCGCGCCATGTTCACACCACCTGGAACAACTTGGGAAACGTGGGAGGAACACACAACACGAGATCGTGCTGTGGGCTCAGGTTGGCGTCATCGTGTCGCAGCTCGAACGCCCACTCGCCCGGGCTGATGAGGCTCGTGAAGGGCCCATCCTGCCCGCGATGCGTGTAGGACTCGGCGGCGCAAGTGATGCTGAAGGTGGCGCCGCCCATACGGTGGGCGGGCTGGCACTCCACCCGGAGCTTCACCTTGGGCCGCTCCCGCAGCCGGTGGAGCACAGCGTCTCCCGTCAAGCGGCCCTCCACCATCTGGCGGTTGGGCGTGGTCTTGGTGTCGAACTCCATGAGTTTGTGCAGCGCACGCGAGAGCGAGCCGTTCGTGACCTCCCAGCCCCCGTTTCCCGGCTCCGAGCCGAAGCCGCTCAGCCCATCCAGCAGCGCGGCCGTGAAGTATGAAGGCTGATGGATGGCGCCAAAGGCGTATTCGCCCTCCAGAGTGGCGTACGCGGCGATGTGGTGGCGCCGCGGATCGTCCACCAGGTCGTCGAAGGCCTGGACGCCCGTGGCAACCCGCACTCGTAGCTGAGTCTGATAGGCACGGCAGCAGTCAAAAAACAGGAACTGCTGGCGCGCCTTACACTTGGCCATGCCCTGGTGGATCGAGTCCAGGCTCAGCGCGCCTTTCCACAGGTTGCCGCGATGGTGAGGATCGCCGAAGTCGCTGGCCAACAGGACCAGATCGGTCAGCTGCAAGCCATGGCCGCAGACATACAGGAAGGCGACGTTGGCCTCGCTCGTGTCGCAGCGGTCCTTCCAGTCCAGAATCGCCGACACCAGGCGCTCCGCGCTGGGCACGTCCGTGTGATCATCGGCGGCGCTGAGCAGCACGTCCACCGTGGCCAGCGGCGCCGCTGGATTGTGCAGGCCCGCATTGGCCACCCCTGCGAAGGTGCCCGTGCCCAGCAGCCAGTCACACACGGCGCGCGCCGAAGCTGGTGACGAGGTGAGCTGCTTCAGCGCGAGCTCGCCCACGACCTCCTGCCGCTCGTGGCTGCCGCCCAGGAGATAGGGATATTCGCCGATGCCGACCACCAGGGCATGGGTGCCCGGGCGAGCGGGGTCCGAGCGGTACGCGTCACTCTCGAAGACTAAGGCCATGATGGGTGCTGCTGCTAGAGTGGGAGAGTGAGCAAGCCGGGTGTGGCCGCCGGCGGGTAGACGGTGGCGTAGCCCCACTTTTTCTTGAGTGAGGCCGTGTTCCAGACCTCCGACTCATCCGAGCGATAGTTGAAGACCAGCCGCTTGCGCCTGCCGCCGGCGTTGCCGTGTTTGATGATCTTGGCGACCGCGACGTCGGACGGATGATGGAAGTAGGAGCCGTTGGTCGAGAACAGCCAGGTGTCGCACTCGATCAACTCCAGCAACTCGCGCGTGGTGTTGTGTGCGCTGCCGTGGTGCGAGACCTTCACGGCATCGAAGTGAACGGCCGAGGCGTCGCCTGTCAGGTGCCGGAGCGCCCGCTCCAGCACGTCGGGATGAGCGTCGGCGGCAAACAGCACGCGCTTGCCCTCGTACTCCGCCACGAAGGCGATGCTGCTACCGTTCGCCTCCGCCGTGTCGATCGGCCACTCTTCCCGGGCGAGCCGCTCCACGTCGGGAGGGCCGAAGCGCTCCTCTCCCGGGGGCTCCGGCTCGGGAGGGTGCCCCGGCACCAGACCCTCTTTCTTACACACCTCGAGCCATTCTCTACCCAGCTTGGCCAGCTTCGGCAGGGTGGGGGAGAGCAACGTCAGCTTCAGACCACCTGCCAGGGTCACCTCTGGCAGCGGCTCGCCCTCTTGCCACAGCACGGGACCACGAGCGAACCACTCGTTCCACGGCACGTCGGGCTGTGAGAGATACGCCGTCAGCGCCTCTCCCTGCACCACGCCGAAGGACTCGCCCGTCGCTTGCTCGAGGTGTTTGTAGCCATTGAACCAGATGTCGCGAAAGCTGACGTCCAGCTCCTCATCCGCCATCAGCTCGAGCGCGCCCTCGATGTGATCGCGATCGATGTGGCTGATCACGAGCAGCTCGAAGCTGCGCTCATCAGCGGGCAGCTCGTCGATGCGTTTGCTCAGCGTGCGGTAGGTGCTCTTGCGGCCGCAGTCGATCAGGACGCGGCGCTTCCGTGCGCCGCCATATTCCAGCCACAAGCAGTCACCCTCATTAGCGGGGAGCAGGGTCAGGGAGAGCAAGCCAGTCCTCCTTTTGCAAGGGGCCCACCGAACCACCTCACTCTGCAGGTCATCATGATCTGGCCGTTCGTTGCAAGAGGGTTGCTCGTAGAGGTGAGCCGTACGAATGCCGTGCGACAAAGCGTACCCCCCAACGTCTGCCCAATGTTGAGCCGCGCCCTGCTCGGGGTGCGCGGGGAGAGGTGCCGGCCTTGGTAAAGATCTTCGCACTGGGCGGCGACGCACTGAGCGCGCCGCAGGATACACTGGTGGCCTACTGGTCCGCGCTCGCCGCGGGCGTGGATGGCCTGGCGCTCCACGTACGCGAGAGCGATGGCAAGCTGTACTGCGCAGCTCCGCAGCTCGGCTCGGCAGCGCCCGTGGACGTGGACGCTGGCGGACGGTTCATGCCCGGTAGCACCGATGAAAGCGGGGCTGTCATCAGCGCGGACGTGGCCTCGCCCTGGGCCCCCGCGCGCGACCGCCCGGCGCTGCGCTACCCGCTGCTCGACGACGTGCTGCGCTCGTTCGGCAGGCGGACCCAGCTGTTGCTGCGGCTCGACGCCGCCGCCTCGCCTGCGCAGCGGGAGCGCGTGGCGCAGGTGCTCGAGCGCTTCGGTCTGGCCGCGCGAGTAGCGGTGGAGCTGCCGCTCGAGCTGTTGCAGCAGCCTGGCGCAACCAACACCGTACCCAGCACCATACCCAGCACCATACAATGGGTTGCCCGGCTCGACGGGGCGGAGCGCAATGCTGCGCTGGCGCAGGCCATCGCGGGCAAGCTCGCGCGCGGGGTCGCGCTCAGCGGGGGCGGAGACGAGGCGCTGGAGCTGTGCCAGAGGGCGAGCGCCGCCGGGCTATCGAGCTGGCTGCTGCCGCCGCCCGGGCGCCTGGCGTTCCCGGTGAAGCTGCTGCAAGGCCTGCGCACCCCGGGTGCGGGCTCGCTGGCAGGGGCACTCGCTGGCTCGAGCACGGAGCCGAGCGCCCAACCTGTCACGGTGGTGACCGGGGCCGTGTTTCCGGCGCTGGCGGTGGTGCGACCGCGAGCCGTGGTGTTTCAGGACTCGCTGCAAGCAGAGCGCCTCGATACCCAGCACTGGGCAGCGGGCTACTCGCGGAACAACGGCGAAACCGAGCTGAGCGCCAGCCCGCGCGGGCTGGCCATCCACATCCACCAGGGGCGAGAGTATTCGGGCGGCGGCGCCGTCACCCGGGTGGCCTTCAGCGGTGACTTTGACGCCACGGCAGGGTTCTCCGTCTCCAACCCGACCCAGGGCACCACCTTTGAGCTGGCAGCGATCGCCATCGATCCGCCGCGGCTCTCCTGGCAGACCGGCAGCACGCTGGCGCTCGAGCCCAACCTGGTGTTTGACGTGCACGGTGCGGCTCCGTACGCCAGCAGCGAGCGCGACGAGGACGACGGCTATCGCTTCGGCTGGAACAACTCCAGCAACCTGACCCGCATCCTGGCGGACTGGTCGCACGCCTCGGCGAACATGTTCAATCAGTACACCCGCGACGTGGGCTCTGGCAAAGCGCGCGCCAGCGGCGCGCTGCGGCTGGTGCGTACGGGTGCCGCGTTCGCCAGCTACTACGCCGACGAGACCAGCGGCGGCCACTGGGTGTGCAGCGGCGCCGCCAGCGTGGCGGCGATGCCCGGGGAGGTCTTTCTACGGCTCGCGGCCAAGCACTGGCACAAGGGTGCCCTGCAGGAGTTGCCGGCGAACGAGGTGCTGTTTCACTCCTTCGAGCTGAGGCAACCGTGACGGCGAGCGAAGCAACCGAGGTGGCGCTGGTGCGCGAGACGCGCAGCTGCCGCGCGTGCAGCTGGTTCTGGGGACCTATCCCGCCGTACGGGCCGTTCCCGACGTTCGACTTCGCCACGCCCTTTCCGGCAGAGGTGCGCCGCCTGCCGCAGCTGCGGCAGCCGCTCGGCGAAGAGAAATGGCTGGATGCGCAGGGGCGCGGCGCCGGCCAGATCCCGCCGGCGGTGTTGCACGGCTGTCGCAAGGCGCCGATCATGACCCTGGGCATCAACCCCAACATGGGCGGCTTCTTCGCCACCCCGGAAGCCGCGCGCTACACCTATCCCAGCTTCGCGACTGAGGCGCACTACGCCTACTACTATCGCCACCGAGGCGTCACGCAGGAGGTGTCGGCCCAGGCCCAGCCGCTGCTGCCCGAAGGGCGTCTGCTCGCTCCTGCCGCGGGCAAGACGCGGGCTGTCGTGCGCAGTGACTCGCATCGCTGGCTGCAGATCGAGCTGGAGCTGGAGGGCGGCGCGGTTACCTCCTTGGAGCTCGCGTGGGCGGCCGATCGCCTGCCCGTCGTCCTGGCGCGGAGAGGCGCGCCATTTCAGCAGGGTGAGCCGCTCGCGGGCTTTCTCGACGCGAGCGCGGCGCAGGGCTCCGATGGGGAGGCGGGGCTGGCTCTCAACGCCGTGCCGGTGGGGTACTACCAGCGTTTTGAGCCCGTGCTGCGGGCGCTGGAGGCGCGGCTCGGCTGCAGCGAGCCCAGCTTGCGCATCGGTGAAGACGTCTCGCAAGGTGACATGATCGCCTGCGCTTCCCCCGGATGGTCGCGGAAGAGCTTCGACATTCCTACCCGGCGCATCAGCCAGAACTGCGCAGGCGACCGGCGCTTCGCGCTGCGCCAGGTGTTGCAGAGCCAGCCGAGCGTACTGCTCTTCGTCGGCAACTCTGCGCTCTCGATGTTCGCGGATCACGCGCCTGCGCTGCCCTGGCTGGCGGCGTGGAAGGCCCGCGACGCGTTCCAGTTGCTGAGCGAGACGACGTCGCGCGCTACCTACCTCGATCTCGAGGACGAGGGCGTCTCGCTGCATGCGCGGATTTTGTGCGCGCCCCACTTCTCTTACTCGGACAACTACGAGCCAGGGGTGCGCATGACCCTGTTCGCGTGGCGCGACTTCGAGCGGGAGCATGCGGAGGACGCACGGCGGCTGGCGCCTCACCTGAGCTGGGTGGTCACGGACGGTGAAACCACGGGGGTGCTGCTCAGGCTCGATCCCCGCTCGCCCTCCGCTCCGCTGAGCGAGCCCGCGCGCGCTGCCCTGGCGCCGCGCTTCATGGATCCGGTGAGCATGCTCGCTGGCGCGCTGTTCGAGGAGATCCAGCGTGGAAACCTGTCGTTCGACGGGCAGCGGCTGGGGCGCGCGCCCGGCGGCTGCCGCTTCTGCACGACCTGGAGCTTGCCCGGCGGCTGCGCCTATGAGCACCAGCCGGGGGCGGGGGTGTCTGGCGCCGTCGCCTCCAACGAGGCCACGCTGCGCCTGGCGCGCTTGCTGGGCAAGGAGGCTCCAGCAACGGGCCCGCTCACTGCGGTGCGCGTCTGGCTGGGGCGCCGCCGCGCGGACATCACGCAGCAGCAATTCGTGGAAGAGCTGCAGCGGGTGTTCGTGCCGGCCACGGTGCGCATGATGGCGCCGCTCCAGCTGGTGGCGTATTTGCCAACGCTGCTGCCGGCTGAGCTGCTGCCGGGTGACGCACGCCCGGGCGAAGCACGCCCCGGCGAAGCACGCCCGGGCGAAACATCCCGCGGCGAAACACCGCCCGGCGATTTGGGTGCGGACCTGCCGTCGGAGGTGGCGCTGGTCTTCTATCGCTCCCGGCGCGCATACGAAGACGCGAGGAAGACCCCGACCGGCGGCCGGTACGCGGCAATGCACGGCTCCATCTTTCAGTTCCCCGGGTCATCCTCGGCGTTTGCGGCGCCCTGGCGGCCAGAGCGGCAAGAGCAGGTGAAAGAGCGCGCGCCCTGCTCGCTGCTCGACCTACCCGCGGACTGGCAGGCGGGCACGACCGAGCTGCGCGTCTTCCGCATCGCGCCCGGCAGAGAGAGCGAGCTTCCAGCCGTCCTCGAGGGCATCCGGGCAGACGCGCCGGCCTCATTGCGCGGCTACATCTTCGTCCGGGAGGGCCACTACTTCTTTCGCTGGGCGCTCTTTGAGCGCGCGGCGCTCCTCGCTGGCGCGGCGGAAGGTGCTGCACTGTCCGAGCCCCCTGCCATTCCACCCATTCCACCCATTCCACCCATTCGGCAGGAGGACGGCATGGACTTGGTTTTCCAGTCCGTTTCCACCGATCACGCCCTGGCGCCAGAACCGGCGCCCGACCCCGAGCCGCCTGTGCCATTGCAACCCGGAACCACCCTGAATATGATTTTCCCTCGACTGGAGCCTGCCTGAGCGCATGAGGGGACGGAGTGCCTGCGCCGGATGTATTCACCACCATTGATCCCAAGCTCTTCCCGGCGTTCGTGGCAGCGGCGGAGCTGCTGAACTTCACCCAGGCAGCGAAGCGCGCCCACATGACGCAATCGGGCGTCAGCCAGCACATCGCCCGGCTGGAAGAGCAGCTGCAGGTGCAGCTGTTCAAGCGGGTAGCCCGGCACGTCATCTTGACCGAGGCGGGCGGCGCGCTGCTGCGCTACATCCGCGAGCAACACTCCATCTGGAACGAGTTCGTGGAGTCCATTCGCAATGAGGAGCGGGGGCTTTCGGGTGAGGTGGCGTATGCCATGCCCCCCAGCTGCCTGATGTCGCCGCACTTCAGCCTGCTGCTCGAGCGGCGCCGCGCCCAGAAGAACATCCGCCTCCACGTCCAGATCAGGTCCTCGCCGGAGGTAGTCGAGCTGATCTTGAGGAACGAAGTGCATTTCGGCTTCGTCACTCAGCGCCCCGAGCACCCTTCGCTGCAGTTCGAGCACTTCTGCGACGAGGAGTACATTCTCACCTCCTCCGATCCGAAGGCGATGCGCTCGCTCGCGCCGGAAGATCTGTTTCGCATCAACACCGTCGATTATCCCGGTTGCGACGTCTACTACAACGCCTGGATCCGGCACTATCTCCCGGACGAGACGCGCGACTACTACTCGCTCGTGCACTCGGGCCGCATCAACGCGATCGAGGGCGCGGTGACGATGGTGCGGGGCGGCCTTGGCTGCGGCGTCTTCCCGCGGCACTGCGTGGCAGCGCACCTGGAGTCAGGCGCCCTGCACGAGTACCAGGGTGAAGCGGCTCCGCTGACCAACGGCATCTACATCGCTCAGATCAAGGACAGCGTGCCCATTCGCCGCGTGCAGCAGGTCATCTCCTGGTTCAAGGAGATGAAGTGAACATGCCCGGGCTGCAGCCGTGCGCCCCCGGCTCGTGGAGCAGCAAGTCCTCCACGTTGCAATAGAGCTGTCGCGCGGTGGCGCGCAGCAACTCGCTGGCCTCGCCCTGCTCCAGGCTGCCCAACTCCAGCTCCAGCTCCCGCCAGAAGCGCCGCTGCAGCACCCGCAGCGCGCGCTGGATGCGCCGCGCCGCCGTGGCGCGGTTCACCCCGTACATCGGCCCGAGCACGTCGATGCTCAGGCTCAGCACGAAGTGATTGTGGAGCAGGCTGCGCTCCGCAACGCTCAGCGCGCCGACGGCCCGGGTCAGCGCCTGCTCGCAGAGCTGTACCCGCTGAGCACGAAAAGCCAGCTCATCCGGCGCCTCCAGCCAGGGGCGCATGGCCGTGCCTGGCTCCTGCACGGCACTGGCCAGCGCCGTGCGCCGCGCGCGCGCGGCGCGGTCGGCGCGCAGCTGATCACGGGCGACGTTCAGCGCCACTGCGCGCAGCCAGCTGGCGAGCGAGCCCTCGCCGCGATACAGCCCGATTTTCGGCGCAGGCCCGACCAGCAGGCGGCTGCGCACCTGTTGCAGCATCTCGTCCGCCAGATCCGGGTCGATGCAGCACAGCTCCTTGCGCAGCCAGGGGAAATACAGCGCTTCCAGCGCCGCGTGTGCGGCGGGCAAGCCCAGGGCGCAGGCCAGACACAGGTACAGCGAGCCCGCTTCACGCGGCTGATCGCCAGCATGGCCCAGCGCCAGCAGGTGTTGCTCGAACTGCTCGAAGCTCAGGCGGAGCTCCGGCCATTCGTCGCGCGCTCGTTCGTACGCCCCGCGGCGCTTGCAGTAGACTGAAAGCGGTCGCAATGTTGCTGCTTGCAGAGCTGTTCCTCGACTGTCCAATGACGCCTCCCGGCGCCAGCAGGGCCAGCCAGGCCGCCTTGCCGGCGTTCCACCCTTACGAGGTGTCAAGGTCTAGCCGTGCTTCCCCCGGCGCGGAAACGATTGATTTTGATGACCTTCAGCACGGCGCCTGATGGATCGCGCAGAGGCCGCGGGCCGTGCCCTGCCAAGCGCCCCATCTGAGCGCCCCGAGCCGTCGGTAAATGTTCTAGTCTCCAGCGTTTCCGATGACTTCCGCGCACTCTGCCCGCATCCATCTGCTCGGCAGGTTCGCCGTTGAAGTAGCTGAACGCGCTATCCCCAGCAGCGCCTGGCGCAAGCGGCGGCCGGTGGAGGTGCTGACCGCCGTGGCCCTGGCAGCGGGTCACTCCCTGCACCGTGAGGAGCTGATCGATCGCTTCTGGCCGGACAAAGATCTGGACGCGGGCGCCAACAATCTGCATCGCGCCCTGCACGATCTGCGGCGCACCTGCGGAGCCGAGCTGGTGACCCTGGAGCGCGGGGTGGCGCGCATCGCCGAGGGCGTCTGGATCGACGTGGCCGAGTTCGAGCAGGCCACGCGCAACCCCGAGCCCGAGCACCTGCTGCGCGCCGTGCAGCTGTATCGGGGTGCGCTGCTGCCGGAGGACCCCTATTCCGACACGCTGGCCGCGCGCCGCGAGGGGCTGCGCCAGCGCTTCGTGGACGTGGCGCTACGCCTGGCTGCCTGGCAGCGCGAGCGGGGCGACGCCCCCGGCTGCATCGCCGTGCTCCGCCAGCTCCTGGAGAGTGACCCGGCGCTGGAGCCCGCGCACCGGCTGCTGATGCAGGTGCTGGCAGAGCAGGGCAGGGCGGCAGACGCGCTGGAGCAGTTTGGCGAGTGCGTGAGCGCGCTGCGCCAGCACCTGGACGCCGCGCCCGCGCCCGCCACTCTGGAGCTGAAGAGCGCGATCGAGCAGGGCCGAGTGGTGCCGCAGCCCGGCTCGTCCACGGGGGGAGCCGCGCTCTCCGCACTGAGTCCCGCAGTGGGAGCTTCCGCCGTCGCATCGTCTGGCGAGGCTCCGCTGCTGCCGCCCTCCGCCGTGCCGCCCTCCGCCGTGCCGCCCTCCGCCGTGCCGCCCTCCGCCGTGCCGCCCTCCGCCGTGCCGCCCTCCGCCGTGCCGCCCTCCGTCGTGCCCAGCTTCGCCATGCGCTGGCTCACCAGTGTCGTCGGG
>JAICQL010000046.1 GCA_025937895.1 Polyangiaceae bacterium | reverse complement strand
TGGTCAGTGACATCCTCGTCCAGCAGCTTGGCGATCGTGGCCAGCGCGGCCCCGTAGTCCTCCTTCTGCTCCTCGTGCAGCTTGGCCAGCCGAGTCAGCAGCTCTCGCCGCTCGTCCGGATCTTGGCTGTGGTCCAGGCGCGTGGCCAGGGTGGCCATCACCCGATCGAAGTTGGCGGAGGAGAGATAGATGGGCTCGAGCAGCGCCGCCGCCTGCGCGCGGTGCTCGGCGCGCTCGGCGTGCTCCATCAGGTACTCGAGCTCTGCCACGGCCGGGGCGTAGTAGCGGTCCGAGGTCAGTGCGGCCTCCAGCGCCTCGAAGGCCCTGGGCAGATCCTTCAGCTCGCGAGCCGCGACCCGCGCGATCTTGACCCGCAGCTCGGTGTACGAGGTGGGCGAAGCGTCGAGCTGGCGCTGGTACAGCTCGATCAGATCCTCCCAGCGTCCGGCCTCGGCGTACAGTCCCTCCAGCGCCTCGGCGGCCTGCGGATCAGGCTCGAACTCGATGATGCGTTCGAAGGCCTGCGTCGCCCGCTCCGGATCACGCAAGCGGTCGCGCAGCAGCTCCGCGTGCCGCAGCAGCAGCTTGCGCCGCTCGCCCTCGTCCGCCGTGACGTCGGCGCGGCGCTCCAGAATGCTGAGCAGCGCCGGCAAATCATCGGCCTGCTCGTACAGCGCCTCGAGCGCCCGCATCGGGCCCTGCGCGTCCAGGCGCAGCTCCAGGGCCTTCTCGAAGTACTCGCGGGCGAGCGCCGGATCGCGCAGGTGATCGCGCGCCAGCTCGGCGATGCGCTGCGTGACATCAAACTGCAGCTGCCCCTCGAAGATGTTGACCACGACCTCGCGCAGCAACGCGACCTGCTCGTCGCGCCGCGAGGTCTGCGCGGCGACCCGCTCCAGGCGATCCAGCCAGCCGCTGAGGTCCGCGTGCCCGGCGCCCTCACGGATCGCCCGGGTCACGTAGGTCAGCGTGCGCTCGGGATTGGCCAGCACGTTCTCGGCGATGTCCGCAGACTTCTGCAGCAACGCCAGCTTCTTGATCGGGTCCTCGACGCTGCTGGCCTGAATCTCGATGACCGTGAGCAGCCGCTGGTGGTCGCCCTCGGTCTCGAACACCGGCTCCAGCACCTCCGCGGCCTCGCGCTGGGTGAGCGCGTCCGTGGACTCCAGCAGACGCTCGAGCGCGAGCCTCGCGGGACGGTACGAGAAGTCCAGCTCCAGCGCCTCGCGATAGGCGTCCAGCGCGGGCTGCGGCAGGCCCAGCTGGTCACGGCGCAGATCGCCGAGCGCGGTCAGCATGCGCAGCTTCTCGCTCGAATCGGCGGTAGTCTCGAGGTGCGCCTCGTAGGTATCGGCCAGATCCTCCCACTGCTGGGCGTCGCGATACAGAACCTCGAGCGCGGCCAGAGCCTCGTGCGAGTCGCCGAACTCACCGCGGTACGCGCGCCAGACCTCGATGGCGCCGGCGTTGTCAGACAGCTTGTCCGCCAGCACGCCCGCCTGACGGCGGAGCAGCAGCTGGCGATCCTCCGCGGAGGCGCGCCCTTCCCGCCGCCGCTCGAGCACGCTGACCAGGTCGCGCCAGCTCTCGGTTGACTCGTACAGCCGATCGAGCGCCTCCAGCGCCACCGCGTCGTCCGGCACCTCCTCCAGGCGCTGCTGGAAGGCCTGGATCGCCCCCGGCAGATCCTTCAGCTGCTTCTCCGCCAGCTCGCCGAGCCGCCCGAGCAGCGCGACGCGCGTCTCGGTGGAGCCCTCCAGTCGGATCTCGATACGCAGGATGTCGGCCAGCTCGACGTATTGATCGTTGCTCTGATACAGCCGCTCGAGCGCGCGCGCGGCAGGCAGCGTCAAGGTGGGCTCGTCGGGCTCCAGCTCCAGCACGCGGCGATAGATCAGCTCTGCGCGGCGCAGATCCGCCAGCTGATCGTGGTAGACGCCGGCGGCCAGCATCAGGATCTCGCCGCGCAGGCTCAGGCCGTCGGCGTTCTGAGCTGCCTGCTCCAGCACGCTGGCCACGCGCACGAACTCGCCGCGGCGCAGACCGATCTCCACGAATCGCTCGCGGGCGGCCACGTCCAGCGGATCCTGCGGCACATAACGCGCGTAGGCGTCGAGCGCCCCGACGTCGTCGTGGAGGCGTTCGTCCTTCAGCCCGGCGATGCGGCGCAGGAGCTCGCGGCGCACGTCGGGCTCGTCGCCGGACTGCTCGCCCGCTGCCCAGCGCACCTCGAGCACACCGACCAGCTCGCGCACCTCGTCGCGGCCCTCGTAGACGGGCTCCAGCGCTCTCGCGGCGCGCACGCGCAGATCTCCGATCTGCAGGATGCGCTCGGCCAGCTCGCGCGCCGTGTAGTCGTTCGGGCGCTCTCCCAGCACTCGCTCGACGTGCTCGATGGCCTTGCCGGGCTCGTGCAGCTGCTCGAGCTGCACGCGCGCCAGCCGCAGCTCGGTGTCGAGCGCCTCGTCTCCCGTCATCTCGGCGAGCCGGCGCTGCAACAGCTCGGCCCAGGCCGGATAGCGCTTGGCGCGTTGATACAGCCGGTCCAGCGCTCGCATGCTGGCGTCGTGCGCCGGCGCGATGTCGAGGATGCGCTCGTAGTAGCCGATCGCGCGCGCGTCGTCCTCGATGATCTCCTCGCAGACCAGCGCCACCTCGGTCAGCAGATCGACCCGGGTCGGCACGTCCTCGATGAAGCGCGTGGTGCGGTCGTACAGATCCTCGAGCTCGCCCCAGCGCTCCGCGCTGGTCAGGATCTGCTTGAGCCGGGTGAATGCGTCCTGGTTGCCGGCGTTCTTGACCAGCAGGCGCTCCAGATACGGAGCCGCGCCCATCGGATCGCCGAGCACGTCCTCGTGCAGGCGAGCGGCGCGATCACACAGCTCCACCTCGACCTCTTCCGAGACGTCGCTGCGCAGGGTGTCGCGCAGGGCGTGCGCCAGCTCCGTCACGCGGCCACTGGCGCTGGCCAGGTGCTCCGCGCGATCCCACAGCGTCAGATCGTCTTTGAACTCGCGCAGCGCCTTGAGCATGACGTCGAAGGCCGCGCCATGCGACTCCAGCTTCGTCTCGTGCACCGTGGCGAGGCGCACCAGCATCTCGCGGCGCTCCTCGGGATCCGTCACGCCGAGCAGCGCCGCCTCCAGCGACTCGGCCTCGCGCCGTGCGTCGTTGCTCTGCGCGTAGCTCTCCGCCAGCACGCTGGCCGCGCGCCGGCGCGTCTCCGGGACGTCGACCAGGCGGCGCAACACCGCCATCGCCCGCGAATCACCCGGCGCAAACTGCAGGGTGCGCGCAGCGGCGTCGAGCGCCGCCTCCGGACGGTTGAGATCCTCCAGGTAGAGCTCGCTGAGCTGCACCTCCAGATCGGCGCGAGCAGCCCCCTCCACATGTGCGCTCTGCGCCTCGATGGCGGCGGCGGCCTGCTCGGGCCGCTGCAGCGCGAGCAGCAGCTGCGGCAGTGCCCGCACCGCCGACAGGCGACCCGGCTCGATCTCCAGGATGCGCCGGTACAGCTCCGCCGCCCGCTCCTTGGAGTCGAACTCCGTCTGCTCCAGGTTGGCCCAGTCGCTGAGCAGGTGGATGCGCCCCTCTGCGTCCGGGATCTGGCTCAGCTTGATCTCGTACAGTTCGCGCAGCTCTTCCTGCTTGCCCTCGCGACGTAGCAGGCGCTCCAGCACGTCCGCCGCTTCGCTGTCGCTCGGATCGCGCTGCAACACGCCGCGTAGCAGCACTGCGGCCTGGTCGGGGCGGCTCAGCTGCTCGTCGTAGACCTGCGCGAGCTTCATCTCCAGGCGCCGGATGTTCGCGATCAGCTGCGCCTGCGCCGCAGCCTGTGCGGCTATTTCCTTCGCCTCCAGCGCTTGCCTTTGCTGCTTCTGCTTGCGGCCACCGCGGCGCTTCTTCGGCTTGTCGCCGGTATCCGGCTCTGCTGCAGCGACCTCCTCCTCGGGTAACGACTGCTGCAAGAGCGCCAGCTGCGCAGCCACCGCCTCCACAAAGGGCGCGTAATCGCGAGCCGCGCGGCTCGCGTCATCCAGCTGAGCCAGCGTCTCCGGCCGCTCCGGCGCGAGCTCGAAGGCTGCCCGGGCGTAGCCGAGCGCACGGCCGCGATCGACCAGGCGCGTGCCGGTCAGCTGGATCAATTTATCGAGCAGCGCGCGCTTCGCGTCGGGCTCGCTCTCTGCCGCCAGACACAGCTCGTACAGCGCGGGCAGCCGCGCCCACTTCTCTTCCTTCTCGTAGATGGGGATCAGCGCGCGCGCGGCGCGCAGGTCAGTGGGGTCGGCCGCGAGAATGCGCTCGTAGCAGCGGAACGCGCGCTCCGGCTGTGCCAGCCGCTCATCGTACACGCGGGCGGCGCGGTAGCTGAGCTCCACCTTGACGCTTGGCTCCTCCACCCGGTCGGCGGCAGTGCTCAAGACCTCTGCCAGACCCTCCCAGTCGTGCTGTGATGCGTATAGCTTCTCGAGCCCGTCGTAGTCGCCGGCTTCCAGATAGCCGTCGCGCAGCACGCGCAGCGCTCGCGCGTGACCGGGTGATAGCTCCAGCACCCGCAGGAAGGTGCGCGTGGCTGCCGCCGTATCGCGCAGGTGCTCCTGGTAGACGCCACCCAGCTTCTGCAGCACGGCCATCTTTTGCTGCGCGCCGTCGGTCTGCTCGGCACGCCGCTCCAGCGCCTCCGCCAAGGTCGCCCAGTCCTTGCTGCGCTCGGCTTGCTTCTCCAGCGCAGCCAGCGCGGCGGCGTTGTGCGGCTCACCCTCCAGGATCTGGCGATAAATCTTGGTGGCGTCCTCGCCGCGCCCCAGGCGCTCGGAGGCCAGGCGCGCCATCTCTTGCAGCAGCTCCTGCCGCTCTGCGCCGGAGGTGTGCGGCAACTCCGCCTCGTACAGCTTGTACAGGGCCGGCCATGCGCGCCGCTTCTTGTACAGCTCCTTCAGTCGATCGCCGGCCTCGCGATCGCCGGGCTCCACCTCCAGCAGGGCCTCGAAGGCCTGGGTCGCGTTCTGCACGTTGGAGAACTGGTCGAGCCAGCGCCGGCCGGCGGCGCGCATCAGCTCCACCTTCTCGGCCTTGTCCGGCGTGAGAGACGCCAGGCGCTGTTGACTCGTGAGCAGATCGCGCCAGCGCCCGAGCTTCTCGTACAGACCCACGAGCTCGCGCGCCACGTCCACATCGTTGGGATCGAGCTGCGCGATCTGATTCAGCACAGATACCAGCGCCGTGTCGCTCGCCAGCTCGGTGCGGTAGAGCTCTGCCACCTCACGCAAGATCGCCAGGCGATCTTCGACGCGATCGGCGGGCAGGCCCTCCAGGCGCTGCCGTAGCAGCTCCACCAGCGCGCTGTAGTTCTGCGTCTTGCGGTACAGCTGGCGCAGCGCGGACACCGCCTGCTCGTTGGACGGATCTTGGCGCAGCAGGTTCTTGTACTGCTCGACCGCCTTCTGCGCGTCTTTGTGCCCGGCAGCGAGGTGCGCGATCTCGGCGGTGATGGACTGCTTCTCCTTGCCGCTGGGCAGCACGCGCTGCGCCGCGGTCAGGATGTTGAGCAGCTGGGGTGCCGTCTCGTCAGAGGCGTAGAACGCGCGATAGAAGTCGAGCATCGCCGAGTTGGCGGGATCGAGCTTGCGGACTCGCGCGAACCAGGGCTCGGCGCTGGCGGGATCATCGCGCCGCTTCCAGAGCAGGTTGCCCACCTGCAAGATGTCATTCAAGCGATCGCGTCCGCTCGGATCGCCGATCGCCAGGCTGGCCTCGTACACCTCTACCAGCTCGTCCCAGCGCTCTTCCCGCGTGTAGTACTCGCCCAAGAACTGCAGCGCCTCGGAGTGGTTGGGCAACAGCTCCAGGATCTTGCGGTAGAAGCGCGCCGTGCGCGTGTCGTCCTGCAGGCGGTGACGGCTGACGCGGGCGGCGCGCACGCCGGCTGCCACGCGCGTCGATACGCTCTCGGCCCCATCCAGCAGCACCTCGAGCACCTCGGCCACCGCCGGGTAGTTGCCCTCCTTGCGCTGCAACAGCTCCAGCATCTCTGCGGCGCGCTCGTTGTGTGCATCGAGCTCGAGCGCGCGCCGCAGGCGATCCAGCACGCGCTGTCGATCCACCTGATCCGCCCCGAAGCGCAGCTCCACCTCGGCGGCGCGCATCGACATGGATGAGCGGTAGACATCGTCGGCTGCCTTGTCCGCTTCGGCCTGGTAGGTATCGACGAGCTGCTGCCAGGAGTTGCGCTTGCCGCGGCTCTCCTCCAGCGCGACCGCCGCATCACGATCGCGCGGATCGAGCTCCAGGATGCGCTCGAACAAGCGGCAAGCGCTGCCCTCATCGAGCAGGTTGTCGCGTAGCACCTTGGCTTCCAGCCGCAGGCGCTCCAGCTCCCGCTCGGAGCCTGCGGACAGGCGCACCTCCGTGGCCAGCAGACGAGCCACGGCGATCCACTCGCGGCGCTTCACGTGCTCCTGACGAGCAGCAGAGAGCAGCCGCAAACATTCATCCAGGTCCCCGTTCTCGAGCGTGGTGGCCTCTTCCAGCGACTGCCACGCGCGCGGCTCTTCTGGATCGCCCTGGAGTTGGCCTAACGCGGTACGGATCGTCTGCAGCTGCATTCCTTACTCGTGGTCTAGCCGCCCTCGGAGTCGGGCCGGGGATCGGAGACTACGCTGCGTGCGTGGCCCTTACAAGCTCGTAGGAATCTGCCCAGCATGGCGCCGGGACCATCCTCGTCAGCTCAGGGATGCGTTGCGTCTTGGCGTTTTGGCTGCGCCTGACGTCTGCGATCCTGGATCAACAGACGCTGACGCGCGATGCTCTGGGCGTCACCACCTCGGGCCTCTGCCTGCGCGAGCGCCCGCTCCGCGTCGTCCAGCCTCCCGAGCAGGATCAACGCCCACGCCTTGCCCAACATGGCTGGCGTGTAGTTGCGCCGAACGCTGAGCAAGGCCTCGTATTCAGCGAGAGCTTGTGCTGGCTGGTTCATTCGCAAAGCCACGGTCGCCAGGCCGAGGCGATGTTCCATGCCCGTGGAATCCGCGCGCAGGCCTGCGCCGTAGGCTTCGCGAGCAGCCTCGAGCTTGCCAAGCCCGACCCGCACCACGCCCAGCGCGTGCCAGCACTCCGAGTCGAGCGGGTCGCGACGCACGGCCTCGGCGAGCCTGGGCTCCGCTGCCTTTATCTCGCCCCAGCGCGCCGCGCGCAGCCCGCCCGTGCGTGGCCCCAGCGGATCCTTCGGCGCGAGAGCGCTGGCGCGATCGTACGCTGCGAGCGCCTCGTCAAAGCGATGAGCGAGCTCGTAGGCATGACCGAGCTCCACGAGCGGAATGGGGCTGTTCGGCGGCAGGCTTTCAGCCAACCGTTCGGTCTGTGCCAGGGCGCCATCGAGACGTCCGGCGCTTCCGTAAAGACGTATCAACTGTCTGCGCGCTGACATGTCGGTGGGCTTCACTACCAGATGCTCTGTCAGCAAGCGGATGGCTTCTTCTTCTCTGCCGCGTTCGGCGAGCAAGCTGGCGCGCTGGACCACGGAGGGGCTCATCTGGCACCCGCCGGCCAGGAGCAGCGCCGCCAGCAGCGCGATGCGCGCGCCCCAGGACCCGGACTGCCGCCGTCGCGAGCGCCTCGCTGGAGCCGAGGGCGCCGCTGGAGCCGAGGGCGGGTGCCGCGGCGCTTTGCCGGCCGCGGTCGCTCGAGGTTTTACGCCGGCGCTGCGCTGCGCTAGAGCATACCTCATATATTTTGCCGTCCGCACGCCGTCATGAAATGGCTCTGTGCCGTCCTCCAGTGCCCTCACCGACTGAGCCCGTGTTGCGCCGAGCGCTGGCTGCCCTGGCGCTCCTGAGCGCCTGTGGCCTCGCCGCCTGTGACCTCTTCGACTCGGATCGGAAGCCATATACGCCCTTCGGCACGGTCTCCAGCGCGGGAGCGCCCACTCGCGCAGCGGATCTCGTCAAGGCCGCCGCCGACGCGGGAACGACACGACAGCCCGAAACCATCAGCCGCGGCGCGCTGCTCGCACCGCCCGACGCGCGCGAGTGGCGGCTGGGAGAGCGCAAGCTGTCCGCTCCGGACGGCCTCGTCTTCCGCCTCGGTCTGGTCGGAGGTCTCGCTGGCGGCAACGACGGTGACGTGCTGGCCTGGCTGGTCGGCACCCCCGACAAACCGGTCATCGGCGAGCTGTGGATGTTTCCGGAAGAGGGCGAGCCCCGACTGATCGGCTCCGCCCCCGGCTTCTTGCCAACCGGGCCCACCTGCACTCACGAGACCCACCTCGATCAGACGGGCCCCAACTCGGTCTCGCTCGATATCCGCGCCAGCTGCGCTGCACCGCTGCTCCCGCGCACGCCAGAGCGCAGCGTCAGCGTCTTCGCGCCGTCACGGCCCAACGCAAAGATCGCCGGCTTTCGCCTGGCAGCCCCGGCGCCGGGCGAGACCTTGCGGCTGGAGGTGGTATCGCGGGATCGCGACTCCGACGGCCGCGACGACGTGGAGATGACCCTGCTGTTCGCGGCACCGCCCGCGCCCGAGCTGCGCGCCAGCTTCGTCTGGCTCGATCGTCCCGCTGGGCTCTCGCGCGATGCGTTCGAGCCGCTGGCGTCGTTCGTGCGCCTCGCCTCGCTGGAGACGGTGCGCGCTGGCTCGGCGCGCTCTGGAGGCGCTGCCGCTGCGGCGGAGGTCAGCCGCGCGATCGCGGCCAATGTGGCCAACGCTCGGCGCCTGTACTCCACGCTCTGCGCCGAGTCGGGCGTGGCCCGTGTCGCGCTGGACAGCGGGAGCGAGCTCAGCTGCGGAGATCTGCGCGCGCCCTTCGAGGCACTGACCATGGCCAGCATCAACGCCGAGCTGGCGGCGGGCCACCCCGAGCGTGCTCTTGCTGCGCTGGAGCAGCACTCCTGGTTTCCGACGGGCGCCAGGGCGGACACGGAGCGATTCCTCGCCAGAGAGCGCACGCAACTGCTGAGCAAGCTGGTCAAGCGGCGAGTGATCAAGCTCGTCCCGCTGCAGGCGCTGCCGCGCGCGGCCGACGCCGGGCCGCACCTCAGCCCCATCAGCTTCCACGCAGATGGCTCGCTGCTGCTGCTGACTCCCTCCGGGGTGGTCCGGGCAGCTCCCGATGGCCGCTTCGAATACGACGCCAGCGCCGAGGTGGACGCCTGGAGCATGGCTGTCATTTCCCGGGCCGGTGAGCAGTTGCGCGGCGTGGCCTTTCCTTGCGATCGCTCCGAGGTGTCGTGGCTCGCGAGGGCACCGGGTGGCAGCGTGCTGCCGCCCATCCCGACCGAGTTGGTTGCACCGCGGCCCGGCGTGTGCCGCGCCGGCAGTGGCTTCGAGGCACCCAGGATTGCGCCGGTGGCCTGGTCCGAGGCCGGGATCGCGGGTTTTCTGGGTACCATCTGGGTGGGCCCGCGTCCCCCTCACCCACCGCTGGGCAGCCCGCTATCTCCCAATGGCCGCTACTCGATCGTGTCCATTGCCGATGGTCTGCTCGTCGCGGGCAATGACAAGCCGGCGCTATGGGTCTTTGACGACCCTGCAGTGCCGGCGCGGCTCCGCGATTGTGTCGTCAGCAACAACGCCCAGGCGGCCGCCTGCGTGATGGCGGGCCGCGCTTACGTGATTTTGCCCGATCCGAAGAGTGGTTGACGCCAGGCTGCACGGCACGCGGCAGTGCTGGCGATGGGCTCGGCGAGCAATGCCGTAGGAGCTCCGGCAAGCAGTGCCGTAGGAGCTCCGAAGAGCAATGCCGTTGGAGCTCCGGCAAGCAGTGGAGCTGGCCTGCTCAGGAGCCTGGCGCCTTGGAGCGCTCCAGGTACGCGCGACTGCGCGTGTCGATGCGCACCCAGTCACCCTCATTGATGAACAGCGGCACGGCGATCTGCGCGCCCGTCGACACGGTCGCGGGCTTGGTGACGCTGCTCGCCGTGTCACCCTTCATGCCCGGCTCGGTGGCGGTGACCTGGAGGGTCACGTGTGGTGGAAGCACGACGCCGATCGGATTGCCCTCATAGATCGTAACCATGCACTCCAGACCGTCCGTCAAGAAGTCAGCGTCTTCCCCCACGGCCTCTTTCGGCACCGAAATCTGGTCGCCGGAGTGCTGATGCATGAAAACAAAGGTATCGCCGTCTTGATAGATGTACTGGAGCGCTCGGTCTTCCGCGTCTGCGGGCGAGATCTTCTCGTTGGATCGGATGTTCTTCTCGACGGTCGAGCCCGTGAGCAGATGGCGCATCTTGGTGCGGGTGAAGGCTTGTCCCTTCCCCGGTTTGACAAACTGAAAGTCCACACACACCCAGGGCTGGCCGTCGTACATGAACTTCAGCCCCTTCTTCAGATCACTGGTATCCATCGTGCCTAGCCTCTAACGATCGCGGGTCGGGTATTCAAGCCCAAAAAATCTCGCGATCCCGCGCACACACGCGCGCCGCCTCCCCCTGACGCTCGCCGGCGCTCTCCCGCGCCCGCCCTGCCGCCAGCTGCCCCACGGCCTGACAGGACAAGTCTACATGGACGACTTCGGAGAAGAACTCGAGGAAATCAAGAGAGAAATCGTCGAGAGCCGCGCGCTGACCATCAAGACCAACAATCTGGTGAATGGCCTCTCCGCCGATATCCACGCCATCGGCAAGCGGCAGCAAGGCTACGAGCGCAATCTGAAATTCAGCAGTGTGGGATTCTATGCGCTGGTCGTGGCCCTCGTCCTGCTGGGAGCCAAGGTGCTGATCGACGCCCGCGTGGACGCAGAGCAGGCCGTCACCAAGACGCTGCGCAGCAACGTGGAGCGACTGGAGAAGGAGATCAAGCTGCTCGAGGGGCGGGAGGAGGCCAGAGCCGTAGCCGAGCGGCGTGCGATGGAGTTTCAGGATCTGATCACCAGCCAGAATCGGGGTGAAGCGCTCAAGCGCTGGCCGGAGCTGTCCAAGCTGCCGCTGTCGCGCGCCGAGCGCGCGCACTTCGAGCGTGCGGTGGAGCGCTTTCGCAACGAGATGTCGGTCATCGCCTACAACACCGGGCTGGATCACATCCGCGCCGAGCGCTGGCAGGATGCGGAGCGCGCGCTGCGCAGCTCCGTCGAGAACAACGACGACGCGCCGCACGCCGATGAGGCGCGCTATCAGCTAGCCCGCGTGCTGCGCACCCAGAACCGGCAGCGCGAGGCGCTCTCATTGCTGCTGGAGCTCTCGGAGGGAGCCACCAGCAACGAGGTAACCGACGATGCCACGCTGCTGCTCGGGCAAGTTCAGCTCGATCTGGAGGCGTGGAATGACGCAAAGAACACGCTGCGCAACTTCCTGCGCAGGTTTCCCAACAGCCCGCTCCGCTTCACCGCTCGCGACGAGCTGGCGAAGCTGAAAGAGGAGCACTGAGCCGAGCGAAGGCGCCGTGCCGCTCTCGCGCTATTCTGCCGGGATCAGCACCAGGCGCGGCGCCGACGAGCCCGCGCCATCGCTGCCCGGCGGCGGGCCGATGCTGGCGAGCAAGTAACTCTTGCCTGGCTGCAGCTCGAGCGCGCTCGCTCGAGCCGTGTCCATCCAGGTCTGGCTGTAGGGTACGACGTTGGAGCCCCGGCCGCGCAGCTCCAGCGCGAACGGCTGCTCTACCGTGGCCACGGCGCGCGGCCGCAGCACGCCGAAGCCTACGCCGCTGACGAACGGCACCGACACCTCCGGCACGCCCACCTGCAGCAGCACATCCGTGGGGCCCAGCCAGCGGCTGGCGTTCAGGAACTGCAGGCCGAAGTTTCCGGCGTCATCGGGCAGCTCCAGACCAAACTCGACCAGCAGCAGCTCGGAGCGTGCGCCAAAGAGTGGGTCCGGATCGCCGCACAGCTGCGGCGCGGCCACGGCATCCGGGGCTGCACAGCCGGTGGCAGCGAGCAGGTAGTGACGCCCCTCGAACAGTGAGCCTCGCGCAAGGGTGAGCGCGCCGGCGCTGCGTACGGCGGGCAGCGGAACCGCTCCTGCGTCGGGCGCGACTGGCGGCAGTGGTAGAGCTGCCTCGTGCAGCGCCTCACAGCTCTCGGTCTGTGGCACGCCTGGCTCGGCCCGGAACAGCTCCACCTCCACGTCCACCGCGCCCAGGTCCCACGAGAACGGGATGCGATGAAAGCTGCCGAAGTCGAGGCCCTCGGCTGGGACGGGGGCTGGGGCCAGCTCGCCGGCGCCAGCGAGCGCCGCTCCGCTGGCAGCGTCACGCAGGCACGCGAACAGCCTGCCGCCATCCACCAGACCGTCCAGCACCACCAGCGAGCCACCCTCCAGAGGTGTGCTCGGCTCGCTGTCGCCACCGCTGCTGCCGGGCATTGCTGACGATGGCTCCGGGCTGCTGGCGGAGCCCGCTGATCCATCCAGCTCATGCAGCGGCGGATCGCGCCGCTCGAGACCTGAGGTATCCGTATGACACGCCAGCGGCACCAGAAGCGCCACTGATGCCAGATGGCGCGCGAGCGGCGCCGGACGGCGCGCGAGCCGCAGCTCAGTGCGCACCGAGGCCTGGCTCCGCGTGATGGAAACAACGCCGCCCGTGGCCTGGTCGGGGTGCACGAGCGATGGCGTCATGAACGAAAGTATGAGCGCGTTCCACCGCGCTTTCCAGAGTGAAGCCGTGCCCCAGGCCCGCGGCGATCGCGGACGCCAGAGTACATCCGGTACCGTGCGGTGTATCCGGCAGCCGCGGCGAGTCGAAGCGGCGCTCCAGGCCATCCGCCGTGCGCAGCAGATCCACCACACGCTCCCCCGGCAGATGGCCGCCCGTGATAAAGACGGCAGACTGCCCCATCAAGAGCAGCCGATCGGCGGCCTGATGCAGGTGCGATTCCTCGCGGACGGGGATACCCGTCAGCAACTCCGCCTCCGGCGCGTTGGGGGTCACGAGCGCGCACAGTGGCATCAGGCGCTGGATTAACGCGGTGTGCCCGGAGACCTCCAGCAACTCGTGCCCGCTGCTCGACACCAGCACGGGATCCAGGACGATGGGGATGCCGCGGGCCTTGCTCTGACACACTCGCGTCACCAGTTCGACGGTGTCACGCCGAGCGAGCATGCCAATCTTGATCGCGTCCGCCCCCACGTCCTCCAGCACGGTGGTCAGCTGGCGCTCGACCAGCCACGGGTCTATCGGCGCCACCTCGTACACGCGCTGTGTGTCCTGGACGGTGACCGCCGTGACGACGCTGGTGGCGTACACGCCGAGCGCTTGCAGCGTCTTGAGATCCGCCTGCAGGCCCGCGCCGCCGCTCGGATCCGAGCCGGCGATGGCCAGCACTCGGGGCACGGCGGGCGCGGCCTCTGCGGGCTCGCTGGGCTCTGGATGAGGTAGGCCTGAGGCGCCGTTCCGTCGTTTCACTTCAATTCACCGCCAGCGGCTCTCTGGCGAACGGCTCGGCGCGTCCGGAAGGAGCGAAGAGGATCGAGGCCATCAGCTTCCGTATAGCGCATTCTCCACCGCACTTTGTCCGCCAGGCGAGCGAAAAACACGGCTCAGCGTGCCACGGCGCCCGGCGTGCGGGCAATTCTGCTTCGGCCTCTCAGTCTCGGGGCAGAGGCGCAGATTCCGATCGCTCCGCGCTGCGCGGGGTACTAGTGTCGAGCAGGCACACTGTCTCGGGGCATACGCTCATTTTCGCAGGCAGCTGGATACGACTTGGACGAGAGGCGAACACCGTGACCACAGCAAAAGAACTGATTGAACGCATCGCTGCTAAAGTCTCGAAGGACCCTTCGCTGGCCGCCAACTTCGGCGCGATCTACAAGTTCGTATTGGAGGGCAACGGCGGCGGTACCTGGCTGGTCAACCTCAAAGACGCGGTGGGTGCCCGTGAGGGCGATGGCCCCGCGGATTGCACGATCAGCCTGGACGCGGGGGATTTCGTCGACCTGGTCGAGGGCCGCGCCAACGGGCAGCAGCTCTACTTTCAGGGCAAGCTTCGCATCGACGGGGATCTGGGACTGGCGCTCAAGCTGCAGAACCTGGCAGATCTCGCCCGCTAAATGCCGCAGCGAGTCGTCTACCTGGGCCCCGTGGGCGCGTTCACTCACGAGGCCGCCCGTGAATACTTTGGTGACCACGCCGAGTTGATCGCGGCCGCGTCCATCCCCGCGGTGTTCGAGGGGGTCGCGCGCGGCGACGGTGAGTGGGGCGTCGTGCCGATCGAGAACTCGATCGAAGGCGGGGTCACGTTCACTCAAGATACCCTGCTCGAGACCCCGCTCGGCTTGTGCGGCGAGGTGATGGTGGACATCGAGCAGTGCCTGCTCACGAACGCTCCCGATCCGCTGCGCATCGAGCGAGTGTATTCCCACCCGCAGGGCCTGGCCCAGTGCCGCAAATGGCTGGCGGAGCACCTGCCCGGCGCTGCGCAGATGCCGACGGGCTCCACCGTCCAGGCAGCGCACCTGGTGCGCGACGATCTGGCAGCGGGAGCGATCGCCAGCCGTGCGGCAGGGGCACTGGCGGGGGTGCGCCTGACTCACGCAGGCATCCAAGATCGCAGGCCCAACGTCACTCGCTTCGTGGTGCTGGGCAAGAGCCAGCCCGAGCCCACCGGCAACGACAAGACGAGCGTCGTTTTCTCCACGCCTCACGAGCGCGGAGCGCTGGTGCGGGCGCTGCAGATCTTCGACGAGGCAGGCATCAATCTGTGCCGGATCGAGTCTCGCCCGCGCGGCGGGGAGACCTGGCAATACGTGTTCTTCGTCGATCTCGAGGGGCACCGCAACGAAGAGCGCGTGCGCGCCGCTCTGTCTGCACTGAGCCAGCGCGGCGACATGGTGCGGGTGCTGGGCAGCTACGCTCGTGCCACCTCCAGCCGCTCCAGCCCTCCCCCGCAGTTGTAAGCTGCCCTCTCAGCAGTTGCTGCCCTCTCAGTAGCTCCCCCTCAGTGCTGATGGCTCCCCGCAGGAGCGGGAGCCACAAAGCAGAGCCACGAGAACGAGAGCGGGGCTGTGCGCCCGCTCCCTGCTCTCGGACATGGCTGTCGCTCAACAGCCGTACCAGCAACGCGACTTCAGTCGCGCTACCCGCAACGGGACTTCAGTCGGGCTACCAGCAACGCGACTTCAGTCGCGTGAGCTGCCGATGAACAGCCGCAGCACGTACCAGAACATCAGCGCGATCGAGGCGAACAGCTCGAGCGCAGCCGCTACGTAGCTGTCCTCGGGGAAGTGGTGCAGCACGTTCGAGGTGTCGTACAGGACCGCGGCGCCCGCGAGACCGACCATCGCGACCGAGAAGAACGTACCCAGCGAGAAGCCGAAGATCACCGCGGCGACGATCGCCACCAGCGCCAGGATGAAGCCCCAGCGAATGGCAGCGCCCAGAAACGAGAAATCGCGGCGGGTGGTGAACACCACGGCGGTCAGACCCGCAAAGCCCAGGAGCGTCACCATGCCCGCGCTCTGGATGGCACCCGGCGCGTACATCTCGGCCATGGCCAGCAAGGGCACGAAGATGATCGCCTGCAGCACGACGTAAGCGCCCAGCCCCGCGTACTGCGTGCTCATCGAACGAGCGGAGTGAGCCAGATTACGGAACAGCGCACCAAGCGCCACGAAGCCGCCGAGCACGAGGATCCAACCCATTCCGGATGCAGTCAGCACGCCGAGGATGGGACGATACAGGCCGCTGGTGAAAAGGAACACCTCGCACGCGGCAAACGCCAGAATCGCACCCAGCAGGTGGCCGTAGGTGCGCATGATGAATTGGGCGCGCGCCTTCACGGCAAGCTGCGCCGCACTGCCTGCGATGGCTCGAGGAGCGTAGTTCATGAGCAGAAGATTGCATCGCCACCATTGACCTGGCAACGGGCGGCTGCAAAATGAGAGCTGAACGGCCCTATGGCCGTCAGCCAGTAGAGGCGGTAGTGGCAGCAGTGCCGTCGGGCGCGAAGCGCAGGCGAAGCGGGAATCAGATCCGCATCACCGCGGCGCCCCAGTGCAGGCCGGCGCCCAGCGCCAGAAAGCACACCAACTGACCCGCGCGAAGACGCCCGTCGCGCCGCATCTCGTCGACCAGGATGGGGATGGTGGCGCCCGACGTGTTGCCATAGCTGCGGATGTTGGAAGGCACCTTCTCTGGCGGCACCCCCAGGCGCTCGCGCACCACGCGGTTGATTCGATCATTCGCCTGGTGGGCGATGAACCAGTCCACCTCATCCAGCCCGACGCCAGCGCGTTCACAAGCTGCGCGCACGGTCTGCGGCAGCTTGCTCACGGCATGGCGAAAGACCTCTCTGCCGTTCATGCGCGGGATGAACTCCGCGTCTTCCACCAGCTCGCTGGTGGCGTACGGCCGACGGCGAAACCCGGCCGGGATGCGCAATTCATCGCTGTAGCGGCCGTCACTGTGCAGATCCAGCGAGAGCAGGCCGGTGCCCGGCGTGGAGCTGCGCTCCACGAGCAGAGCCCCTGCCCCGTCGCCGAAGATCACGGCGAAGCCGCGGTGCAAGGTCGAGCGCTGGTAGTCGTCGGCGCTCACGGGCTCCAGGCCATCGAGCGCATTCCAGTTTCGCCACGGCATGAAGCCGGCGTGCGCCTCCGCTCCGACGATCAAGATGGAGCGAATGCCGTCGGTCTTCAGCAGCGCATCCGCCAGCTGAAAGCTGTAGATCATCGCGGCGCACTGGCTGCGGACGTCCAGTGCCGGCGTACCCGGGCAGCCCAGCTTGGCTCCCAGCAGCGGGCCGGACCCCGGCAGGATGTGATCCGGGGTCATGGTGTTGAAGATGATGTAGTCGATGTCTGCTTCAGTTCGGCCAGCAGACTCGAGCGCCAACCGTGCAGCAGGCACGGCCAGGTCGGAAGCCCCTTGCCCCTCGGGGCAATAGTGCCGCTGCTCGATCCCGGTACGCTGGCGGATCCACTCGTCGCTCGTATCCATCACGCGGGCGAGATCCTGGTTCGTGTAGGGCTTTCCGGGGAGGTAGCGCCCTGAACCAACTATGGTGATGCCTGACATGCCCTAATACCGCTCGCGCGTGCCCTGGCCGATTCGCCGAGTTCGCACGGGGTGGGAGGTAGCTCGAGGTCCGGCCGAAGGTCACGGCCAAAAGACGCCGTACTCTACAAAACCCTACCCAGACGAATAGCTTGGCACGCTTGCCCACCAGCCGGCCTCAGAATGTGCCGTCTCGTGAGCGAATTGGGCCGGACCCCTGATGGGAGGGTGTGGTGCGGCCCATAATGAATCCTGGAGGCGGTAACAAAATGGTTCAACGAGCCAGCGCGACGCTCGAGCAAACTCAGGCCAAAGAAAGTTCCATCAAGGAGGCCCGGCGCCCGCCGGTTGGCAAGGACAGCAGCTTCATGCGCTCGCTGTGCATGGGCTACATCGAAGAAGACATGCTGCTGCCCTTCCCGGCAATGAGCGCCGACGAACGGGAGACCCTGAAAGGTGTGGTGGCCTCGCTCGGCGACCTGCTCGGACCGAAGGAGAAAGATTTCGCTGCCTGGGACAAGGCCGCGGAGATGCCGCGTTCCTACATCGAGGAGCTCAAGAGCTTCGGCCTGTTCGGGTTGATCATTCCGGAGGCTCACGGTGGGCTCGGCTTCGGCAGCGCAGCGTACTCGCGCACCTTGCAAGAGGTGGCAAAGCACGATGCGTCAACCGCGGTCACCGTCGGCGCACATAGCTCGATCGGCATGCGCGGCCTGTTGTTGTTCGGGACGGAGGAGCAGCGCGCGCGCTACTTGCCGAAGCTGGCCACGGGCGAGATGATCGCTGCCTTCTGCTTGACGGAGCCGGGCTCCGGCTCGGACGCGGCATCGATTCGCACCACGGCGCATCGCGATGGCGACGACTGGATCCTGGACGGCAACAAGCTGTGGATCACCAATGGTGGCATCGCCGACTTCTTCACGGTCTTCGCCAAGACGGAGAACGCCGAGCAGCGCGGGCACATGACGGCCTTCATCGTCACTCGTGACATGCCCGGTGTCAGCGCCGGCCCGCACGAGGACAAGATGGGCCTGCGCGCCAGCTCCACCACCACGGTGCACTTCGAGAAGGTGCGCGTACCAGACGGCAACCGGCTGGGCGAGGTGGGCAAGGGCTTCAAGGTCGCGATGAAGATCCTGAACAGCGGACGCACCGGGCTCGGCGGCGGCGCCGTGGGCGCCATGAAGCACCTGATCAGCCTGGCAGCAAAGCAGGGCAATGAGCGCGTGCAGTTCGGCAAGCCGATCCGTGAGTTCGGCCTGATCAAGCAGAAGGTGGGCCAGATGGTGGTCGACTGTTATGCCGCCGAGGCCACCGTGCACATGGTTGCCGCGCTCGCCGACCAGGGCTACGAGGACTACGCCGTCGAGGCAGCCATCAGCAAGGTGTTCGCGTCGGAGGCGCTCTGGCGTTGCGCGGACGAGGCGCTGCAGACCGCGGGCGGCAACGGCTACATGACGGAGTTCCCCTACGAGCGCATCGTGCGGGACGCGCGCATCAACCGCATCTTCGAGGGCACCAACGAGATCCTGCGCCTGTTCATCGCGCTGACGGCGATGGACGACGTGGGCCGCAGCCTCAAGGAGCTGTCCAAGAGCCTGCAGGGCGTCTTCGAGGATCCGATCAAGGGCTTCGGCGTGCTCTCGGAGTACGCCTTGCGCCGGGCTCAGCTGGCCACGGGCATTCGCAAGAGCGTGTTCACCAAGCTCGACCTGCGGCTCAAGTCGCACGCTGCGATCTTCGAGGAGGCCACGAAAGATCTCGCCATCGCCGTCGATCGCGTGCTGCGCAAGCACGGGCGCAACATCATCGGCAAGCAGTTCGCCTCCAAGCGTCTGGCCGATGCCATGATTGATCTATTCGTGCTCGCCTGCACGCTCAGCCGCGTGAATTCCTCGCTGCTCGCCGTGGGCGAAGAAAAGGCACGTCAGGAGCTGCAGATCCTCGAGGTGCTCTCCGATCAGGTGCGGCGGCGGGTCCGCCAGAACTTCGAGCTCGTCGATCGCAACGAAGACGAGTCGCTCAAGGCGCTGGCCGATCACGCCTTCGCGCTCGAAAAGTACGGCTGGGATACGATCTGACCGCCCCTGCCCCCGGCAGCTTGTATTTGCCGACCGTTGACTCTATGAGCGGTCGGCATGCCGGGCTCAGAGCGGCGAGATGACCCAGCCGAGGGCGCTCGGGCGATGGCAGCGGGTATGCTCGCACGCCATCGCCCCGCCCTCGTCCTGTGCACGGGTGCATCCTCGGCGCTCTTTGGCTGGGCGGCGTGGGAGCTGCCGTCTCGACCTGGCAGCGTGGCGGCGTCGTTGCTGGCTCTGCTCGCGCTGGCGCACCTGGGCACCTTGCTGCTCGTGTTGCTTCGCCCCGAGCAGCTGCGGCCCATCTGGCGCGCGCTGAGCTGGCTTTCGCTGGGCGCCGGCGCCGTGCTCACGCTGCTGCTCGCGGTCACCGCGCGCGAGATGGTGCTGCGCTTCGGCAGCCTGGGCATGGGGGTCGCCAGCTTGCTCGCGGCCATCACCGTGCTCGTGCTGCTCGCCACCGTGCCATTTGCCGCCTGGGGGCTGCGGGCAACCAGGAGGGCGCATGGCCCGGGCTGACGGCGCGCCAGCCAGGCAACGCGTGCTGGCCTACGTGGTGGGGCTGGGCTTGCCGCTGGCAGTGCTGTCACCGGCCTGGTCCGGAGCGCCCGATTCGTTCCCGCTCTCCACATACCCGATGTTCGCGCGCCCGCGCGGCCAGCCCACCCTGCACACGCTGGTTGGGCTCACCGCCGGCGGGAGCGAGCGCCGCGTGCCGCCCGAGCTCGTCGGCAGCAAAGAGGTGCTCCAGGCCAAGGTCTTGATCCAGCGCAGCGTGGCCGAGGGCCCGGAGGCGATGGCGCGACTGTGCGAAGCCAGCGCGGCGCGGGCAGCCGCGGAGCCTGCTCTGCGAGAGCTGAGCGCACTGGCGATCGTGGCTCGTCGCTATGATCCCGTCGACTACTTCGTGCAGGGGCCCTTCCCCCTGGAGCAGGAGACGCTGTTTCGCTGCGACGTACCCACGCCCGGAGGCACCGGCGAGCGATGACGGCACTCCTGCGGCGCCTGGATGCGTGGCTCCTGGAGCCCGTGCCGCGCGAGCGCCTGGCGCTGCTGCGCATCGCCGTGGGCGGCTACGCCCTGAGCTATCTGCTCGCGCGCGTGGCGGACCTGCTGGCACCACTGCGCTATCCGGATAGCGCGTTCACCCCGCTCGGCGTCGTCAGCGTGCTCGACTCGCCGCTGCCTCGTCCGCTGGTACTCGCTGCGTACGTGCTGAGCGTGCTCACGGGGCTCGCTTTCGTGCTCGGCGTGGCGTACCGCGCGAGCGCCCCGCTGTTTGCGCTCTCGCTGCTCTGGGTGCTGAGCTACCGCCACTCCTGGGGCATGATCTTTCACACGGATAACCTGCTCGCCCTGCACGTTGCGCTGCTGTGCTTTGCTCCCGCGGCGGACGTCTACCGGCTGGGCGCGGCCTCAACCCGAGGGTCGCCTGGAGCGAGCGCTTCGGGCTGGGTCTTGCGCGCGTGCTGCCTGGTGACGGTGGCAGCGTACGTCGTGGCGGGCCTGGCCAAGCTGCAGCTCAGCGGCTTCACGTGGGCGGCCGGGGCCGCCTTGCGCGAGCAGATCGCGTACGATGCCCTGCGCAAGATCGAGCTGGGCAGCGTGCACTCGCCGCTCGGGCCCTGGCTGCTGCCCCACGGCTGGCTGTTCCCCCCGCTCTCCATCTTCTCGCTCGGGGCAGAGCTGCTGGCCCCGCTGGCCTTGCTGGGCGGGCGCTGGGCCCTCACCTGGTGCCTCTCGGCGTGGCTGTTTCATCTGGGCGTGCTGGCCACGATGGCGATCGCCTTCCCCTATCCGCTCAGCGGTGTGGCTTTCCTGGCATTTTTCCCCGTCGAGCAATGGCTACAGGCACTCCGGCTCCGCTGGCAGCGCCGGCAAAATTCCATCGCCTCGGCCCAGCCAGGCAACTAGAGTCGCCTGCGATGAAGTCCCTGTATCAGCCGAACGAGGCCCAGCAGTTTCGCACCGAGCTCGCGGCCTGGGGTGCCGACGTGGCGGACCGCGTCTATACCTCGCGCCTGCTGGGGCGCGAGCCTGCGCTCGTGCTGCACGGTGGCGGCAATACCTCCGTGAAGAGCCGGGGGCGTGAGGTCGACGGCAAGCCTGTCGACGTGCTCTGGATCAAAGGCAGCGGCTGGGATCTGGGCAGCATTCAACCGCGCGGCTTCTCTCAGTGCCGTCTGGAGCCGCTGCGCAGCTACTGCACGCTGCCTGCGCTCACGGATGAAGCGATGGTGGCCGCGCTGCGCTCGCAGATGCTCGATCCGGGCGGCCCCACGCCATCGGTCGAGGCGCTGCTCCATGCCCATCTGCCGGGCAAATTCGTGGACCACACGCACGCAAACGCGGTCCTCGCCCTCGTGGATCAGCCGGACGGCGACCGGCGAGCGCGCGAACTCTGGGGTGATCGCGCGCTCTATCTCTCCTATGTGCCGCCGGGCTTCGTGCTCGCGCAGCGGGTTGCGGAGCTGAACGTGAGCGAGACCTCCCCGCCGCTCCTGATTTTGGAGAAGCACGGCATCTTCAGCTGGGGTCAGAGCGCCGAGGAGAGCTACGCTCGGATGATCCAGGCCGTGAGCGAAGCCGAGAGCTACCTGGAGCGGGAGCGGCGGCGCCCGCTCGTGCAGGTCCCCGGCGCAGATCCTCGCGCCAGCCGCGAGCGCCGCCTGGAGCTGGAGCCTGCGCTGCGCGGCGCCATCGCACGCCGTCCCGGCGGAGCCAGGTTCGTCCTGGACTGGCGCGATGGCCCGGAGGTGCTGGCGTTCCTCGCGGCACCCGCGTCGCGCGAGGTCGTTGGGCGGGGCTGCATCACCCCCGATCACAGCATCCGGACCAAGCCGTTCCCTGCCTGGCTGGGGGACGTCGCTCCAGACGTGCCGCTCGCCGCGGAAGAGCTGCGGGCAAGGGTGGAAGCTGGCCTCGCTGGCTTCGCGGACAGCTACGCCAGCTATTTCGAGAGCAATGCGCGGCGTCACCCGCAGCCGCTGCAGCGCCTGGATCTGCTGCCGCGCGTGGTGGCCATACCCGGGCTCGGCATCGCCGGGCTCGGTCGCAACATCTCCCAGGCGAGCATCGCCGCCGATCTGTACGAGCATGCCATCTCGGTGATGGCGCGCGCGGAGAGCATCGGCAGCTACCGCCCCGTGTCCCTGAGTGAGCTCTTCGACGTCGAGTACTGGAGCCTGGAGCAAGCCAAGCTGGGCGCGCGCAGCAGCGAGGCCGCACTGGCGGGGCAGATCGCGGTCGTCACCGGAGCGGCGAGCGGGATTGGCCTGGCCACGAGCGCGCAATTTTTGGCGCTCGGCGCCCACGTGCTCCTGGTCGATCGCGAGCCGGAGGCTCTGGGCAGAGCCCGCGCCGAGCTGGAGCGCAAGCATGGCCGTGCGGTGCAGTCGTATCAGGCGGATTTGACCGACGCCGCCGCGGCTCGTGCGGCGCTGGAGCAGGCGGCTCTCAGCTTCGGCGGGCTGGACATCGTCGTCTCCAACGCGGGCAGCGCGCCCAGCGGTGCGCTGCACGACGGCAGCGGAGCCGAGCGCTTGGAGCAGTCGCTCGAGGTCAACCTGCTCAGTCACCAGTACGTGGCCCAGGCCGCAGCGAGCATTTTCCTCCGCCAGGGTATCGGCGGCTGCCTGTGCTTCAACGCATCCAAGAGCGCCTTCAACCCGGGTCCGATGTTCGGGCCGTACGCCGTTGCCAAGAGCGCTCTGGTCGCCCTGATGAAGCAATACGCCATCGATCTGGCTCCATACGGGGTGCGCTCCAACGCAGTGAACGCGGATCGCGTGCGCACTGGGCTCTTCTCTCCCGAGCTGATCGAGTCGCGCGCCAAGGCGCGAGGTCTCACCAGCGATGCCTACTTCACGGCCAACCTGCTCGGGCGCGAGACTCTGGCAGAGGATGTGGCGCAGGCATTCGCCTACCTTGCCACCGCCAAGGCCACCACGGGTGCCGTGATCCCGGTGGACGGCGGCAACGCCGCGGCTTTTCCGCGCTGAGCTTCTTCGCTGCGGCCCGGGGTGACGCCGGATCGCGAACAACTCGTCTCGACCCGGCACGATCGTCCTCTCGCGGGCCATCGCGGGCGGCGATTGCGTTGAATGTTGGAAGCCGGCTTCCGTTCATTTCGGACGAGGCTGCCGTGTGAAAGAGCGCCAGATCCTGGATGAGCGATACGTAATTGTCCGGCCGTTAGGCAGCGGTCCGGTGGGTAGCCTCTACGAAGCCGAAAACCTGCTGCTGGGCAAGCGGGTGGCGGTCAAATGGATCAACCCCTCCATGGCGCGCCGCCCCGGAGTGGCCGAGCGGGTGACGACCAAGGCCAAGGAGGCGGCAGGACTCGACCACCCCAACATCGCGAGCGTGCTGGATATCGGCGAGGTCGACGGCGCCCCGTACATCGTCACGGAGCAGCTCAGCGGGCGCACGCTGGAGCGTGAAATCGACGAGCGCAGCGCTGCGGCTGTGCCCACCGCCTGCGATCTGACCTTGCAGATCTTGGCCGCGCTCGACTACGCGCACGCGAACGGCGTGGTCCACGGAGCGCTCAGCCCGAACACCGTGCTCATTTCCTACCCCAGGCCCGGCGTGCCCTGGGTCAAAGTGACCGATTTCGGCCTGTTTCGAGCGCTGGAGGACATGCACGGCGACGGGCCTCACCCCGCGCCCGCCGGCGGCTATCGCGCCCCTGAATACGGTCAAGGTGGCGAGATCGATCGCCGCGCGGACATCTACTCGGCCGCCGCTCTGCTGCACGCCCTGCTGCACGGCGTGCCGCCTGGAGCCGAGGTCGAGTCGTCCAGCCACGTGCCGCACGAGCTGAGCGAGATCCTGGGGCGAGCGCTGCGAGCCAATCCACGCGAGCGCATCGACTCGGCACAGGAGTTCGCGGCGGCGCTGGCGCCCTTCGCGCAGGAACCATCCAAGCCGGCCGAGATCCGCCTGTCGACCCCGCCCTCGATCCGCTTCGTCAATACCGGGCGTGCGTCGCAGCCCGTGTCAGTGCCCGCGTTCTCCTCGGGCGCGGCCATGGCGCTCCAGCAAGCCAGTCTGGGCCCCGAGGGCACCGCTGAAGTATCGTTTCGGCACTCCTGCGTGACCGAGTCGCTGCTGCGGAACCCGCGCTTCCCGAGCGACAAGGCCAGTGCCTGGTCGCGGCGCTGGCGCAGCTTGCGCTCCAATCTGGCCTCGCACCCGAACGTGGGCGCCGCCTGGCTGTTCGCTCTGGCGAGCGTGGGCGCAGGGATCGCCTGTGCGCTGCTGGCAGCGTGGTTACAGTGACGGACTGAGCCGCCCGAGCGCCCGCGGCCGCGACCGCGCTGACCGGCCCCGGAGCGGCCCCGGGTAACTTGCTCGGCATTTTGCGGGCGGGAAGCGCTCGTTATTCGAGTTGATTTGTTGTAGGTCAGCGCCGATGGCCGTCTCGCAGCAAGCTCTCGTCGATGCCCTCCGCGGTATTTCCGTCCCCGGTCTCCAGGGCTCGCTGCTGGAGCTGCGCATGGTGGCAGAGCTCGACGTCGACGCCAGCAACGTGCGCGTGGTGTTGTGCGCCGCCGATCCCGCCTATCCGCATCGCGCGGAGCTGACCCGCCTGGTGGAGGAGCGGCTGGCGCCGCTCAGCGGCGGTCTGCCGCTGGCCGTCAGCTGGAAGGCGGACGTGGCGTCGCGCAACATCGCTGCTGATGATCCGGTGCCCGGCGCCAAGAACATCATCCTGGTGATGAGCGGCAAGGGCGGGGTCGGCAAGAGCACGGTGGCGACCAACCTGTCGCTCGCGCTCAGCCGTCTCGGCAACCGTGTCGGCCTGCTCGATGCCGATATTTACGGTCCCAGCATCCCCACCATGTTTGGCGTCAATGGCAGGCCGACCAGCGATGGCACGAAGATCGAGCCGTTGCAGCGCTTCGGGGTAAAGCTGATGAGCATCGGCTTCCTGCTCGACGAGCCGCACTCGGCGGTCGTGTGGCGTGGCCCGATGCTCCACAGTGCCCTGCTGCAATTTTTGAAGGATGTCGCCTGGGGCGAGCTCGACTTCCTGATCCTCGATCTGCCTCCTGGCACGGGGGACGTCGCGCTCACCCTCTCGCAACGTGTGCGCTCCACCGGCGCCGTGATCGTCACCACGCCTCAGGAAGTGGCGCTGCAGGACGTGTACAAGTCGGTATCCATGGCTCATAAGGTGGGTATCCCGGTGCTGGGGGTCGTGGAAAACGAGAGCTATTTCGTCTGCGACGGCTGCTCCAAGCGCCACGAGATCTTCGGCAGCGGGGGCGGCGCCAAGGTGGCGGCCATGGCTCGCGCGCCGCTGTTGGGTCAGATCCCCATCGATCCCGCGGTTCGAGTCGCCGGCGACAACGGAATCCCCGTCGTGCAGGCCGCGCCGCGCTCGGCAACTGCTGAGGCCTTCGTGAAGGTCGCAGAGCAGCTGTTCGCGAGCATCAACCAGGTCGCGCCAGGCAGCACCGCGCTGCATATCGACCGCAGTGGTGGCGTTAACCGCCACCTGCCCATCTCCCGCTGATTTGCCGCGTCCCGCTCCGGTTGGCAGGGGCGAAAAGGCGCGTTATAGAGAACGCCCCAAGGGTCCCACATGACTGTTCAAACTTCCGCACCGTTCGACGGCCTCGCGACGCCCCCCACCTCGCCTTCGGGCGAAGGTGCAGAGTCCCCGTCAGCGGGCTCACCTTCCGAGCATCACGATGATGTTGCCAGCTCCGCTGGCAGCGCCGCTTCCCCTCCGGAGGTGGCTGACACCTCTGCCGAAGGCTCGGGAGCTGATGGCGGTGCAGCTGATAGCGGTGCAGCTGATAGCGGTGCAGCGGAAGCAGACGGGGATGAAGCGTCGGCCGCGGAGGGTGATGACGCCGCCAAGGCGGGTGACCCGACCAAGAAGAAGCGCCGTCGCAAGCGCAAGAAGAAGCCGAACGGCGAGGCTGCCAGCGCTGGCGGCCGCCCGCATGCGAGGCCCGCGACCGAGCGCTCGCCGTTCCACACGGGTGAAGAGGTCTTTGGACGGGTCACTGCGGTGCTCGAGGGCGCGATCATGGTCGACCTCGCGGGCAAGGCGCTCGCCATCTTCGATCGCTCCGAGATGGAGCCGGATGATCTGATCCCAGCCGTTGGTGATCGCTTCGTCGCGTCGGTGCTGCGTGATGGCTCGCGCGGCGGTCTGGTAGTGCTCACGCGCAAGCCCTTGCGCGAGGAGGCGGCGAAGGCCCTCGTGCTCGAGGTCAGCCAGAGCGGCACCCTGATCAAGGGTCTGGTGACCGGCGTGATCAAGGGCGGGGTCGAGGTCTCGATCCAGGGTCTGCGGGCGTTTGCGCCCGCGTCGGGCATGGATCTGCATCCGCAGAACGCCAACTTCGCCTCATTGCTCGGGCAGGTGATGGAGTTCAAGGTCACCCAGTGCGACGAGAAGGCGCGCGACGTGGTGGTCACGCGCCGGCCCATGCTGGAGGCGGAAGCTCACGAGCGCCGCAAGATGGCGCTACAGCATCTGACCGAGGGCCAGGTGCTCAAGGGCACGGTGCGCACCGTCGTCGAGTGGGGCGCGTTCATCGCCCTGGTCGACGCGGGGGGTCTAGAGGGACTCGTGCACATCTCCGAGGCCAGCCACGACCCCAAGGCAAAGATCGGTGACCTGCTCTCTCCGGGCCAGGAGGTAGAGGTCAAGATCACCAAGATCGACGAGCGCGGGAAGATCTGGCTCAGCCGCAAGGCGCTGCTGGAAGATCCGTGGGCGGAGGCCCGCAGCAAGTATCAGACCGGCAAGATCCTGAAGGCCACCATCACCAGAGTGGAGCCTTTCGGCGCCTTCGTGAAGCTGGATGACGATATCGACGGCCTGATCCATCTGTCCGATCTCACCGCTGCTCCGCAATACGGCTACAAGAAGGTCGAGCATGCCCGCGAGCTGGTCTCCGTGGGCGACGAGATCGACGTGGTGATTCACCACTTCGACATCAAGGCCCGCAAGGTCTCGCTGCACGTCGCGCTGCCCGAGGGCAAGCGCGAGGAGCCAGCACAGAAGATCCTGAAGAACAACTCGGTTCAGGCCGAGGTGGTGCGTGCCGAGTCGGCTGGTGTCATCGTGCGCATCCTGGGGGTGACCGGTCGCAGCTCGCGCGGCTTCATCCCTGCCGGGCAGACCGGGACGATGCGCGGCACCGACCTGCGCAAGAAGTTCAAGGAAGGCACTCGCCTCGACGTCAAGGTGATCGACGTGGATCCACGCCGGATGGAGCCCAAGCTCAGCATCAAGCAGCACGCGGAGGACGAAGAGCGCCGCGCGCACCGCGATTACCGCAAGCAGCTCGCCAAGGAGGGTGGTTTCGGCACCCTGGGTGATTTGCTGGGCGCCAAGCTGAAATAATTGCTGGTTCGGCGGAAAACGTGCTGGAAACGCTTTGACAAGCGCCGGCCCAGTCGCCATAGTCCCGGCCCCTCGCTACTCTAACCCGGCCTTTTTTCAATGGTTTCTCCCACTACACAAACCAAGCAGCGGCGTCACAATCGCGATCAGAAGCTGGGCGTGAAGCGCAAGCGCATGCTCAAGCGCGTCGGCACGCCTTCTTTTCCGCTGGATCCTGCGTCTGGCATCAACTCCAGCTTGCCCAAGAAGCCCTGAGGCTCTCGGTCAGGCCCTTCAACTCAGCGACTCAGATTTCCCATGGCAAATCACGTATCTGCAGCAAAACGTGCCCGCCAGCGCCTCGGGCGCACGGCGCGCAATCGACTCGTCCAGGGCGCGCTGCGTAGCAGCGTGAAGCGCGCACGCGCAGCAATCAACAGCGGCGACGCCAGTGCGGCGCAGGCCGTGGTGGCTGCTGCCAGCCAGACCGCAGCACGTGCCGCGAGCAAGGGCCTCGTGCACCGCAACGCCGCGGCACGCCTCGCCTCGCGCTTGCAGCGGGCATTGAACAAGCTCAGCGCCAAGAGCTGATCCTTCCCGGAAGGCTCCTCCCGCAGCGTCCGTCGCCGGACACGCTGCCTCTAGGATGAACCAGCGGCACGACCTTTGGGGGAACATGCGGGAGCACCAGAGCTGATCTGGTTGCTCCCGTTGTGCCATTTGCACTGACGGTGGCAGTTTCGATGCTCAGAGTGCTCGATGGGATCGGGCTTCGATGGCGCGGCAGCCTCGCCGCTCGTGGGTAACCACGGGTATGGCCCTTCTCACCGCGTTCGTGCGATAGATGATCCTGTCACGCGGGGCGCGTGATGCGAGCCTGCGCGTGCGGAGCGGGGCGAAGGAATTTCGTTTGCCGGAAAGCGCGCCATCGCGCTAGGCAATTGGGAGATCACCTCGGAGCCAGCATGAGCAATTCCATCGAGACGTTCTCGGAGGCAGAAACGCAAATTGAGCCGCCGGAGGCCTTTCGCAAGGCAGCTCGCATCAGCTCGCGAGAGCAGTACGAGCGCCTGTACCGCGAGAGCCTGGATGCGCCTGACGCCTTCTGGAAGCGGGAGCTCAGTGAGCTGACCTTCCGCAGCCCCTGGACCGAGCTGGTGGAGTGGAAGCTGCCGCACGCCAAGTGGTTCAAGGGCGCCACGCTCAACATCACCGAGAGCTGTCTCGATCGCCACCTCGGCACGACCACGCGCGACAAGGTGGCCCTGCTGTGGGAGGGCGAGTCCGGGGCCACACGCTCCATCACTTACGCCGAGCTGACCCGGCAGGTGCAGAGCTGCACGGCCGCACTCCGCAGCCTCGGTGTGCAGCAGGGCGATCGCGTTGCCATCTACATGGGCATGGTGCCCGAGGTGGTGGTCGCCATGCTCGCCTGTGCCCGCATCGGCGCCACCCACACCGTCGTGTTCGGCGGCTTTGCCGCGGAGAGCTTGCGCGACCGCATCAACGATTGCGGCGCAAAGGTGGTGCTGACCCAGGACGGCGCTCCACGTCGCGGCGCTCCGGTGCCGCTCAAGCAGACCGTGGATGAGGCGCTGCGGTCGACCCCCTCCGTGCAGCACGTGGTGGTCTATCGCCACATGAAAGACACGGTCCAGATCCAGATGCAGCCGGGTCGTGACCTGGACTGGGCTGAGTTGCTAGCCAAGCACGCTGGCACTGGCAGCTCTGCTCCCGCCAACTCCGAGCCGGCCATCGTGGATGCGGAGCATCCTCTCTTCATCCTCTACACGTCCGGGTCCACTGGCAAGCCGAAGGGCATCCTGCACACCACGGCGGGATACCTGGCGGGCGTGCACGTCAGCACCAAATACGTCTTCGATCTGCAGCCGAACGACGTCTACTGGTGCACCGCGGACGTGGGCTGGGTCACGGGGCACAGCTATCTCGTCTACGGTCCACTGTCGAACGGCGCGACCTGCCTCATCTACGAGGGTGCGCCCAACTACCCTGACTGGGGCCGCTTCTGGCAGATCATCGATCGCCACAAGGTCACCATCCTGTACACCGCACCCACGGCCATCCGCGCCTTCATCAAGGCGGGGGACGAGTGGGTGGAAAAGGCCAGCCTCGCCAGCTTGCGCCTGCTCGGCACGGTGGGTGAGCCCATCAATCCGGAGGTCTGGATGTGGTACCACGAGAAGGTGGGCAAGCGCCGCTGCCCGATCGTGGACACGTGGTGGCAGACGGAGACGGGCGCCATCATGACGGTCACCTTGCCGGGTGCAGTCCCGGCCAAGCCGGGGGTCACCGGGCTGCCCTTCTTCGGAGTGGAGCCAGACGTGGTGACTCAGGACGGCCAGACCGTGCCCCCCGGTGAGGGTGGCTCCTTTGTGCAGCGCCGGCCCTGGCCCAGCATGCTCCGCACCATCTGGGGCGATGACGAGCGCTACCGCCAGCAGTATTTCTCCGACATTCCCGGCTACTACTTCAGCGGTGACGGCGCGTACCGCGACAAGGACGGCTACTTCCGCGTCGTCGGTCGCATCGATGACGTGTTGAACGTGTCCGGTCACCGCATCGGCACGGCCGAGATCGAGAGCGTTCTGGTCGCTCATCCCAGCGTTGCCGAGGCCGCCGCGGTGGGGCGTCCCGATGATCTCAAAGGTCAAGCGCTGGTCGCCTTCGTCACGCTCAAGCCCGGCTTCAGCGCAAGCCCGTCCGCGGCAGAGGATCTGCGGCAGCAGGTGGCCAAGGAGATCGGCAAGTTTGCTCGTCCGGATGAGATCCGCTTCGCAGATGGCCTACCCAAGACCCGCAGTGGCAAGATCATGCGCCGGCTGCTCAAGGACATCGCGGCTGGTCGCGAGATCAAGGGCGATCTGTCGACCCTCGAGGATCGCAGCATCCTCGACAAGCTGTCCAAGTAAGGATTGGTGATGCTGGCGCGGCGATACGGCAGCGGTCTGCTCACTGCGCTCCTGGGGTTCGCCTGTGGCACCCCGCCTGCTCCTGCCGCGCCAGCGCCAGCACCGTCCGCTCCACCCCCTGCCCCGCGCGCCCCGACGCCCACCATGGGCGCCAGCGCGGAGCTGGGCGGTCTCGATGAGCGTGCTGCGGAGCAGAGCTTTCGCGAGTCCCTGGAGGGCCTGGAGGCCTGTATCCAGGATGGCGTGCAGCGGCTGGAGTTCATCGGCGGCAGCATCGAGTTTGCCGTCAAGGTGGACTCGCGCAGCCGAGCGGCGGACGTGTGGGCGGCGGACTCGACCCTGGGTGAACGCCAGACGGAGAAGTGCATGTTCGATGCGCTGCGCTCTGTCAGTTGGCCGGCACCTCAGGGCGGCGCCTTCGGCATCGCACGCAACTCCTTCGACTTCAGCCCGCGCCGCGGGGCAAAGGCGCCCTTCGTCTGGGATGCCGGCAAGGTGGCGCGGGTGGTCGCTCGCCTGGACCGCAGGCTCAACGAGTGCCGGGGCGAGCGCTCGCAGCCGCTGCTCATCACCCTTTACATTGGCGAGGGCGGCAAGGCTCTCGGCGGTGGAGCCGCGTCCGAGGGCCCTGTCGACGAGCAGGCTGTCGATTGCATCGTCGATACGCTGCTCGCGGCCGACTATCCCACGCCCGAGCAGGTTCCCACCAAGGTACGCTTTCAGCTCTGAGCGCGGGGGGCGCGGCGCCGCAGCCAGAGGCCCAGCGCCACGAGCGCGCCAGCCCCCAGCCAGGACCTCGTGCCCGTGCTGGTTCCGCCCGAGCCTGCGCCTGCGATGGCGCAGCCGCTCTTCGACTCCTCCGCGGGCTTGGCCTCCGCCGCCTTGGCAGGCGCCTGCGCTTCGTCCGGTGCAGCCGGAGCCGCAGCGATGCCCAGCGCGGGCACCGCGCTCTTGACCACCTCCGATAGAGCGAAGCGATCGCGCTTCTTGTAGGCGAGATCCCTCGCCGTCCAGGTCTTGCGGAGGCCGCGATAGCTTGCGGGTGGAATGCCCCAGCGCCAGCGCTGCGGCGCTTCACACTGGACCACCCTCTTGCTCGGATAAGCTGTGGAGTAGCGCACCTGCAGGCGGTTCTCCTTTGCGGGCTCCACTGCTCCCGGCAGCTCGGCGTTCGGCCCTACCGGCACACCGATGCCACCTTTGACCGGGGCCGCCGAACGCACCTCCAGATCCTGAGGCAGGCCCTTCTTGGCGTCGTAGCGATGGTGGAGCCGGGTCACGACGAAGCTGTTGCGTGCGAGCAAGGCCTGACGGCGCGCCACCTCGCGACGCTGCTCGTCCAGGCGCGTCCGGGTCTCGCGGTCTGCCCCCTTCATCTGCTCCCGCTCGACATCGGTGATCTCGGCTGGCTTGGGGTTCTTCTCCGACTCCGGGACGTCCGCCTCCAGCACGTCGGAGCCCAGGCTGAGCAACTCGTGGATCTTCAGCGGTGCGTTGGGACACGGCTCGCCGCACAGCTTCACCGTTGGCCAGGCGTACTCCACCAGCACGCTTTTTGGATCTTTGGCGAGCAGCGCGTCATGGATGCCAGCGTAAAAGTCCCCCAGGCGCTCCTTCACGCTGGGGTCGACGTTGACGTTGGTGGGCGGAAAGACGTTCGGATAGTTGGCGGCCTCGAAGCGATCCGTCGGATGCAGCACGTAGACCAGTAGCTCTTGCGGGCCGCCCGCGCTCAGCAAGCCCAGGGTGGACGGCAAGGTATAGGGCAGCCGGGTAGCAAACCGGATGGGAGACAGCAGCGCTCGGCGCGCCCCGGCCAGCTCCACCTTGCTGGTGGCCACGTCCGCCACCAGCATCTGCATGTTGCGCCCCTCATACTGCGCCAGCGCCGCGTCGGCGCCTGGCGGCAGGGCCATGCCGCGGCCGCGGAGATACGCCTCGAGCGACTGCAGCTTGGGGAACAGCTTGAAGGAGTACTCCCCATCCTTGAACTCCGGGGTCAGCTCCAGCAGCAACTCCGGCGGCAGCTTGGTGCCGCCGCTCAGATCCGGCATCCCACCCGCGAGGAAGTTGCTGGCGGAGTCCTTCACGGTGAGGTCGCGCTCCCACTCCTGCTCCGCCTCACCCGGCTCACACGGGTCCTTCTCCCAGAACTCGTGGAAGCGCGGCGCCGTGATCTCATCCAGATGATCGATCGGATCGCGCTTGAGCGTCCGCACGTCCGTCAGCTTCACGTCCGAGGGCACCGGCAGCACGATCGCGAAGCGATCCAGCGGCCCCTCGTAGTCCGTCCAGACGCTGACCACCGTACGATCGCCCTTCTGGAGCAACACCACCTGCGTGGCATTGCTGATCCGGCGCGCCTGCCCCTTGCCCGCGAAAACGCCCGGAAAAGCCCGGGAGGGCTGCGCGAGCAGGAACACGGCGAGCAAGCTGGCCAGGGCCAGCGCTGCGCGGCCAGAGCTCAGCTTTCGTGCCGTGCTGAGACGGGCGGCTTGGAACGAGGGGAAACGATGGGTCATATTGGGAGCTCGGCCCTGACGGGCGACGGGACAAACCATAGCCAAGCCCGGGCGAAACAGCTGCCCCAAAAAGGCTGGGGCGAGTGCCTTCCAGGGCGCCGCAGCTGGGCTACGATAAGTCGTGGGCCTTGCCCCGATGTGGGTGCCGTCCTCCCGCCCGGACACTGGTGTTCATGCGTCTTGACTTGCAGCGCTTGAGGGAACTGCTCGATGAAGGCAAGGCCGCCGCGCGCCGCCCGCCGGGCGTTGCACGCTGCGCGGCAGTGGCAGCCATCGTGCGGCCCGCCGAGACCGGCGCCGAGCTGCTCTTGATCCGGCGTGCGCGGCACGAGCGTGATCCCTGGTCGGGGCACATGGCCCTGCCGGGCGGGCACCATGAGGAGCACGATCTGGACCTCGTCGCCACCGCTCTGCGGGAGACGCAGGAGGAGGTCGGGCTGAGGCTGGACCGCGACGGCGAGTGGCTCGGCGCTCTCGACCGCGCGCGCGCAGTCGGCGGCAGAGGCCCGGGCTTCGAGATCTTGCCGCTCGTCTTTGCGCTGTCACGCGAGGTGGACGACGTGGAACTCGTCCCCAACCCGCGCGAGGTGGACTCGATCGTCTGGGCCAGGCTGGAGGACTTGCTGAGCCCAGCCGCCCACACGAGCTTTACCCATTCCGGTCACGACGGAGAGCAGCGGCAGTTCCCTGCCTTCGACGTGAGGGGGCACGTGGTGTGGGGGCTGACGTATCGCATCCTGACCAATCTGCTCGGCGTCTGGGGCCGCGTCCCCGGAGCAGGCGCGCCCGCCGCCGCACAGGGGCTGGGGCCATCCTTCACGCCGCTTTTCCCGGCGCGAAAGGCGTGACGCGTCGATTTGCCTGTAATAGTTTCCCCGCCGACTGAAATGGCGGGTCATCCCGAAAGTCTGCCACGCGGCACCCCAGGCGTGGTGCTGGAGCAAGGCAGCATGGGCCACCGCGGTGCGTTGAGCTGGCTGCGGCGCGTCTCGCTGAACGATTGGATCGTCCTCGCGTACCTGGGCGCTCTGGACGCCGCGATCCTGGCGGCGGACCACCCCGGCGCAGCGCGCGATCGCGCGATCGTGGAGGTCTCGGGGCTGCTGCTGGCCTTCTTCTTCGTGGTGGTGGTGCTGGTGCGTGGCGGATGGCTGACGCACCCGTGGCTCAAGCCGCTGGCTTTTCGCCTCTCGCATTACGGTGGCATTCAGCTCACCTATTTCTTCATGCGCGGCTTCTTGCCGGTGGTGAACCCGGGGTCGCTGGACATCCAACTACATGAGCTCGGGCTGCGCTGGTTCGGGCTCGAGCCGGCGCTCGCCATGCAGCCCTGGGTGACCGCGGCCACCACCGAGTGGTTCGCATACTTCTATTACAGCTACTTCTTCGTGCTCGGGTTGCACGTGATCCCCATCATCTTCTTCGGGCGCGACGCACGTCTGCTCTCGGAGTTTGCGCTGGGGCTCCTGCTGGTGCTCTCGGTGGGGCAATCGCTCTATCTGGTCGTGCCGGGCTACGGTCCTGCCAAGGCGATACCGGAGCTGTTTCATGTCCAGCTGCCGAGCGGGCCCTGGTGGCATCTGGTGGGGCAGCTCGTGGAGTCCGCCGGCGCCCAGAAGGATATCTTTCCCTCGATCCACACCGCCGCGCCGAGCTTCATCCTGCTGTTCTCGTTTCACAATCGAGCGCACCTGCCCTACCGCTACAGCTGGCCGCTGGTGGCCTTCTTCGTGTTCAACATCATCATCGCCACGATGTTTCTGCGCTGGCACTGGCTGATCGACATCGTCGCGGGGCTCGCCCTGGCGTTGCTGGCCTTTGCCGGCAGCGTCTATGGAACGCGCTGGGAGACGCGCTATCGCGCGGCGCGCGGCTTGCCCGCGGCCTGGCCCGAGTGGCCCGCGCGGCGGGCGAGCTAGGAGCTGGAGCGGGGCCGAAACAGACCGGCTTGATGCACCTTGCCCGGGAGCTTCCGCCCCACGAGTTGCTCGGCGAGCTGCCCGGCGGCGATCAGCGCCGGCAGGTCTACCCCTGTCTCCAGCCCCATGCCGTGCAGCAGGTAGACCAGATCCTCGGTGGCAAGGTTGCCGGAGGCGCCTGGCGCGTACGGACAGCCCCCGAGGCCCGCCACGGAAGCATCGAACGTGCGAATGCCCAGCTCCAGCCCCACCAGCACGTTGCTGAGCGCGGTGCCGCGGGTGTCGTGGAAGTGCAGCGCCAGCTGCTCGGAGGCGAACTCGGCCAGGAACAGCTCGCAGATGCGCTGCGTCTGCAGCGGCGTGCCCACCCCGATCGTGTCCCCCAGGGAGACCTGGTACACGCCCCAGCGCACCAGCTCGCGAGCGATCTCCAGCGCCCGCCGGGGATCCACGTCACCCTCGTACGGGCAGCCCCACACCGTGGAGATGTAAGCACGAACGCGCATGCCGAGATCGCGTGCTGCCGGGATCAGCTCCTCGAACACCTCCAGCGAGCGCTGGATACTCTTGTTGGTGTTGCGCTGGTTGTGCGACTCGCTGGCAGACAGAAAGATCGCGATCTCCTTCAACCCCGCCAGCTTGGCGCGCTCCAGCCCCGTCGCGTTGGGGCACAGGGCGCTGAACGTGACGCCCTCGCGCGGAGCCAGCGATTGCACCAGCTCCACCGCATCCGCCAGCTGAGGCACCCAGCGCGGCGACACGAAGCTGCTGACCTCGATGTGCCGCAGGCCGGCAGCCACGAGCCCGTCGATCAGCCGGCGCTTGGCCTCCAGCGGCAGGACCTTCGGTTCATTCTGCAGCCCATCGCGGGGTGAGACCTCGTAGACCGTCACCGAGCCGGAGAGCTGAGCAAACATTCAAATATCCAGCAGCCGCATCTGCCGCGGCCGGGGCGTGTCCTGGAACGGCACCGGGTAGTCGCCGCTAAAACAAGCGTGGCAGAAGCGGTCCGGTGGCGCCTCCCAATTTCCGTTGCGCACATTGGCGCCATTGAGCGCATGGGCGTGACCGTTGAGGGTTGCCCCACCATCGGTAGAGCGGCCCGCTTCGTCCGCGGCGAGCACCGCACGCTGCGTCTCTTCCAGGGTCAGGTACGCGAGCGTGTCACTGGTGAGATACTGGTTGATCTCGTCGACGGTGTGACTCTGCGCGATCAGCTCGCTGCGGGTAGGCGTGTCAATCCCGTAGAAGCATGGCCAGGCGATCTGCGGGCTCGAGATGCGCAAGTGCACCTCGCGAGCGCCGGCACTGCGCAGCATCTTCACGATCTTGCGGCTGGTCGTGCCACGGACGATGCTGTCGTCCACCACCACTACCCTGCGGCCGCGCAGCACCTCGCTCACGGCATTGTGCTTCAGCCGCACGCCGAAGTGGCGGATGCTCTGCTCCGGCTCGATGAACGTACGCCCCACGTACGGGCTGCGCACTAGCCCCATCTCGAAGGGCACCCCCGCGGCATGCGCGTAGCCGATGGCGGCGGGCACCGCGCTATCCGGGACCGGGATCACCACGTCGGCCTGCACGGAGTCGTGTTTGGCCAGCGCGCGGCCCAGGTTCTTGCGCGCTTCATACACGCTGATGCCGTCGATCACGGAGTCTGCGCGCGCGAAGTAGATGTACTCGAAGATGCAGGTCCGCGAGCTCTTGCGCTCGAAGGGTCGGCTGTGGCGCACGCCCGTGTCGTCACAGATCAGCATCTCCCCCGGCGCCAGGTTGCCCTTGAACTCGGCGCCCACCAGGGCAAAGCTCGAGGGCTCGCTGGAGACCACGAACGCTCCCTCGCGGTCCGGAAAGGTGCCGTAGCACAGCGGGCGAATGGCCAGCGGATCCCGCACGGCGACCATCTTTCGCTCGGATAGACAGAGCAGCGAATAGGCGCCCTCCACCCGGGTCAGCGCGTCGGCCACGCGATCTTCGAGGGAGCCTTGCCGGCTCTGCGCCATCAGATGAACGATCACCTCAGTGTCGCTCTCGCTCTGGAAAATGGAGCCCGTCTCTTCCAGCTGATGCCTCACGCTCTCGGCATTGGTCAGGTTGCCGTTGTGGGCGATGGCAACCGAGCCGCGAGTCGAGTCCGCCGCGATGGGCTGGGCGTTCTTGAGCAGCGAACCACCCGAGGTGGAGTAGCGGACATGGCCGATGGCGTTGGTTCCCTTCAGGCGGTCGATGTGCTGCGGAGTGAACACATCGATCACCTGCCCCATGCCACGGTGCAGCGTCAGCCTGCGGCCATCACTCGCGGCGATCCCAGCGCTTTCTTGACCGCGGTGCTGCAACGCATGCAGCCCGAGATACGTGAGATTCGCGGCCTCGGGGTGGCCATAGACTCCGAAGACTCCACACATATGCCACGGGGACCACTACACGATCGCCGCCCGTCCTGCCGGCGATTTCAGCCCCATTTTCCAGCCTCTCGCTGGCCCGCTGGTTGGTTCGCGGGCACGAAGGTCAGGCTCAGACCCACACCGGCATGTATGATCGCCGATGATCGTCCCAGAAAAGCGTCAAGCTTTGCCAGATCGGGCCGGCTACTTCTATGGGAAGATGCAAGCTCTCGACGAACTGGTTGCGCGCTGGCGCAAGAACCCTGACTCCGAGTCGACGCTCGCACTCTGCGCACACCTCGGCAGGTCGCCTCGGTCGGAGCTGATGCGCGAGGTGGGAAACACCGCCGAGGCCTGGCATCGCGAAAACGCTTCCGTGATGCTCTCGGTGGGCCGCATGTACCTGGACGCGGGGCTCCTGGCCGAAGCGCAGGCGGCCTTCGTCCAGGCGGGCAAGGTGGTGCCCTCCGACAGCGCACCATATCGCTTCCTGGGTGAGGTGTTGCTCCGCCGTGGGGACGCCATCCGCGGGGAGAAGGCGCTCGCCCGTGCCATCAAGCTGGGCAGCGCCGATGCCGACACGCGCCTCTGGCATGAGCGCGCGGTGCTTTACAGCGGCCTGCAGCAGCGCAAGGGGCTCACCGCCGTGGCGGAGCAGGTGGCGCGGCTCATGCCCCAGGAGCAATCCATCCCCGCCCCGACGCTCTCTCCTCTCGATGATCCGCCTTCCGAGGGCTCCGCTCCGGCTGCTGCGGCGCCTCGCGGCGCGCGCCGCTCGCGTCCGCCTGCCGGACCCGCTCGGCCTACGGGCCCGCGGCGTTCATCGCCGCCCGGGGCGCTCCGCCGGCGCCCCTCGAGGCCACCCGCTGCCTCCATCCCCACGGTGGCCAAATCCGCGCCACAGGAGACGCTGATGATGGGCCGCTCACCGGTGCCCGTGCCCGGGATGCAGCCTCCACAGCATCCGCCCTCGCCCTTTCACCTGAGCGAGAGCCACTCGCCTCGTGCCCGGGTGAGCCAGCCCCTCGGTACCAGGCTTCCGAACCTGTTGCCGAAGGACTTCCCCGAGCGAAAGCTCGCCGCCACCGCGCGCAATCCAGCTCTGGCCGACCAGGCTCCAAAGCGCTTCTTCCCGGACTCTGCGCCGCCCCCGGAGGCCACCTCGCAACGTGTGGAGGCCGCGGTTGCGGCTGTCTCACCGGGGCCGGAGCAAGCAGTGGAGCTCTCCCCAGCGTCGCAGCTGCAGAAGGTGCCGGCGAGCGGCGCCGTCGCCGCCGCACCGCCGCCTGCGGCGGAGCTCGCCGAGCTGGAGCCGTCCTCGGACGCGACCGAGACGGACTGGCATACCATCCCTGCTTCACGGCGCGCGGCCGCGGACAGCACGCCCCGCAGCGCCGAACGGGAGTCGGCGCAGCCCACCCCGGAGGAGGTGCTGCAAGCGCTGGCGCAGGTCGGGCTGTTCGAGCTCCAGGGCAGTGTGGTGCCCGCATGGGAGGCGCCCGTGCCTGCGGCTCCGCGCCGCGTCTGGGCGCTGGGAGCCGCCGTCCTGCTCGCCGCGGGCCTGGGCGTGGGTGGCTATCGCTACGCCACCTCCCTGCAGAGCGAGCGGCTCGCGCAGGCACAGGCCATCGGTGCACGCCTGGCGACCCAGCTCGACAGCGGCAGCGGCCGCGATCTGGCCGCCACCGAAGATCAGTTCCAGCAGCTGTTCGAGCTGGACTCACGCGGACGTGAGGCGGCGCTGCTGTGGCTGAAGAATCGCGCGTTGCACACCTTGCTGGCCGATGAGGCGGCCCCCGGCATCGAGTCCGCCCTGGAGCGCGCACGCGCCGTGGGGGTGGAGGAGCAGCGCCTCGTGTTTGGCCGCATCGCGAGCGCCCTGAGCACGGGCGACCTGCCTGGCGCCGCGCAGCTGGTGTCACTGTGGGATGAGCGGGCGAAGGACGACGCTGCCTACCAGCTGTTCGCTGGCGCGATGTTCGAGCGCGCGGGCAACGCTCGAGCGCTGGAGCGCTATCAGAGCGCCATCGCCCTGCAGCCCGACTTCAAGCTCGCGCACCTGCTCGCAGCGAGGCTGGCCCTGCTGCAGCTGGAGCCGGAGCAGGCCAAGCCCATCCTGGATCGGGCCTCGGCTCACCTGGGCGCCGTACCGGCGGAGCAGATCCTGCGGGGCCTGGCCTGGGCGAGCGCTCCAGCCGCGGCTGCGCGCGCTCCGGAAGCGCCCAGCTCCGAAGTGCTGAGAGAGCTGCCGCCCTTCCTGCGCAGCACCGCGCACGCGGTGGAAGGGGTACGCGCGCACCGGGAAGCCCGTCAGGAGCAGATTGGCCCGGCCTTTCAGCGCGCGCTCGGCCCTGCCACGACGCCAGTGCTGGCGGCCTGGATCGGCTATCAGGCGCTGGAGGCGGGCGACGTGCAGACTGCTCGCTCGGCAGCGCTGAAGGCGATGGAGCTCTCGGCGCTGCATGATGACTCGCGGGCGCTGGCTACACGCATCGCGCTCGCGGACGGCCGCCTAGAAGAGGCCCGAGAGGCTGGCCGCGAGCTGGATCCGCGCTCGCAGGATGCGCTGCTGCTGGAGGTCGTGGCGGCTTACGAGAACCTGCAGCCCGCCGACCTTGCTCGCCTGAGCGCTGGCTTGCAGGGCGACGCAGGCAGCAGCGCTACCCTGCTCGCGTTGCGCGACGGCTCGCGGGTGATGCTGGGCCAGGTGCGAGCCAAGGCGGGTGTGCTCGAGCAACTGGGCAGCGACGCGCAGGTGTGGGGGTCGTTGGTGGCGCTCGATCTGGCCCTGGACGGCGGCCAGCTGGAGCATGCCGAGCGCTTGCTCCAGGCCCATCAGAAGAGCGCCGACGCTGCCAGCCATGCCGTGCGGGCGGCGCGCCTGCGCCGCTATCAGGGTCAGACGGACGCGGCGCTGGAGCGCGTACACGTGCTGCTCGAGCAGAAGAGCCCGACTCCTCGCGCCACGACGGAGATGGTGCTGAGCCTGGTGGACGCCGGGCGGGCGGAGGCCGCTGCGAGCGCGCTGGAGCGGGCGGGCGATGGCGCCGGCGCGCTCGTCCCGTGGCTGGAGGGGCTCGTCGAGGCCGCCCGAGGCCGCGCCAAGTCAGCTGCCAAGGCGCTGGCCAGCAAGCCCCTGCCGGGCAAGAGCGAGCCGGTGTTGCTGCAGACGGTCGCGCTGCGCACCCTGGTGGCGCTCGAGGACCGGCGCGCCAAGGCGTACGGCAACGAGCTGGCGCGGCGCTTCCCCAGCCATCCCGAGCTGAAGCTGGCGCGCCGCTGAGCTAGTGCCGGCAAAGCAGGGCCGTGGCTCGCCCGCACAGGAGCACGGCTCGGCGACAACTCACCGCCGCTCAGCGGTAGCGCGCGCCGCTCAGCGCGGCGTTCTCTGCACGCCTTCGATCATCGTGCGTAGCTCGTCCTGATCCGGCGAGCGGCCCATCGCTTCTTCCATCGTGATCAGTCGCCTCGAGAGCAGCGAAAACAGCGACTGGTTCATGGTCTGCATGCCGTGTTTGCCCTGGCCCACCTGCATCTGCGAGTAGATCTGGTGGAGTTTGTCCTCGCGGATCAGGTTGCGAATGGCCGCGTTCGGGATCATCACCTCCAGCGCGAGTGCTCGGCCGGCGCTGCCCGCGCGCGGCAGCAGCAGCTGGCTCATCACGCCCTCGAGTACGAAGGAGAGCTGCGCGCGGATCTGCGCCTGCTGGTGCGGCGGGAACACGTCGATGACGCGGTTGATGCTCTGCACCGCCGAGTTCGTGTGCAAGGTAGCGAACACCAGGTGGCCCGTCTCCGCGATGGTCAACGCGGCCTCGATCGTCTCCAGGTCGCGCATCTCACCAACCAGCACCACGTCCGGGTCCTGGCGCAGCACATACTTGAGCGCCACCTTGAAGCTGCTCGTGTCGTGGCCCACCTCGCGCTGGTTGATCAGACAGCGCTTGTGCGCGTGGAGGTACTCGATCGGGTCTTCGATCGTGACGATGTGCTGGCGCGTCTCGCTGTTGATCTTGTCGATCATCGCCGCCAGCGTCGTGCTCTTTCCCGAGCCGGTGGGCCCCGTCACCAGCACGAGCCCGCGGGGCCGCGCCGCCAGCTCGGCAACAGGGGCAGGCAGGCCCAGCTCTTCAAAGGTCAGAATCTTGAAGGGAATGGCTCGAAAGGCCGCCGACACGGCGCCGCGCTGCATGAACAGGTTGGCGCGGTAGCGCGACAGGCCCTTCACGCCGAAGGACAGGTCCAGCTCCTTCGTGGTCTCGAACTGGCGCCGCTGCTCCTCCGTCAGCACGGAGTAGCAGAGTTGCTTGGTCTCCAAGGGGCCCAGGGGCGGCAACTTGAGCGGGACCACCGAGCCGTCCACCCGCAGGAGCGGCGGTGAGCCCGTGGCGATGTGAAGATCACTCGCACCTTTTTCGATCATCGCTCGCAGGAGCTGATGAAGATTGACCTTTAGCTCGTTGCTGACTTCCATGCGCCTCGCTGCACTCAGTCCGACATGGTGACGCGCAGCACCTCTTCGGTGGTGGTCACGCCTTCCAGAATCTTGTTGATGCCGCTCATGCGCAGCGAAATCATGCCGCCGCGAATGGCCGCCGCCTTCAACTCCGCGCTGGATGCGCCCTGCAGCACCATCTCCTTCAGATCGTCGGTGAAGCGCATCACCTCGTACAAGGCCACGCGGCCCTTGTAGCCGGAGCCGTTGCACGTCTCGCAGCCCGAGCCCAGGAACAGCTTGTCGCGCATGGCGCGCTCCACCTGCTCGTCGGTGAACCCGAGGTCCAGCAAGGCGGTGGGCTCCGGCGTGAATTCTTTCTTGCAGTCGCCGCACACGCGGCGCGCCAGGCGCTGAGCCAGCACCAGGTTCACGCTGGCGGTGATCAAGAAGGGCTCGACGCCCATGTTGAGCAAGCGAGAGATGGTGGCGGGCGCGTCGTTGGTGTGCAGCGTCGACAGCACCAAGTGGCCCGTGAGTGCAGCCTTGACCGCGATCTCCGCCGTCTCGAAATCGCGGATCTCGCCCACCATGACCACGTCCGGGTCCTGGCGCAGGAAGGCGCGTAGCGCCATGGCAAAGTTCAGGCCGATCTCGTCGTGCATCTGCACCTGGTTGATGCCGTGCAAGTTATACTCGACCGGATCCTCCGCCGTGCTGATGTTGGTGTCGGGCTGGTTCAGCTCCGACAGCGCGGAGTACAGAGTCGTGGTCTTGCCTGAGCCGGTGGGGCCGGTGACCAGGAAGATGCCGTTGGGCTTCTTGATGATCTTCTGAAAGCGGTCGAAATCGACCGGGTGCATGCCCAGCGTTTCCAGCGCGACAAGGCTGTTGGCTTTGTCGAGGATAC
>JAICQL010000090.1 GCA_025937895.1 Polyangiaceae bacterium | reverse complement strand
GTGGGCTGGTAGCCCACGGCCGAGGGCATGCGGCCGAGGAGGGTGGAGACCTCGGAACCGGCCTGCACGAAGCGGAAGATGTTGTCCACGAACAACAGCACGTCCTGCCCCTCTTCGTCGCGGAAGTACTCCGCGCAGGTGAGGGCGCTGAGCGCCACGCGCGCGCGCGCGCCCGGCGGCTCGTTCATCTGCCCGTAGACCAGCGTGGTCTTGGTGAGCACGGGCTCACCCGTCTCCAGCTTGGACTCGGCCATCTCCAGCAACAGGTCATTGCCCTCGCGGGTGCGCTCACCCACACCTGCGAAGCAGCTCACACCGCCGTGGGCCTTGGCCACGTTGTTGATGAGCTCCATGATCAGCACCGTCTTGCCCACGCCGGCGCCGCCGAACAGGCCGATCTTGCCGCCCTTGCGGTAGGGGGCCAGCAGATCCACCACCTTGATGCCGGTCTCGAAGATCTCCACGTTCGTGCTCTGCTCCACGAAGCTGGGCGGCGGGCGGTGGATGGGCAGGTAGCGGGTGGTGTTGACGGGGCCGTTATTGTCCACGGGCTGGCCCACCACGTTCAGGATGCGGCCCAGGGTGGCGCTGCCCACGGGCATGCTGATGGGGCTGCCGGTGTCCTTGACGCTGATGCCGCGCACCAGGCCCTCGGTGGTGTCCATGGCGATGGTGCGGACGATCGACTCACCGAGGTGCTGCGCTACCTCGAGCACCAGGTTGTCCTGCTCATCCGAGATGTTGGGGTTGCTCACCGTGAGCGCATTCAGCAGCGCCGGGAGCTTGCCCGGGGGGAACGCCACGTCCACCACGGGACCGATCACCTGAGTCACTCGCCCGGAGGCTGCCGCTGCCGCCACGTCACCACGCAAACTAACCATGAGAAGCTGCTTTCCCGACTGAAAGTCGAAAGCCCTCGGACGGCGGGCAGCCGTCCAGGACTGATGGGGCCGGCCTTATCATGATGGCCCGACTACTGCCAAGGGCGACGGCAAGGTGTATATACATTGCACGACCGCCGCCTCCGTCGCGCTCGGACCGGCCGGGGGATGCTCCTCGGCGCGGCCGTGGCAGGGGCGGGCCCTTCCGGCCCGGCAGACCAGGAGTCCTTTTGATCGCCCAAGAGACCATCGAGGCGGTGCGCCACCAGGTATCGATCGTGTCGGTCATCGGTGATCGCGTCCGGCTCGAGCGCAGGGGCAACAGCCACGTCGGGCTATGCCCGTTCCACAAGGAAAAAACCCCCAGCTTCCACGTCAACGCGGATCGTGGCTACTTTCATTGTTTCGGCTGCAATGTGAGCGGCAACGTCATCAGCTTCATCCAGCAGCTGGACAACCTGACGTTCCCCGAAGCCGTGCGCGAGCTGGCGGAGCGCGCGGGCATCGCCGTGGTGGAGACGGGGTCGGACGACGAGCGCAAGCGGGAGGCCGAGGCGCGCCGCCGCAAGGAAGAGCTGTTCGGGGCGGGCAATGTCGCGGCCGAGTTCTTCGAGCAATGTCTGCTGAAACACCCGCTCGCGCACTACGCCCTGGCGGAGCTGGCCCGCCGCCAGCTGGAGCCGGGCCGGAACGCGCTGGTGGCCGACGCGCTGAAGGCGTTCCGCGTCGGCTATGCCCCGTACGGCTGGGATGGCCTGAGCCGTCACCTGCGGCAGCTGAGCTTCAATCTGCGGGCGGCCGAGTCCGTGGGGCTGGTCGGTGAGCGCAAGTCCGGCGACGGCTTCTACGATCGCTTTCGCCACCGCTTGATGTTCGCGGTGCTGGATCTGCAAGGCCGCGTGGTGGCGTTTAGCGGGCGGGCACTGCCAGAGCCCAGCCCCGATGAGCTGCGCAAGGCCGGGGTGGCGCCGCCGCGCGCTGCGGGCGCTGCCGCCGAGGCGCCAGCCAAGTACTACAACTCCCCCGAGTCGCCGATCTATCGCAAGCGCGAGATCGCGTTCGGGCTGTTTCAGGCGCGGCAGGCCGTGCGCGAGCAGGATCGCTGCGTCGTGGTGGAGGGCAACTTCGACGTGCTGAGCCTCCATGCGCAGGGCCTGAAAAACGTGGTGGCACCGCTGGGCACGGCCTTTACCACGGAGCAGGCCAAGCAGATCACCCGCTACACGCGCAACGTCACCTTCCTGTTCGACGGCGATGCGGCAGGCCAGCGTGCCACAGCCGCCGCGCGCGAGCCTTGCCAGAAGGAGTCCATCGTGCCCCGTGTGGCACGCCTGCCGCGCGGCATGGATCCAGACGAGCTGGTGCGAGCGCAGGGCAAGGCAGGGGTGGAGCGGGTGCTGGAGGGCTCGCGCCCGCTGCTCGAGTACCTGATCGACACCGCGCTCGAGACCGGCTTTGCCACGGATGACGCGGTGGCGCGCGCGGGCAAGCTGCGCGAGGTGACCGCGCTGATCCAGAGCGAAGAAGACCCCTTCGTCAGGGCCATGGCCGAGCGCCACGCGGACGAGGTGGCGGGTCGCCTCGGGATCCTGGCGGGTGAGGGGGACGCACGGGGCCTGCGGGCCGTGCGTTCGGCGCTGCGCGCGGAAGCCCCTGCGGCTACGCCAGCGCGCGGGGCCAGCAGCTCGGCACCGCCCGAGCGGGCGCGCTCGCCCAGCCGGGTCGAGGCCATTCGCCAGCAGGTCCTGGGGGCTGCGCTGGAGTTTCCGGAGCTCTTGCTGGAGCCGGCGATCTTGCCGCTGCTCGAGGTGGTCGATGGCGAGCTGGCGCTGGGCCTGGCCACGCTGCGTACGCTGCTCGAGCAGGGAAGCCTGGCAGGAGCGGATCCAGGCAGCCTCGTGGCAGAGTTTTCGCTGCCCCTTCGCCCGCAGGTCTCGCTGCGGCTGGCCGCGCCCGAGCTCCGCACGCTCGACGTGGCGCGCGAGGTGCTGATCGACAACCTGCAGAAGCTCGAGCGCCTGCAGCAGCCCCGCGAGCGCGCCAGCGTGGTGGAGGAGCTGCGGCGAGCGGCGGCGCGGGGGGATCTGGACTCGCAGCTGGAGATGCTGAAGCGCCAGCAGGCCCGCGCCAAGGCCCGGCACGGTCTCTCCTGAGACCGCGCCGTACGGCGCAGCCGGCTCGGTAACGGCACTCAGCGCCGCACGGAGACGTGCACGTGCGCGCGGTCTTCGAAGTACACCCAGTCGAAGCCAGCTTGCACGGCCAGGTAGCCCAGGCGCCCCAGCTTCGTGGTGTCGAGATCCGAGAGCGTCACGTCCGCAGCTCGGCCCTCATAGTGAGCGCTCTCCGGGCCGTGCTCGCCCTGCTCGTCCCAGGCGTCCGTCACCCGGAGCTGAATCTCCTTGCCCCACTCGCTCTCGACCAGCTTCGCCAGGCGGTTCAGCCGCTCGGAGAGGCGGCGGGTCATCAGCCGATCGGCGCCCGTTGCCTCTTCATCCTTGAACACGATGTCACTGTTCTCGTTGCGGACGAGCTGGCGAAACTCCGGCCGCCGCCGCGAAATCCGCCGGGTCACCGCCCCGATCGCCTCCTCCTCGCTGACGTTCGGCACCTGCCGGCCTCGCTGCAGCTCACCGCGTGTGCGCGACAGCGCGGGTGTATCACCGTGTGCATCACAGCCCGCGAGCAAGAGCGCTGCGCACAGGAGTCGTCGAATGAGGAAGCGTGGCTCGGCGCGCATGCTGGAAAACGGTCGCCGCAGGTGGGCGATCGCCAGCGTTGCCGAGAGCGTGGGCTTGCTCCAACAAACCTGCGCAGATCAGCCGCGCACCCGGATTGCCCAGGTCAACTTCGCCAGGTTGGTCAGCACGTTCGGCACGCGCTTGAATAGGTTGATCGATGGCGGGCGCTTCTCCAGCACCTGCACGGGGATCTCGACCACGCGCTTGCCGCTGCGATAGGTGCGGATCACCAGCTCGCTCGCGAACACGTCGCGATCAGCGAGGCAGGACTCCACGATGGGCAGCAAAGAGGAGCGGCGGAACGCCTTCAGCCCGTGCGTGTCGGTGCCGCGAAAGCCCAGCAAGCCGCGCAGCAGCGCCGTGTACGCCAGGCTTGCCACATGTCGCACCATCGGGCGTTCGTCGCGAGCGCCCGCGATCAGCTTGGAGCCGATCACCAGATCCGTCGTGCCTGACTCCAGCTCGGCGACCGCGGCCTGATGAAAGTCGGTGTCGCACAGGTCGATCTCGTCGCACAGCACGAACTCTCCGCGCGCCGCCCGGATGCCCTCGCGCAGTGCCTTGCCGTAGTTGGGCTCGCCCGCGCTCAGAGCGCGCAGCTCCGGGTACTTGTCGCACAGCGCGCGCGCGAGCTCGGCCGTCTTGTCCCGGGAGCCATTCTCCGCCAGGATCACCTCGTAGTGCCAGCCGAGCGGCCCCAGCCGCTCGCGCAAGTCCACAATCGCCGAGCGCAGGATCGCCTCCTCGTTGTAGATGGGAATGACGATGGAAATGCGCGGCGAGGGCGAAGAAACAGACATGCGGGAGCGACGGTTTACTGCCCGAGTCGAAATCACTCAACCCGAGTGCCGCTTTGAACGTCAGGGCTGCGGGCCGGTGGCCCGTCCCCGTGATTTTGCGGGTTTCCGTTTTGAAAACGGTTATCATTTAGGCTAGAGGCTGGTTCGCTGCCGATGCATACGCTCGATCAGGTGGTTCCGGGTACGTCTGTGGTCATTGAGAAGGTCGGAGGCGCGCGCTCCTTCCGCCGGCGCCTGATGGAGCTCGGGTTGATCCCGGGCACCAGCGTGGAAGTGCTGCGGATCGCGCCCTTCGGCGATCCCATGGAGCTGTCGGTGCGCGGCTGCAATCTGTCGATTCGAGCCGCCGAGGCGCGCCAGGTCGAGGTGCAGAGCCGGCGCTCCGAGGCGCCCCGCGCCGCGGCCATCGGCCCCTGGTCCTCGGAGCAAGCTGCCGGTCTGCTCGAGCGCATGCCATGAGCGCAGCGCGCGAGGCGGGGGATGCCGCCGCCGAGCCGCTGAGCTCGTCCCAGCCGATCGAGCCACGCCCGGCGGCGCAGCTGCCGCTGTTGCTGCTGGTGGGCAATCCGAACGTCGGCAAGACCAGCCTGTTCAATCGCCTGGCGCGGCGCAACGAGCGCGTGGGCAATTACCCGGGGGTCACCGTGGAGCGGCGCACGGCCGAGTTGACCCTGGCCGATGGTACACGCGCGCTGATCGCCGATGTGCCCGGCGCCTATTCGCTGAGCGCGCGCTCGAGCGAGGAGCAGATCGCGCTCCAGGCCGTGCTCGGCTGGGGTGACAACCCACGGCCCGACCTCGTCATCGTGGTGGTAGACGCAGGGCAGCTGCTCCGGAACCTGTATCTGGTGCTGCAGCTGATCGAGCTGCGCGTCCCGCTGCTGCTGGCCCTGAACATGGTGGATGAGGCGGGCGATCGTGCGCCCACGCCCGAGGCGCTGGAGGCCGCGCTGGGGGTGCCCTGTGTGGCAACGAACGCGCGGGCAGGCGGAGGTCTGGAGCAACTCTCGCGGGCCATCGCGGCCCGGCTGCGAGAGCCGATGCAGCCGCGCCTGCACGTGAGCTATCCGCCCGCGCTGCTGCGGGACGCCGATGCCATCGCGCACGCCTTGCCCGACGAGTGGCGCGGCAGCGTCGAGCGCGAACGCGCGCTGGCGCTCTGGGCGCTCAGCAGCCTGGAGCCCGACGATGAGCTGGTCGGTATCCCGGAGTCTCTGCGCCAGCGCACGGCCGAGGTGCTCGGGCAGGCGGGAGAGCGCGACGTCGATCGCGAGCTGATCGAGAGCCGCTATCACGCCCTGGAGGCGCTGCTCGCGGGGCTGGCGCGGCAAGCAGTGGCCAGCAACGTGAAGTCCAGCTGGAACCTCACCGAGCGGCTCGATCGCGTGCTGTTGCACCCGGCGTACGGCTTTGCGGTGTTCCTGGGCATCATGCTGCTGGTCTTTCAGTCGCTGTTCGCCTGGGCTGATCCGCTGATGGGCGGGATCGAGGAGCTGTTCGGCTGGGTCCATGGCGTGGCCGAGAGCCAGCTGCCAGAGGGCTTCGTGCGGGATCTGGTGACGAACGGCGTGATCGACGGCGTCGGCAACGTGGTGGTCTTTCTGCCTCAGATCTGCCTGCTATTCCTGTTCATCGGCCTGCTGGAGGACTCGGGCTACATGGCGCGGGTGGCGTACCTCATGGATCGCGCGCTGCGCTCCGTTGGTCTGCACGGTCGCGCCTTCGTGCCGATGATGTCCGGCTTTGCCTGTGCGGTGCCGGCGATCATGGCCACCCGCACCATGGAGCGGCGGCGCGATCGGCTGCTGACCATGCTGGTCGTGCCCTTGATGTCGTGCTCGGCGCGGCTGCCGGTCTACACCCTGCTGATCGGGGCCCTGTTTCCACCGAGCAGCGTGTTCGGCTGGGTGCCGGTGCAGGGGCTGTTGATGGTGTCGATGTACCTGTTCTCGACCATCATCGCGCTGGTCGCGGCGGCGGTGCTGGGCCGCACCGTCGTGCGCGGGGCATCGGTGCCCTTGATCCTCGAGCTGCCGCCGTATCGCTGGCCCGGCATCGGCAGCGTGTTGCACCTGATGTGGCTGCGGGCGCGCTCGTTCCTGCGCGAGGCGGGCACCGTGATCCTGGGCTTCACGGTGCTGATGTGGCTGCTGCTCAGCTACCCCAAGCTGCCGGAGGACGCCGCATTGCCGGCGGCGCCCGTCGCCGCGCAGATCTCGGGCGAGAGCTCACCGGCACCTCCCGTGCGCATCGAGACGGCGAGCGAGACGGCTGCCCTCGAGCACAGCTTTGGCGGCCGCCTGGGCAAGGCGCTGGAGCCGGCGCTCGAGCCGCTCGGCTTCGACTGGAAGATCGGCGTCGGCATCGTTGGCGCGTTTGCGGCGCGCGAGGTGTTCGTCTCGGTGATGGGCATCGTGTATGGCCTGGGCGAGATCGGCGACGACGATGCTCCGCTGCGCGATCGCATGCGCGCCGAGCTCCGCCCTGACGGACAGCCCGTGTACACACCCCTGGTCGGGCTCTCCCTGATGATCTTCTTTGCGCTCGCCTGTCAGTGCATGAGCACCCTGGCCGTCGTCCGGCGCGAGACGCGCTCCTGGCGCTGGCCGGTATTCCTGTTCGGCTACATGACGGCGCTCGCCTGGGTCGCGAGCTTCCTCGTGTACCAGGGCGGGCGAGCCCTGGGCCTGTGAGGGTGGCGTCCGCGGGCTCGCGGCGCGCCGGGCCAGGCTAGAACGCGCCCGTCACGCCCGCCCACGCCCCACCGGGCAGCGGGGTCAGCTCCAGGCGCGCGGCAGTATCGGGCTCGGCAGCGGCAGCGCCGTCGCTCGGCATCGAGAGCACGTACAGCACCGTGCCTGCAACGGCGCCAGCCAGACCCGTGACGAGGCCCACGTCCGCCAGGACTTCCTCCCGCTCGTACTTTGCCTTGCGCCGATCGGCAGTGCTCGGACGGCAAATGCCAGGCCCCAGCAGCTCCTCCATGTCGGTGACCGAGGCGCAGTCTTCACGGAAGCGATTCTCATCCGCGCGCGCGAGGGTACCGAGGATGGCAAACGCCCCCAATCCGACTGCGCCCACGCCCCAAGAGACGAAGGCCAGGCTGCGCATGGGTGACGTGCCCGGCACCGCTGCATCGGCATCGAACACGCTCTCGTTGCTGGCAGCACTCAGGGCATGTTCGCCAACGCGCAGCTCCACCGCACGATTCTGCACGCCCTGCTGGGCGAGCAGGTTACGGGTCACGGGCTCGGCCCCAGGGCGCTCCAGCACCAGCTGGTGCTGCCCCGGATCGAGGCTGATGGGCTTGCCCGACAGCGCATCGTCGATGGGCTGACCGTCGAGCTTCAACGTCGCGTCCTGGGCGCCTGCCTCGAGCCCCACCACCGTCACCACGATGCTCGGCAGCTCGCGATCCACCTCGTCCAGCCAGTGCGCGCAGTCCTTCTGCACGAAGGCCGGGCACTCCGTCTGCGCGCAATACGCCAGCAAAGAGCGCGTTCGCTGCAGCGCGCCGGACGCGCGGCTCTCCTGGGCAGACTCATACGCTTGCGCGCAGCTTGCCTTGCTAGGGGCAGCTTGCTCCGCGGCCCGCGCCGCCGCGGCGCGGCTGGGCGCCCTTGGCGCAACGGCTCGCGCCGGCGTTTGCGCAGCGGCAGGGGTGGCCGTGGACTCGACCCCGAACAACAACGCCGCGCCGCAGGCCCAATGCCCCGCGAGGCTATAGACTTTGCCCGAGCGCTTCGCCAGGTGTCTCAGCATCCCGATCACTTTGTATACGTGAGCGGGCGCTTCAGGCCAAGCGCAGTCGCTACAAGCACTTTGGCTTCAGGCGCTGAATGCCCTTGGCATCGATGTACCAAGGCGGCTCACACTCCGCCTTGGGCACGGCGGCGGGCTGCTCCGGGCCGCTCTCCGAAGCGGCTTTTTCCTTGCCGGTTTCCTTCTTTGCGCTGCCGGCCGCTTTATCCGAGTCACGACCCTGGCCATTGTCCGCTGCGGCCAGCTTGGTGGTCTTTTCGGCTTGAGCCGAGCCGCGGCGGTGGCGCCGGACGCGCTGCGTCGAAGCCCGCGGCGCGTCTGCGCCCTGCTCGAGCTCAGCGGCTGGCTCGACCCCCGCGTCCGCGCTGGGCTGCTCCGGCAGAGACTCGATCTCGAGCACCGGCGGGGGAGCATTGTCGGCGTGCGCCGTGGCCCCCGAGCGGTCGCTCGCGCCTGGGCTCTTGCCCGGCGAGGTTGGCACCTCGGCGGGCGGCGCGGGCAAGCTCGCGGGTGACGGTGTTGCATCGAAATGCAGGCCACCGCGCTGCCAGTACCAGATCGCGACCGCAGCCGCGGCCGCGCACGAGCACAGGGCAACCCAGAGCCACGGTGAGCGCGAGGTGCTCGGCTGGCGGGCAGCGGCGCTGCTGCTCACCGTCAGATTGGAGGAGCGCGAGGTCCCGGAGGCGCCGCCGGCATACTCCGAGTTGTCGAGCGCCTGCGCCTCCCCCACGTTGACGGGTTGCGGGGCGGTGGCGCCGCTGGGCTGCGCGCCTGCCAGATGGCCCAGCTCGACGGAAGCGCGCTCGACCATCTCCACGCGGCGCCGGCGATCCTGCACGGCCTCGCTGGCATTGCGCTCCACCCAGTCACCCACGGCGTGCGGAGCGGCCAGCGGCGAGCTGCGCTCCAGCTCGATGGCAAAATCGCGTGCCGTCGGCCAGCGCTGATCCGGTGAGCGCTCGAGCGCTCGCATCACAGCGTCGCTCAGCGGCCGCGGGATCGTGGGCAACACCTCGATCGGCGGCAACACGTCCAGGGTCAGCACCTTCGCGAGCACCTCGCCGGGATCCGATCCCGAGAACAGGCGGCGCCCCGTCAGGCACTCCCAGGCTACCACCCCGGCGGCGAACACGTCCGTACGCCGATCGACCTCACGGCTGTTGAGCTGCTCGGGCGACATGTAGCTCAACTTGCCCTTCATCTGACCTTCGGTGGTCGCCTGCGAGCGCATGGCTGCCGCCTTGGCCACGCCAAAGTCGAAGATGCGTGCAACGCCATCCAGCCCCACCAGCACGTTCTGGGGAGAGACATCGCGGTGCACGATGTGCATTGGCTCGAGTTGCTCGTTCTTGGCCTCGTGGGTCGCGTGCAGGCCGTGCAGCATGCCGGAGAGCACGCTGACCCCGATCTCGACCGGCATGCGCTCGCCCTTCTTCAGAGCGCTGCGCACCAGCTTTGCCAGGGACTCGCCGGCGACGTATTCCATGACCAGGAACACCTCGCCCTCGGCCGTGGCAACGTCCAGCGTGCTGATGACGTTGGGGTGCTGGATGCGCGAGGCCAGGCGCGCCTCCTCCAGGAACATCTCGACGAACTCTGGGTCCTTCGCGAACTGCGGGTGGAGCGTCTTGATCGCCACCGTGCGTGAAAAGCCCACCGGACCCACCAGGCGCCCCAGGTGGATGGTTGCCATGCCGCCCGCGGCGATCTCGTCAAACAGCGCGTAACGACCGACGATTCGAGGGCGGGCAGCGGGCTGCGGATTCGCCACTACCATGCCACCACCGCCTCGTATTCTACCAGACGTGCAGACAGGGCGGTATCGCGCGCCCGGGGCGCGAGCCGCGCGGGCAGCGCACCAAAACGGCTATGCGAGGCGCCGGCGCCGCGCAGGTGAGAACGCCTCCTCGTCGAAGACCTTCTGACGGAAACCCGGTCAGGATTGGTTTCACTCGACCAGAGGCGGACGCTCTCTGGCGGCTGCGCGTACACCACCGCGTCATAGTTCGACGGTTTACGGATGCACAAGAATCTTGTCTCATCGTCGGTGGTGCAATTGCCTCCTTGGCCGGCCCCGGCGTAGGCTGCCCAGGTCTTGAGCGGTAAAGAGGACACTGCACAGGCTCGCGTCTCCGGCCCCCCGGCATCGCTGGTGGGTCGCCGTATTACACTGTGTGTGAGCGGCAGCATCGCCGCGTACAAGGCGGCAGTGCTGGCCCGTGCATTGCTCCACGCCGGGGCCATCGTGCAGCCGGTGATGACTCAGGCGGCGCTCCAGTTTCTGGGGCGCTCCACCCTGGAGGGTCTGACGGGGCGCCCGGTACGCAGCGAAATGTTTGAAGGGCCAGGAGAGCCGCACGTGGAGCTGGCAAGGTGGAGTCAGCTCCTGGTCCTGGCGCCTGCCACCGCCGACCTGATGGCGCGGCTCGCTCAGGGGCGAGCGAATGACTTGATCACCGCCACGGCGCTGTGCGCGCGTTGCCCGGTGGCGCTCGCTCCTGCCATGCACCCCGCGATGTGGGAGCACCCGCTCACCCAGAGCAACGCCGCGCGGCTGCGCGAGCTGCCGGGCTGGTCCCTGCTCGGCCCTGTGTTTGGTGAGGTTGCGTCGGGTGACGAGGGGCTGGGGCGGATGCTCGAGCCGGAGCAGATCGCAGCGGCCTTGCCCGTCCTGCTTGCTGGCTCGGAGCAGAGCGGCGGCAGTCAGCCGGCGGCGCAGCTGCTGAGCGGCCGCCGCCTGGTCGTGACGGCGGGCCCCACGGCGGAGGATCTGGACCCGGTGCGCTCGCTCACCAACCGCTCGTCCGGCAAGATGGGCTTTGCCATCGCGGCGAGCGCAGCGCGCCGGGGCGCGCAGGTGACCTTGATCGCGGGTCCGGTTGCCCTGGAAACTCCTGCAGGCGTGAGCCGGATCGACGTGCGCAGCGCGCTGGAGATGCGCTCCGCCTTGCAGCAGGCGCTGGGCGAGGGGGCGGCGCTGGCCGACGCGCTGGTGATGTGTGCAGCCGTCGCGGATTATCGGCCCCAGCAGCCGTCCACGGCCAAGCTCAAGCGGGGCACCGGTACGCTGACCATCGAGCTGGTGCCCAACCCGGATCTGCTCGCGGAGCTGGGACAAGCGCGGGTGGGGCAGCGGCCGTTCCTGCTGGGCTTTGCCGTGGAGACAGCGGCGGGAGGCGAGCTGATCGCGGCGGGGCGCGCCAAGCTGGTGCGCAAGAAGGTCGACGCCATCGTCGCCAATGCTGCCAGCGACGCGCTCGGGACGGACGACACGCGCGCGGTGCTGGTGACCCGCGATGCGGAGCTGCCGCTCGGTCCTGGATCGAAGCAGCTGGTGGCGGATCAGCTCACCGAGTTTCTGGCCGCGCGGCTGCAAGAGGGTTGATGGTCTGGGTTGTCTTGGTGGTGGTCGTGCTGCTCGGCGCGGTGTCTTACGCGTTCCGGCCGGAGCTAGCGGGTAGCCCGGCAATGTGGCTGGGGATCGGCGGGCCCTATCTGCTGCTCACGGGGCTGGCACTGCAGCGCCTGGCTCGGGCCCAGCGGCTGCGGCCCCTGCTCGGCTTTCGCGCCGGCGATGCGAGCCTGGGTATCTTGCTCGGGATCGGCCTGCTCACCGCGGCCTGGCTGTTTGCGCAGCAATGGCTGGAGCCCGGCTCGAGCCAGCGCGCGTGGCTGTTCAGCGTCTTCCTGCTCGCAGGCGATCCGGAGTGGACGCCAGGGGCTATCGCGCTGCTGCTCGTCGTCGTGTGTGAGGAGCTGGTGTGGCGCGGCTGGGTGCAGCTCGAGCTACGCGAGGCGCTGGGCGCCCGCCGCGGCTGGATCTGCTGCGCCCTCCTGTACGCGCTCGTGCACGTGCCCACGCTGTTCAGCCTGAGTGATCCAGATGCGGGCAAGAACCCGCTGCTCCTGCTGGCTGCGCTGGGTGGGGGCCTGTGCTGGAGCTTTCTTGCGGAACGGACTGGGCGGCTGCTGCCGAGCCTGTTCTCCCACGCGGTGTTCAGCTACTTCGCGTCGCAGTCGCTGCGCCTGCTGGTGTGAGCACTGCGCGCAAGGCGCAGAGCGAGGCTCGTGGAAGCAAGCGAGCCCGAGCAAAAAAGCCCGGGCCCGCGTTCATCGCAGGCCCTCCCGCTCAGGAGGCGTTGGCGATGCGCTGCAACTCGTCCTCCGGCACATCGAAGTCGGTGTACACGTTGGCCACGTCATCGTGCTCGTCCAGCGCCTCCACCAGGTTCAGGCACACCTCGGCGTCGCGCTCCCGGACCTCTTTCTTGTTCTTGGGCACCAGGACGATCTTGCTGCTGACGAGCTCGAGCTTGGCGGCCTCCACGGCCGCGGCGATCTCGTCCAGGCGCTCCAGCGGCGTGTAGACGATCCAGTTCTCCCCGTCGTCGCTGTAGTCCTCGGCGCCGGCTTCCACGGCAGATTCCATGATCTGCTCCTCCGTGGCCTTGCGCCCGATGGTCAGCGCGCCGCGCCGATCGAACGCCCAGGCAGCCGTGCCGCTGCTGCCGAGCGAGCCGTTGTGCTTGTCGAAGATCTTGCGCAGCTCGGCCACCGTGCGGTTCTTGTTGTCGGTCGTGCCCTCCACGAGGAACAGCGTGCCGCCGGGACCGGTGCCCTCGTACAGCACCTCCTCGTAGCTCACGCCCTCGATCTCGCCGGTGCCCCGCTTGATGGCACGATCGATCTTGTCATTGGGCATCTGCTGCGCCTTTGCGGCCTCCATGGCCTTGCGCAGACGCGCGTTGCCGCCGGGATCACCCCCACCCATGCGCGCGGCGATGGAAATCTCGCGCGTCAAGCGGGTGAAGATCTTGCCCCGAGCGGCATCTAAAGCGCCCTTCTTGCGTTTGATGGTCGCCCATTTGGAATGCCCACTCATGTTCTCTACAGATCCTTGCTGTGGCCTCTTGGCTCGATCGGGGGTGGAGCCATAGCACCCCACGAAGCGCGGGTGAAGTCAGCAGGCCAGCCAGGCGTGCCGGCGGCCACGACCGCCTGTTCGAGCCGCGCGCTCTAGTAGACGGACGAGTGTACTACCGCCGCAGCACGCTGACCAAGAGCGAACCCCAGCCAACGAGCAGCGCCAGGCCCCCGAATGGGGTCACGATGCCCAGCCGCGTCTGGCCGGTGATGGTCATCGCGTACAGGCTGCCCGAGAACAGCACGATGCCCGCCAGCATCGCACCCCCCGCTAGCTGCAGCGCCCGGTCGTCACCGCGCCCCGCCCAGCTTGCCAGCACACCCAGCGCCAGCGCGTGAAACAGATGATATTGCGCGGCGGTCTGCCACCACTCGAGACGCTTGGCCGCGTCGCTCAGCGGGGCCAGGTAGCCCTTCAGCCCATGGGCCCCGAAGGCACCCAGGGCCACCGCCAGAAAGCCATTGATCGCACATGCCCCCAGCAGAAACTTTTGCATGCCGGGGCGCAGCGTAGGACCAGCGACCCTGGCGCCGCACCGGTGTTCCAGCGCTCCCTCGCACTTTTTACGCCTGCGCCCCTGCTGGTGCTCCGGTCGACGGGTCGTGTGGGGAGTGAAGCCGGGGACCGACTGCAGCAGGCCGGGGCAGGGCTCGACTCGCAGCTGCAGTCGCGATACCGCGGGAAGCCGCAAAATGGGGCCCCGCTCCCCTGGGTTCCTCGGGGCAGCTGCGCATATCATCGCCCGCCAGGGACCACGCTCGCTGGAAGCAACTTTGCCTATCGTATCCGTCGCTGCCGCTTTTCCTGAGCAGTATTATCCTCAGGCCCAGACGCTCGCCCTGCTGGACCAGCAGTGGAAGGGCGCACCACACGCCCGGGCCCGGGTGGCGAGCTTTCACGAGAACGCGGGGGTAGAGGGCCGCCATCTGGCCCTGCCGATCGAGCGCTACCCTGAGCTGCGCGATTTTTCGGAGCGCAATCGCGAGTACATCCGCTGCGCGGTGGAGCTGGGGGAGCGCGCGCTCGGCGCCGCCCTGCGCGAGGCAGAGCTGCCGGCAGCAGAGCTGGGTCATCTGTTCTTCGTCTCTGTCACTGGCATGGCCACGCCCTCGATCGACGCGCGCCTGGTCAACCGCATGAGGCTCAACCCGGCGCTGAAGCGCACGCCCATCTTCGGTCTGGGCTGCGTGGCAGGCGCGGCGGGCCTGGCGCGGGCCGCCGACTGGGCGCGAGCCTACCCGGAGTCGAGCGTGGCGCTGCTGGCGGTCGAGCTCTGCAGCTTGACCTGGCAAGCCGATGATCTCTCGGTTCCCAACCTGCTTGCGTGCAGCCTCTTTGGTGACGGGGCCGCGGCGCTGGTGCTGGCTGGCGGCGGTCGCACCAGGGGCCCCCGCGTGCTCGCCTCTCGCTCGCGCTTCTACGCCGATACGGAGCACGTGATGGGCTGGGAGATCGGCACGCAGGGGCTGAAGGTGGTGCTCTCCGCGGGGGTGCCGGAGCTGGTTCGCCAGCACGCGCGCGCCGATGTCGACGCATTCCTCGCCGAGCAATCGCTGCAGCGCGCCGACATCCAGCACTGGGTGTTGCACACCGGCGGTCCGCGCGTCCTCGAGGCGTTCCAGACGGCGCTCGACCTGTCCGCGGAGGATCTGGAGTTCAGCTGGCAGCAGCTGCGCCGGAACGGCAATCTCTCCAGCGCCTCGGTGCTGTTGGTGCTCGGTGACCTGTGGCGCACGCGCAAGCCTGCCAGCGGCGAGCGCGCGCTGTTGATGGCGATGGGCCCGGGCTTCTGCTCGGAGATGGTGCTGCTGCAGTGGTGAGCCAATACCTGTACTCCGGCTTCATGCTGCTGCTCGGCCTCGAGCGCCTGGTGGAGCTGAGCATCAGCCGCAGCAATGCGCGCTGGGCGCTGGGGCAGGGCGGGCTCGTCTACGGTCGCGAGCACCTGCTCTGGATGAAGCTGCTGCACACCGCCTTTCTGGCTGGCTGTGTGCTGGAGGTGTGGGCGTTCTCCCGGCCCTTCCTGCCGCTGCTGGGGTGGCCCTGTCTAGCCCTGGCGCTGTGCTGTCAGGGCCTGCGCTACTGGACCATCGCGAGCCTGGGCCGGCGCTGGAACATCGAGGTGATCGTGCTGCCCGGAGTGCCGGCAGAGGCCGCCGGCCCCTTTCGCCTGCTCCGCCATCCCAACTACCTGGCGGTGGTGCTGGAGGGCATCGCCGTGCCGCTGGTGCACTCGGCCTGGCTCACGGCGCTGATCTTCAGCCTGCTGAACGCCGTGCTGCTGCGCGTCCGCATCCGCTGCGAGGAGCAGGCGCTCGCCCAGCACTGCCAGTACGCTGCGCGCCTGGGCGATCGCAGGCGCTTTCTACCGGGTCGAGCCACGCCAACGTGAGCGACTGGGATCTGGTGGTATCCGGCGGAGGTCCTGTGGGCCTGGTGACGGCCATCGCTGCCCGCCAGGTGGGGCTCAGGGTGCTGGTGCTGGAGCAAAGCGCCAGCTTGCCGGTCAAGGCGTGCGGCGAGGGCTTGATGCCACGAGCCGTCGCGGTGCTGCAGCACCTGGGCGTGTCCCTGGACGGCGCGCCCGAGTTGGCGGGGATTCGCTTTCACGATCGAGGCACGACAGCCACTGCCCGCTTCCACGGCACGGCCGCGCGCGCGCTCTGCCGGCAGGAGCTGATGGAACGCCTGGAGCGGCGCGCCCGGGAGCTCCAGGTGGACCTGCGCAGAGCTCATAACCTGCGCGATTTCAGCGCCTCGAGCGCCGGGGTACAGCTCCGCGTCAGCTCGCCCGGCGGCCTGCTGGAGTGCAGCGCCCGGCTGCTGATCGGCGCGGACGGGCTGCGCAGCACCGTGCGGCGAAAGCTGGGCTTCGAGCTCCCGCCGCGCCATCCGCTGCGCTTCGGCACGCAGCGGCACTACCGCTGCACACCGTGGTCCAGCTGGGTCGAGGTGCACTGGCACGCGCACGCGGAGGCCTACGTCACGCCGCTCGGAGCGGACCGGGTGGGGGTGGCGGTGCTCAGCCACCGCCGGGCTTGCAAGAGCGAGGAGTGGCCGGCCTTATTTCCGGAGCTGATGTCCCGGCTGGCGGCCAGCCCGTGCGAGCGCGTGCGCGGAGCGGGACCGCTGGAGCAGCGCTCGTGCGGCGTGCTGGCGCCCGGGGTGGCGCTGGTGGGCGACGCCGCGGGGTATCTGGATGCGCTCACCGGCGAGGGGCTCGCCGTGGGTTTTGCCAGCGGCCTGGCGCTGGTGCAGCGCTTCGCCGCGGGGCAGCTATGGCGCTATCCGGAGGACCACCGGGCGCTCCTGGCGGGGTACTACCGGAGCACCGAGGTGCTGCTGGCCTGTGCTCGCCACCCACGCTGGCGGCACCTGGCGATCCGCTTGCTGAGTCGCTACCCGCAGCTGTTTTCCGCGTTGCTGGCGGTCAGCACGGGCTGTCCGCCGCCGCCAACCAGCCGCGGCGCGGCACTTCTGTACCGGCTACTGTCGCCGCGCGGTACTTGACCGTTGGCGCTGCTGAGCCCAGTCTGGGCTGCTACGGATGAAGGCTCGCATCGGCTATTTGGTGCCCGAGTTCCCCGGGCAGACGCACACCTGGATCTGGCGCGAGCGGCGCGCGCTGGAGCAGCTGGGCATAGAGGCCGATCTGGTCTCCACGCGCCGCCCGAAGACGATCTGTCACGAGTGGTCGCAGGAGGCGATGAGCCTCACGCACTATCTCGTGCCCTTCACGCCGCACGACGCGCGCGAGGCGGCCAAGGCGCTGCTGCGCGCCGGGCCGCGCAGGGTAGCCCGCTGTCTGCGCGTGGCCTTGCAGCTCGAGGGCGCTGAGCCCAAGCAGCGCGCGCGGGTGGCAGCGCTGGTCGTGGTCGCGGCGCGCTTTGCGGCGCTCGCGCACGAGCGCGGCTGGACGCAGCTGCACGTGCTCTCCGCGGGGGATGCCGCGCACGTGGCCGCGTTCGCCTCGCAGCTCACGGGCATTGACTACAGCCTCACCTTGCTGGCCTCGCTGGAGGGCTATGGCCCCAACCAGCGCGAGAAATGGCGCGGCGCCGCCTTCGCGCTGGTGATGTCCAAGCGCCTGCTGGCCGAGGTGGAGCAGCAGCTCGGGGATGTGGCTCCCGAGCGGATCTGGATCGCGCCCATGGGCGTGGACCTGGAGCAAGCCCAGCGTTCGAACCCGTACGTAGCCTGGCAGCCCGGCGAGGTCTGTCGCATCTACACCTGCGGCCGCCTGCACCCGGTGAAAGGGCACAAATACTTGCTCGAGGCCATCGCGCTACTGGTGCAGCGTGGGCGCAAGGTGCAGGTCCAGATCGCCGGGGGCGAAGAGGGCGTGAGCGGCTACCGGCAGGAGCTGGAGGAGCAGCTGCGCGCGCTGAAGCTGGAGGGCAGCGTGGAGTTCCTGGGCTCCGTCCCCGAGCAGCGCCATCGCCAGTGTATCGAGCGAGCTCACGTATTCGTGCTGGCCAGCCTGGATGAGGGCATCTCCGTGGCCGCGATGGAGGCCATGGCGATGATGACGCCTGCCGTTGTGACGGATGTAGGCGGCATGCGAGAGCTCATCGATCCCGGTGTGGATGCGCTGATGGTTCCGGCGCGCGATGGCGCAGCGCTGGCGGATGCCATCGCGCGCATCCTGGATGATCCGGAGCTGGCGCAGCGGCTCAGTCAGGCGTCACGCCAGAAGGTGGCGCGCGAGTTTCACCATCGTCGCGGCGCCGAGGCGCTGGCAGAGGCGCTCGGCGTGCCGCCGGCTACCAGTGTATCCCCCATTGCTTCCGCCAGTGCTGGCCTGCCAGCGGCAGGGGCGGCTCGTGCCGGAGTCGGCCATCCGGAGCGACACGCAAACGGCAAGCCGCTTTAGCGCACCGCGGGGAATCCGTTCATTGAAGCGTGCTCGCGCGGACACCGTTTGGGCGGACACCGTTTGGGCGGACACTGTTTGGGCGGACACTGTGCGCCGATGAGCGCGGTTTGCCGGGGGATGCGGTGGCATTCCCCCATGGCGCGTGCTCTGCTGGCAGGTGAAACTTGCCCGGCCGAGCGGGCCACCCGAGGATGCTCGGAGAGGAGTCGTCTTACAGCGCATGGCCCATCGAATCCCGTTCAATAAACCTTATGTCTCCGGCAAGGAGCTAGAGTACGTGAGCCGCGCCATCGCGGCGGGTGAGATTGCGGCGGACGGGCGGTTTACCAAAGGGTGCGCGCGGTTCCTCGAGGAGCGCTTTGGTATCGCCAAGGTGCTGATGATGCCGTCGTGCACGGCGGGGCTCGAGATGGCTGCCCTGCTCTGCGACCTGGCACCGGGAGACGAGGTCATCATGCCCTCGTACACCTTCGTCTCCACCGCCAACGCGTTCGTGCGCGCCGGCGCGCGTCCGGTGTTCGTCGACATCCGTCCGGACACGCTCAACATGGATGAGTCGCTGGTGGAGGCGGCATTCAGCGAGCGCACCAAGGCCATCGTGCCCGTGCACTACGCGGGCGTCGCCTGTGAGATGGATCCGCTGCTCGGGCTGGCGAAGAAGCGCGGCGTGCTGGTGGTGGAGGATGCGGCGCAAGGCGTCCACGCCTACTATCGCGATCGCGCGCTGGGCTCGATCGGCGACCTGGGGGCCTACTCCTTTCACGACACGAAGAACTACGTGTCAGGGGAGGGGGGCACCCTCAACATCAACAACCGGGCGCTGCTCGAGCGAGCCGAGATCATCCGTGACAAGGGCACGAATCGGCAGAAGTTCTTTCGCGGCGAGATCGACAAGTACACCTGGGTCGATGTGGGCTCGTCCTTCTTGCCGGCGGAGCTCGCTTGCGCCTTTCTCCAGGCCCAGCTGGAGCAGCTGGATCCGATCCTGGAGCGCCGCCGCGCTATCCATGAGCGCTACGCCGATCGCCTGGCACCGCTGGAGAAATCGGGCGTGCTGCGCGGCCCGCGCGTACCCGCCCACTGCCGCCAGAACTATCACATGTTCTACATCCTGCTGCACAGCGAGCAGGCGCGGGAGGGGCTCGCCAGCCACCTGCGGCAGAAGGGCATCCAGGCTGTGTCTCACTACGTTCCGCTCCACCTCTCGCCGATGGGGCGCAAGTGGGGGTACGAGGACGGCTCGCTGCCCATCACGGAAGACCTGTCTGCACGACTGTTGCGCCTGCCAATGTGGTTTGGCTTGAGCAATCAGGAGCAGGACGAGGTCTGCGACGCGATCATCGAGTTCGCCGGCGGCTGAGCTCAGGCGCGCCGTGCTCAGCTAGGGCCTTTCTCGCTCGGCAGGCGCGCTCAGCGCGCCGGCGGTGCGCAGCGGGGGGGGCCTGCTCGGCAGCAGGCCTGCCCCGGAGCACACGCTCGGTGCTCAGCGCTTCATACTCGGCGCTTTGCACGCAGCACTTTGCACTCAGCGCTTGATATCGCGCAGCATGATGCCCGTGTAGATCTGGCGCGGTCGCGCGATCTTCTGCTCCTTGTCCATGAGCAGCTCCTCCCACTGCGCGAGCCAGCCGGAGGCGCGCGGGATGGCGAACATGACGGGGAACAAATCGATCGGAATTTCCAGGGCTTGGTAGATGAGACCTGAATAGAAATCTACGTTCGGGTAGAGCTTGCGCTTGACGAAGTACTCGTCCTGCAGCGCGATGCGCTCGAGCTCGCGCGCGATCTGCAGCAGCGGGTTCTGCTTGCCCAGGATGTCGAACACGCGATCCGCCAGGCTCTTGATGACCTTCGCGCGTGGATCGTAGTTTTTGTAGACGCGGTGCCCGAAGCCCATCAAGCGCCGGCCGCCGCTGCCCGCCTTGATATCCTTGATGAACTGCGGCACCGCGTCGATCGTGCCGATCTCGTTCAGCATGTGCAGCACGGCCTCGTTCGCGCCGCCGTGCAGCGGCCCGTACAGCGCGGCAGCAGCGCCCGCCACGGCCGAGAATGGATCCGCCTGCGAGCTACCGATGGCCCGCATCGTGTTGGTGGAGCAGTTCTGCTCGTGATCCGCGTGCAGGATGAACAGCACGTCCAGCGCCTTGACGATGTCGGGATGCGCCGCGTAGCGCGGCTCGGAGCCGCGCTTCATCATGCTCAGGAAGTTTGCCGTGTAACCCAGCGAGGGATCAGGGTTCACGAACGGTTTGCCCACTCCATGCCGGTAGCTCCACGCGGCGATGATCGGGATCTGCGCGATGATGCGCGCGATCTGGCGGCGCCGGACCTTGGCGTCGAGCACCTGCTTCGCGTCCGGGTAGAACGTGCCCAGAGCGCCCATCGCTGCAATCAGCATGCCCATCGGATGGGCATTGGGCAGAAAGCTCTGGATGAACCCCTTCATGTTTTCGTGAAGCGAGCTTTCCGCGCTGATCTCCGCCGAGAACGTCTCGAGCTCCGCCGCACTCGGTAGCTCGCCATTCATCAACAGGTAGGCCACCTCCAAATACGTGGTCTTCTCCGCGAGTTGTTCGATGGGATAACCGCGGTGCCGCAAGATGCCTTCGTCGCCGTCGATGAACGTGATCGACGAACGACAGGACGCCGTGTTCATGAACGCCGGATCGTAGCCCATCAAGCCGAAGTCCTTCTCGTCGGTCTTGATGGCACGCAGACCCATGGTCGACACGGTTCCGTCGACGATCGGGAGTTCATAAGTCTTGCTGGTGCGGTTGTCGGTAATGGTCAGAGAGTTCTTGGTCGACATCGAAGTTTTGGTACCGATTGGAGGGGTTAGACGTTCTGACTGACGAGCGGAGTGCTCTGGCCCGGGAGCGGGCGGCGAGAGCCGCAGCGGGCCGAGGGGGGTTCTAACGCGATTTGATCAAATAGGGCACCCGCGAGTGGAGATCTGCCGGCCGCTGCACGCCGGCTCGACATTTTCTGGGCCGCACCACGGACGTTTGGCATGAACCACGAGGTGTCTTCGAGAAGTGGCGTCGGCTATTGGGGAATGAGCTCGATCCTGGTGGCCTGCTCGCTCCAGGGGCAGACGGAGGAGCACGTGCTCGCAGCCACTGCGCCGCTGCGCGTGGCCGCCGAGAGAGCGCCCCAGCGTGCCAGTAGAAGCCAAGAATTGCCGCTGGATGGCGCCGAGTCCATCCCGGTCCCTCCAGCATCCGGGCCGGTGCTCGCTGCGTTGCGGATGGTTTCGCCCGTGTATGCGACCGCGGACAAACACGCTGAAAAAATTGGCTATCTGCGCATCGGTGCGCGAGTGGCGCGCTCGGACCAGCCCGTCTCGCTCAGGGATTGCCCCGACGGCTGGTACGCATTGCGACCACTGGGTTTCGTGTGCGCGGGGGATGACACCAGCGTGGATCTCGAGCACCCCCTCGCGCGTGCCATCCAGGTAGAGCCAGATCGTTCGCGGCCGCTGCCCTACGCGTACGCGCTCACGCGCACAGAGACGCCGAACTACCTGCGGGTGCCGACGGTAGAGGAACAGCTCCACACCGAGCCGCGTCCCATGCCAGGTAGCCGAGCGAGCGCCGAGCCTCTGGAGGTCTATCCAGAGCTCGGTGCCAATGATGTGCCGCTCGACGGCGAAGGATTGGCTACTGGGCCAATTTCGAGCCTGGTGCGGCCCGGGGCTGCGGGTGAGCGCTTCGGCGGCGACGGGCGCGACTCGGTGCCCTGGTGGCTCGCCGGCGAGCGCCGCATCCCCAATTTTTCGCTGCTCGACGCTGCGCCTCGTGCGCTCTTCACGGACCGCGTGCCAGGCCGCGCCGGTGTCGCCTTGCTCGACTCCTTCGTCGCCAACGACGCTGCGCCGTGGCGGCGCTTCGCGGTCAGCTGCGATGGCCGCATTCTGCCGGCGGAGAAGCTCGTGGCGCTGCCGGGCTCGGCGTTTCACGGTGAGAGCCTGCGCGAGGTGGGGCTGCCCGTGGCCTTCGGCTGGAAGCCGGACGCGCAGCTCTGGAGCCTGGAGGAAGAGGATGGGCCGCGCGTGCTCGGGCGGCTTGCGCGGCGGCAATTCGTGCCGGTGACGGCCACGATGCAGAGCGTGGATGGCGTACGCTATCTCCAGACGCGCGGGGGAAGCTGGCTGCGCAGTGACGACGTGCGACTGGCAATGAGACCGCGCGAGCTACCGGAGCATGCGCAGCAGGGCAGGCGCTGGATCGACGTCTCTCTGAGCAGTCAGCTGCTCGTGCTCTGGGAGGGAGAGCAGCCCGTGTATGCGACGCTGGTGTCCACGGGGCGCGCCGGTGGGCAAGCGCCAGGCTCGCTGCCGCAAGGGCTGTTCGAGCTCCAGCAGAAGCACGTCACCACGACCCTCGATGGCCACCTCGACGAGGGGGAAGCCGAGCTGCGCGACGTGCCCTGGGTGATGTATTTCAACGGCCGCCATGCACTCCACGGCGCCTACTGGCATGACGACTTCGGTCGCATGCGCCCGGATGGCTCCGTGAGCCTGGCGCCGATTGACGCGCGCTACGTGTTCGGCTGGTCGAGCCCGATCGTTCCCGAGCACTGGCACGGCAGCTTCGCGTCTGCGAGCGTGGGTCGCGGCACCCTGGTGCGCATCCGGCTCTAGCAGACGCCATCTGCCGTCCGGCAGAGGCTCGCGGGAGCGGCGCGCTCGGGGCTCCGCTTCAACCCAGCGCAGCGCTTCAACCCAGGCGCAGCCCGAAGCGCGGCCCGAGCAGCAACGCCGCTGCGCCCAGGGCTAGCAAGACCACGAGGGTCACCCAGATCCAGGTGCTGCTGCTCTTTGGCGGAGGCGCTGGCGCGGGAACGACGGGGAGGTCGATCGTGCTGGCCAGCGGAGCCGCCGGGGCCGCCACGGGCGCAGGCTCGAGCACTGCCGGGCTGCTGGCAGGTTCCGGCACGGGGCTCGCCGGTGCGGCCTCGAGCTCGGGCGCAGGCTCAGCCACCTCGGCGCTCTCCGCGCCGGCGGCAGCGGCTGCCGGGGAGCCATTTTCTACCGGCCGCTTGCTGCCGGATCGCTCCGCCACCAGCGCGAACGGCATCGACTCCTCCGGCTCGGCGAGGCCATCTGCCGCCGCCAGTAGCTCGGCGAGGGGTGACTCCGCCCGGCTGCGGGCTACCTTGCGCGGCGGCGGCAAAGACGAGTTACGCTGGGGCGGGCTGGCAGGGCCTTCGGGCGCCTCGAGTGGCAGCCTGCGCAGCGGCGGCGATACCAGGCGCGCGTCGGTCAGCGCCTGCGCGATCTCGCTCACCTCCATCAGCGTCACCCAGGTCGGCATGCCGGCGCGAAACACGAACGTCTCCGACTTGACGGCGCCGTCCCTGAACGCCTGCGTGATCTCCTCCGTGGTCATCCAGCGCAGATCTTGCTGGGTGAGCGCGACCCGCCAGCGCTCCGCCTCACCGCGCGCCGGCGGCTCGGTGAAACCCCTCGACGAGTCGGGCTTGCCCGCGCGCAGCTCTTCCGCGGCATCCAGTTCGAGCTGAGCCGACGCTGCTCCACCGACGTGCGCGTGCATGAGCTGATGGGTGACCGGCGCTTCCAGCCCACCCATGATGGTGTGAGCAACCGGCCTCGGGTGGTCCGGCGGAGGGTTCGACGGTGGCAGGCTCTCTGGGCCGGGAGCATGAGAGCCGGGCCCGGCCGATGGCCGCGCGGGCGTGGACGTAACCAGCGGGGGGTTCACCTTGCCGTCCACCACGATGGCGGCGTTGCAACGCCGGCAGCGAATCCGGACCTTCTTGTCTCGAACGCGCTCGTCAGCGACGGCGTATTTGGCTGGGCAGTGTCCGCACTGTACTTTCATGGAGGTCTCGTCGAGCGCCGGCTGTGCGAGACGGCTGGCACCCCGATCACCGACTATCCTGCAGCCTAGAACATTGAGCGAAAAAAACCCAAAGAGCAGAGTCTTCGCGGCAGGGGCAGCCCAATTTCCGATCGCGTACGCAGGGGCTGAGCACTAGAGTCCCCCCGCTCGTGTCAGAGACGAAAACGCACGGTCCGATTGGCCGGCTACGGAGCGGGTTCAACTGGTTTGAAGAGCACTACTGCCGGGTGGATCTGCGCTGGCTGGGCGCGTTTCGCGTGGTGCTCGGGCTCGTCCTGTGCGGACAGCTGCTGCATTGCTGGCGGGTAGCCCGCGACTTCTATAGCAATGACGGGATCCTGCCCAACCATTTCTCGCTCTTCCGGCCACTGGGCAGGGGCGTCTTCTCCTTCTATCACGCGTTCTCCACACCGGCAGAGGTCCACCTCGCGTTTGCGCTGACCTTGCTGGTCTTCCTGACCTTCCTGGTTGGCTACCGGACACGGCTCTTCCACATCCTGTCCTTCCTGTGCATCACCAGCCTCGATGCTCGCAATCTGCTGACGGAGAACGGCGGCACCATCGTAGTCAACCTGCTCACGTGGTGGACCCTGCTGCTACCACTGGGAAGACGGCTCTCGGTCGATGCGCTGCTGCAGTCTCTCCGACACAGGGTGGAGAGCACCAGCGCAGAGCTCAATCAGCGGCCTCGCGCGGCGGAGGAGTCGCAGGCCTTCTATTCGCTGGCGGTCTTCTGTCTGCTGTTCCAGTGGAGCGCCATCTACTTCTTCAACGTGGTGCACAAGAGCGGCTCGGGCTGGCGCGACGGCTCGGCGCTGCACTGGTTCCTGTACCAGGACCGCATCGTCACCTGGTTTGGGATCTTCGTTCGCGAACACGCTCCGTACTGGCTGTTGCGAGGCATGACGTACGCCACCCTGGCGGTGGAGGGCGTGCTCGCTTTCATTCTGCTCCTGCCCTGGCATCAGCCGCGGTTGCGGCGGCTCGCCCTGGTGCTGGCGCTCGGTCTGCACGGCAGCATCGCCGCCACGTCGCGGTTGGGCCCCTTTTCTTACGTGATGGTCGCCTTCTTCGTCTTGCCGCTGGCGGCCGCGGACTGGCACTGGCTCAGGCAGCGCCTGTGGCGTCAGCGCGGGCCGTACACGGTCATTTACGACGCGGACTGCGGGGTGTGTTTTCAGCTCTGCCGCATCTTGCAGCGGCTCGACGTGCTGGAGCGGCTGCGCTTTGTGGGCAATGACGAGCGGGAGCGGATCCCCGACACGCTCAGCGACGCGCTACTCGACCAGACCGTCGTGGTGCTGACCCCGGACGGCGAGCAACTGACCCACGAGCGGGCCGCGGCGCAGGTGCTCGCGGCGCTGCCGCTGGCCAGCCTGGGCCTGGGCTACCTGTTGCGGCTGCCAGGCATCAGCTGGGTCGCGCGGCGTGCCTACAGCGCCTTTGCCGTGCGCCGCCATGCCATCTCGGCGCGGCTCGGCCTGGGGCAGTGTGGAGTGGGCGGGCAGCCAGCAGTGGCACCGCTGCTCGTACCCGAGCACGAGCCGGTGCAGCGAGTCTGGCCCCCCGGAGGCATGCTGGGCCTGCCGCTGCGCGAGCTCCTGGCTCTGCTGTTTCTGGTGATGACCATCAACCAGCTGGCGACCGACAACGACTGGGCCCGGCGCCGTTTCCCCAAGGCGCAGCAGCCGGCGCCGCTGCTGGCCTTTGTGGATGCCTTCCGCCTGTACCAGGGCTGGCGCATGTTCGCGCCGGAGCCGCCCTATGAAGACGGCAGGCTGGTCGTCGACGGACGGACGGTGGACGGCAGGAAGGTCGATCCGTTGACAGGCGAGGAGCCGGACTTCAACACGGAGACGCGCGTGGGCTGGGGGCACAGCCAGCACTGGTGCGACTATCACCTCAAGATGTTCTTTGCTCGCTACGCTGCCAACCGGCAGCATCTTCGCGAGTATCTGCAGCGCTGGCATCTGCGTACGGGCAATCCGCGCGATCGCCTGGTGGCGTTTGACGTGTGGTGGGTCAACGACAAATCACCGCCGCCGGGGGCCACACATGGCCAGCCGCAGAAGCCGATCAAGCTCGTCTCCGAAGGCGAGGTAAAGGACTCGGGCGCAGTGCCCTGGTTGTGAGCACCAAAGGCAAGGTAAGGCTGATGTTCTCCGCGGATGTTCTGGCGCTGGCTGCCTACGAGACAGCCAAGATCTGCGTCCCCACCATCATCGATGGCTGGCTTGGCAGGGTCGATGCGCGGGCGTGTGACCGCCGCCTCGACAGCTGGTCGAGGAACCTGGTGGCGCTGGCAAGGATCACCATCGACACGCGCGGTCGCGAGCACATCGTCCCGGGCGAAAGCTTCGTGGTAATGAGCAACCATCAGTCGCACTTCGACATTCCCGTCGTCTTTCAGGCGCTCGGCATCCCCGTCCGCATGGTGGCGAAGAAGGAGCTATTTCGCATCCCGGTGATGGGCAGCGCCATGCGCTACTCGGGCTTCGTGGAGGTGGATCGCTCGCGCCGGACGCGAGCCGTGCGCAGCCTCACCGCCGCGCGCGAGCGGCTCCAGCGAGATCAAACCAGCGTGTGGATTGCACCCGAGGGCACACGCAGTCTGGACGGCACCCTGGGGACGTTCAAACGCGGCGGCTTTCACCTGGCGCTCGATGCAGGGCTCCGCATCTTGCCAGTGGCCGTGGATGGCACCCTGCGTGTGCTGCGCGCCAAGGAGACGGTCGTGCACAAGGGCCAGACGGTGCGGGTGGTGGTGCGCCCGCCCATCGACGTGGCGGCGTTTGGTCGAGCGCGCACGGATCAGCTGGTGTCCGCCGTGCGAACCAGCATCGAGGCGGGCCTCGCCGAGGCCCGCTCGACAGATGGGGCGGGCAGCTGGGCGCGCCTGGAGCAGAGCTCCAGTCAGCTCGGCTAGCGCTCCACTCCGCTGCTATCCCCCCTCTGGTGCTGCGCCGCTCAGCGCAGCACGCCCGCCAGCTTCGGCGTGAGCAACTCCGAGCGCCCCATCAGGTAGCGGTCGATCTCGCGAGCCGCACGCCGGCCGTCGGCGATGGCCCACACCACCAGCGACTGCCCTCGCTGGGCGTCGCCGGCCGCGAACACGCCCGGCACCGCAGTCATCAGATTGCGGTTCACCTTGATGTTGCCGCGCTCCGTCAGATCCAGCCCCAGCTGCTGCACGATGCCGGTGGGCTCGGGATGGATGAAACCCATCGCCAGCAGCACCAGGTCTGCCTCCAGCTCGAACTCGGAGCCCGGGATCCGCTCGAGGCGGCCGTTCTGGACCTCCAGGCGCGCGCACTGCAGCGCGCGGACCTTGCCGTTTGACCCCAGAAACTGGGTCGTGGTGACGGCGAAGTCACGCTCGACGCCCTCCTCGTGGGAGCTGGACGTGCGGTACATCAGCGGCCAGAGCGGCCAGGGCGTGTGCGCCGCCGGCGAGTCCGGCGGACGCGGCATCAGCTCCAGGTTGTACACGCTGATCGCGCCCTGGCGGTTAGAGGTGCCGATGCAGTCGCTGCCGGTGTCGCCACCGCCGATCACGACCACGCGCTTGCCGCCGGCGAGGATCTCGGTGGTGGGATCCAGCACGTCACCGGCATCACGCCGGTTCTGCTGGGTCAAGAAATCCATGGCGAAGTGGATGCCCTCCAGCTCGCGCCCCGGCACCGGCAGATCGCGCGGTACGCGCGAGCCGATGCACACGCACACGGCGTGGAATTGATCCAGGAGCTCGTGCCCCGTGATGTCCTTACCGACATCGACGCCCGCCCGGAACTGCACCCCCTCCTCACGGAGCTGCTGCAGCCGGCGCTCCACCACCTGGAGCTCGAGCTTGAAGTCGGGGATGCCGTACGTCAGCAGGCCGCCGATGCGATCGTCGCGCTCGAACACCACCACCTGGTGGCCTGCGCGATTTAGCTGCTGTGCTGCTGCCAGCCCCGCGGGGCCGGAGCCAATGACTGCCACGCGCTTGCCGGTACGCGAGCGCGGGGGCTCCGGCGTAATCGAGCCCGATTCAAAGGCCGTGTCAGCGATCGACTTCTCGATCAGCTTGATCGACACGGCATCCGAGTTGATGTTGAGCACGCAAGCGGCTTCACACGGAGCCGGGCACACGCGCCCGGTGATCTCGGGGAAGTTGTTGGTCTCGTGCAGGGAGGCGGACGCGCTCGCGAAGTCGCCGCGATACACGTGATCATTCCAGTCGGGAATGAGGTTACCGAGCGGACAGCCCGTGTTGCAGAAGGGGATGCCGCAATCCATGCAGCGCGCGCCTTGCTCACGCAGCCGCTCTTCCGGCACGGGCAACTCGAACTCTTGGTAGTTCTGCAGGCGCTTCTTGACTGGGAGCTTGTCGGCGTCTTCCCGCTCAAACTCCATGAAGCCGGTGATCTTTCCCACGGTGCTATCCTCGACACTAACAGGCCTCGCTCCTGGCGGGCCTCGGTAATTGGGCTCTTTGAAGGTTAGCTGCCGGTGGCCTGGCGCGGCTCGCGGTCCACGCGCGGCGTTGACTTGCGCTCCTGCGGCAGCTCCGCGCGCTCCTTGAGCACTCGACGCCACTCGTTCGGGAACACCTTCACGAAAGTCCGAACAGAGGCAGCCCAGCTGTCCAGCAAGCGCCGGCCCTTCTCGCTGCCGGTGCACTCGACGTGCTCTTCCAGCAGCGCGCGCAGGCCCGCGATCTCCTCCGGGTCCGAGAGGCTCTCCAGGGTCACCATCTCGGTGTTGCACAGGCTGTTGAACTGCGCGTTCTCGTCCAGGACGTACGCCAGGCCGCCGCTCATGCCCGCCGCGAAGTTGCGGCCGGTTTCGCCCAGGATCACCACGAGCCCGCCGGTCATGTATTCACAGCCGTGGTCGCCCACGCCCTCGACCACGGTGGTAGCGCCGCTGTTGCGCACGGCAAAGCGCTCGCCGGCCATGCCGTTGAAGAACGCGCGGCCACCCGTGGCGCCGTACAGCACGGTGTTGCCGACCAGGGTGCTCTGGTCCGCAGCGTAGGTGGAGCCCTTGGGAGGGTGGATTGCCATGCGGCCACCTGCCATCGCCTTGCCCACGTAGTCGTTGGCATCACCGGAGAGCGTAAAATCCATGCCGCGCACCATGAAGGCGCCGAAGCTCTGCCCGGCGGTGCCCTCGAACTGTACGCGAATGGTGCCGTCGGGCAGCCCCGCGGGGCCGTGACGGCGCGTGATCTCGCCCGCCAGCATGGTGCCCACGGTGCGGTGGATGTTGCGCACCGACAGCTTCAGCTCCACCGGCGTACGCTCCTCCAGCGCGGGACGGCACTGCTCGATCAGGCCCTGATCGAAGGCAGAGTCGATCCCGTGATCCTGGGCCTGGGTCTTGTAGACGCTGACCCCCTTAGCAGCTTCCGCCGGGAACAGCACCTTGGAGAAGTCCAGGCGCGACGTCTTCCAGTGATCGGAGACGTTGCGCGTCTTCAGACGATCGACGCGGCCCACCATCTCGTTGATGGTGCGGAAGCCGAGCTTGGCCATCAACTGCCGCGCTTCCTCCGCCACGTAGAACATGAAGCGAATCACGTGCTCGGGCTTGCCCTCGAACTTCTTGCGCAGCTCGGGGTTCTGCGTGGCGATGCCCACCGGACAGGTGTTGAGGTGGCACTTGCGCATCAGGATGC
>JAICQL010000247.1 GCA_025937895.1 Polyangiaceae bacterium | reverse complement strand
GTCGCAGTGCGGCGCCGCCGGGTTCGTGCAGGTGCTGTCGTCCTTGCAGGCCACACAGCGGCCGTTGCTGCACACGGGCAGCGCCGCCTCGCACTGGATGTCGTCGGTGCACGGCTCGCACTCGCGCGTGGCCGTGTTGCACTTGGAGGCCTCGGCCAGCGTGCACTGGCTGTTGTTCAGGCACGCGACACAGGTGTTGGTGTCCAGGTCGCAGTTGGGCGTGTCGCCCCCGCAGCGCCGGTCATCCACGCACTCCACGCAGCGGTTGTTGCTGCTGCATACGCGGCCGCCGCACAGGCTGTCGTCCACGCACTGCACGCACTTCTTGCGCACGGTGTTGCACTGTGGCGTGCTGCCGGAGCAGACAGAGTTGTCCAGGCACTCCACGCACACGCCGGTGGCCGCGCCGGTCGCCAGGTTGCTGCAGATGGGCTTGCGCGTGTCGCTGCACTGCCCGGGGCCCGTGCAGACCGAGGTGCACTCGTTCGAGCTGGTGTCGCACACCTGGCCGCCGCCGCAGTGGCTGCTGCGCGTGCACTCCACGCAGGCGTTGCGGCGCGGATCCGGATCCGTCTTGCAGTGCTGGCCGCCGCTGCAGTCACCGTCGCTGCGGCACGCCACGCAGGCGTGGCTGCGCGGATCGCACACCGGCTGCCGCTCGCCGGTGGAGCTCACCGCGTCGGCGCAGGCGGTGTTGTCCAGACACTCCACGCACAGCCCCGAGGGCTCATCACACAGGAGCGGAGCGTCACAGGCCACGCGCGGGCAATCGCCGAGGAAGATGGGGCCCAGCCCGCCGTCCACACCGGCGTCACCGGTCGGGCATACCAGATCCTGCGTGCGGGTCTGCCTGCCATTGGGCCACTGCCACAGCCCCTCGGGCGTGCGCCGCGGCCCGCCCTGCCAGACGCTGCCGTTGGGATAGCGCCAGACGCAGTCTGCCCCGAGGGTCGGCGCCTCGTCACAGGTCAGCGTGTCGTTGCAGTCTTTCGAGAGCTCGGCACAGTGGACGCTGAACACGCCCACCACCAGCAGAACCCAGGGAAGCAAGAGTAAGCGATGCATGAGAGGTACCTTGGTGCCATCGATTCAAGAGAATCGAGGCACTAGAACTGCCCTTGCAGGTGGAGCGTGGCCCCCCCGGAGCCCAGCTCGATGGCGGGCATCACGCCGCGTGCTTCGGGACGGCGCGCGCCGGCCTTGGGCGCGGCCTCGTCCTCCTCCAGCAGCAGATAGAGCGCGTAGCCCAGAGTGGCGGCTGCGCCCACGCCAAGGCCGATGAAGCTGGCGGTGGCGTAGCGCCGGGCGTTGCGCCCGTCGACCTGCTCATCCCACAGCTGCTGGCAGTCACCCCGCAGCTGGGTCGATGCCCCGCAGCCGCTGGGCCCCAGCAGCGCCGTCAACGCCTCGGCGTTATCCTCGTGCTCGTTCGCGGACGAGGTGAAGTACAGACCGCCGATCAGGCCGAGCACCGCCACCGTGCCGGTCGAGACGAGCGTGATGGTGGCGGCAGTGCCGATGCCGCGATCCCGCGGGGTCTCCCCCTCGCGCGTGCCCATCAGTGATGCGGCCTGCAGATCTCGCTCCTGCTCGCGGCGCAGCTCCTCGAGCGAGACGTTGACCGGGATGGCCACCCCGGCGAGCGCGTAGATCTCGCGCGCGTCGCGCGGGTAGTCCGCCTTGCTGATCACGATCTCGTGCTGGCCGGGCTCGATGTACCAGGGCCCGTCGAGCGGAGTGCGCGCCACCGCCACGCCATCGATGTTGAGCGTGGCGCCGGGTACGTCGACATTGACGTTCAGCTTGCCCACCTGAGCCTCGGCCTGTTGCAGCCGGCGCGTCGCCTCTTCCCGCACGTTCTCGGGCAGATCTGTGCTCGACAGCAGCAAGGTCAGGTGTCGGGCGGCGTCCACGTAGTGGCCGCTCTGAAGCTCGGAGATGCTGAGGTTGCGGAGCACGTCGCTCTTGGGCATCAGCGCGTAGCACTCGGCAAAGGCTTGCCGCGCCTCTTCGTAGCGACCGTTGCGGAAGGCATCCACGCCGCGATACCAGAGCTCGCGCGCCTTCTTCACCTGCGCCGGGCTGGGAGGTGGGGCTGCCGGCTTGGGGCCGCTCAGCGTCGCGGGCGGCCGTGGCGGCGAGGCGGCAGGAGTGCTGCCAGTGGCCGGCGGGCTCGTGCCGGGCGCGGCTCCGGGAGCCGCGGTGGCAGCACGGGGCGGAGTGGCTGGTGTTGCGCGGGAGGGCGTTGCTGGCGCGGGTGACGGGGCTGCTGGTGACGGGGCTGCTGGTGACGGGGCTGCTGGTGACGGGGCTGCTGGGGATTGCGCGGCGGCTGACCCTGCTGGCGCCGCGGCTCCCGTGGCTGCCGCAGGGGCTGAAGGAGCTGCAGGCGAGGGAGCTCCCGCTGACGCCGCTGGACTGCTAGCCGCGGGCGCCGCTGGCTTCACTGGAGCCACTGGCTTTGCGGGCGCGGCAGGCGCCCGCGGCGGCACGGGCGCAGTGGGCCTGGCCGGGGCGGCAGTTACGGGGGCGGGCGGGGTAGCTTGCTGCGCGTGAGCCGGTGCTGCCAGCAGGCACACCGCGAACGCAGGGACAGGGAAGGACCGAGGCACCAACAAGCGAATCCGTCTTTCTCGGGGTCGTCACCCGGAGCACTCGGGAACGACCAGCCCGCCTTTTCAGAAAGACGGGCTCTCTACCAACAGGGAACCAATAGCCGATGCGTCGTCGGTGGGCTCCTTTTTCGGATCCTCGAGCAGTGCGCTCGCCGAGGCCCCGGCGCTCGCTCCGTTTACCCCCGCGGTCAAGCTGGCGGTCGCTGCGCCGGCGGTGCCGACTGCCGTCAGTGCTGCTTCGCCCGAAGTTGCGACGGTGGTGCCAGCGGCCAGGGGCTTGGCCTCTGCCGTCGTGGCGGGCGCGCGCGCGACGAGCGCCGTCGAGCTCGGGGCTGGAGCCGCGGGTTGCAGCGCAGCGCCGTTTTGCAGCGCAGCGCCGTTGCCTGCTGGCGCGCCTGAAGCAGCAACGCCTGAAGCAGCAACGCCCGTAGCAGAGTGCGCCGACTTGACCGGTGTGGTGCCTCCCGCAGCAGCAGTGCCGGAAGCCACGACGGTCGCTGTTGCAGCGCTCGAAGTTGCAGCGCTCGAAGTTGCAGCGCTCGCTGTTGCAGCTGGCTCGAGCACCGTCTCCTGGAACGCTGCAGGAGCGTTCTCGGCAGCGCGCGCCTCGAGCGGATCAGCGCCCTTCGCTGCCGGCAGCTCTGCAGCGCTCGGCTGATTTGCCATCGTGACCGAAGCCAGCGGGCTATCCGCCACTTGCCAGGCGTCTGCCTGACCGCGCACCTGCGCAACCAGCACCGCGATCGAGGCGCCGAGGAACAACGCAACACCGGTCCACAAACCCACCTGCTGCTTCAGCGCTCGGCGTGCAGCATTCTTCTGCACCGATGGGTCCCACGGAAACGCGGGATCGGGCTCTGCCAGGATCTTGCCCGTGAAGGGCGGCAGATCTTCACCGCGTGCAACACGATCCGCGTAGTCGCGAAACTCCTCCGATACCTCCAGGCCCTTCCAGCGCAAGCGGCCCTTGCCGCGCCGGTCGGCGCGCGCGAGCTGGCTGCCCTGCGAGTCCTGTGATTCCAGCGCCATCAGCGCCGCGGCATCTTCGCGTGCAAGAGTGAGCGCGTGGCCCGGCTCCTTGCGGCTCGCCTCTTTGCGGCTGGAGGATGAGCTCGCCCGCGCGGCACGCGCCTGTGTTTCACGTGCAATGCGCTCGATGGCTGCGTCCACCATCTGTTCCACCGGACGCATGTTGCGCTTTGCTTCGTCGGCTGTCAGCGGGCCAGGACCGGGATAGGTCTCATGCTCGGCCGCGTTCGACTCTTCACGGTTTGTCATGTTCATCCCACCAAGCTCCGTAGTTTACAGGCCTACGCGAGCAACGCCACGACCACAGTGGCATACACGACGACAACCGTGGCGCGAATGCAAGAATGACGAGCACTTGCATAGGCGCTTGTGATTTTGGACCGAGCTTCTACGGGACGGCTCATTTCGAGCTGGATCGGCTCGAGACGGCACTTCCAAGATGGTGCTCAATTCACCGACGATTCACGGTTTTTTGCTCTACTCATGGGCGCTGGACGAGCTCATGTTGCGCGCTCGCCCAGGGTTCGCAGCCGCGAGCTCGTGCGCGCTCCGAGCTCGGTCACCGTTGCCGTTCGGTTGACCGGCAAGGAGGTCAGATAGCTCCGCAGCCTCGCTCGTGGAGGCTGTTGCAGGCCGATCCATTCGCCCCTCCAGGCGCGGGTGAGCCTGGCTGCGTGCACCTGACCAGAGCCGGTGCGAGGCAGCTCGTTCCCCCGAGAACTGTAGTCCCTCCTCTCGCTCGCCCACCTCAGCGCGCGCTACCGCGCGTGCTTGCGCACCCGCGAGCTGCAGGCGCGCTCTCTCTCCGACTCAGAGCCCCTTCGGTACTCGATCCAGGTCGACCTCACCCAGCGCGTAGCGGATGAGCGCGCTGCGGTTGGCCTTGGTCAGCCCCCGCGCCTTGAGCGCTTCGACCATGCTGTCCAGACGCTTGAGATCGTCAGTGTACATGGAGATGCAGATCACCTTGTAGTGCGAGGGCTTGGCATCGCGCTTCGACGCTGCCTCGGCGACCGGCTCGGTTGGAGATGGAGCGCTGCCGGCGTAGAAACCGTTCTGCAAGACGCGCCCGACGTCCTGCTGCGCGCCCTGTGGCCTAAGGTCTGCTCGTTCGCTCACCGGTCAACGCCTCCTGCTCATGGTTGGATTACCGAAATGAGGTGCCCAGATAGATAAAGCACGCCCGAGGGAATTACATAGCTGCTGCCTGGCGGCCAACTTTGGGGGGTATAAATCTCTGATCGCGTTTACTTTTCTTTGACCGGGAGCGCCGCGGGCGGCTGCCCCGAGGCGGCGCTGGCTTGCTGCCGCCGCTAACCCCTCACCACTGCGCCCCGTGAACCCGGCCTCGCGCCAGGTGAACCCCCGCCCCTGAGCGGCCCACGAACCCCGGCGCCCCGAGCCTCATGGAACCAGTGAGGGGCACAAAATTTCATGCCTGCCAGGACTCGGGTATCGTCTCGACTTCACTTCGTCAAGCATTCGCAGGTGCCACCCCTGCGACCGCCTGCCAGAAGTCGACCAAATCCGGCGAGAGTGGAGCGCGCAGCACGAGCGCCTCACCTGTGAACGGGTGCTGCAAGCGATAGCACTCCGCGTGCAGGGCGTGGCGCGGCGGCTCGAGCCGCCGCAGAGCTTCGTGCGTGGGGCAGCCGTCGGCAGCGCGCGCCAGCAAGCGGTCATCCGGCCCGTAGAGCTTGTCGCCGACCACGGGGCAGCCGAGCGCGGCCAGGTGCAGGCGGATCTGATGCTGCCTGCCGGTGAGCAAGGTGCAGCGCACCATCGTGTAGCCGCTGCACCTGGCGACAATCTCCAGCCGCGTTTGTGCGTGCAGCCCCTCACCGGGCCTGGCGATGCGCATCTTCACCCGCAGCGGGTTGTCGGGATCGGGCTCCAGTGGCAGATCGACGAGCCCCTCCGGCGGCGAGCCCCAGCAGATCGCGAGGTACTCCTTGTCGACCAGACGCTGGCCGGGAGCCACCCGGGTGGCGGTGCCGCCGCGCGTGCGGCGCCGCCCGGGGGTGGCGTACACATCGCTCACGACGATGCCCTCGAACAGCATCTTGAAGGTGCGCTCGGCAGCGGGCCCGCGCGCCACCAGCAGCACGCCGCTGGTCTCGCGATCCAGGCGGTGCACCAGCTGCAGGTGCTCCTTCGGATAGCGCTGCTGCAGGATCTTCGTCACCGTCGCGTGGTGGTGGCGCGCCGTCGGGTGCACCGCCAGATGCGGCGGCTTGTTCAGCACCAGCAGCTGCTCGTCCGAATACACCACCGGCAGCTCCAGCTCCGGGTCTGCGTCGTCCACCGGCGGCCGCCAGAGCACCACCCGGTCTTCCGCGCGCAGCCGCTCGCTCGGCTTGCGCGGCTTGCCCTGCGGGCAATACGCGCTGTGCTCGGCGATGAGCTTGGCGCGCGTGCGGCTGGTGTTGCGCAGCGCTCCGCTGAGAAACACATCCAGGCGCACGCCGGCCTCTTCCGGCGGCACGCGCAGCACGCGCACGATGGCGTTGTCGGGAACGCCGCTCGGACGGATGACCGTGGGGTCGATCAGCCAGCGCGGTGCGCTCAAGCCTGCGCTCCCGCGCTCAACCCGCGGCAGGGCGGGTGTGCACGCTCTCGCTCTTGCTGCGGGGCTGCGCGCGCAGCTCGGTGCCCACGCCCTGATCGGTGAAGATCTCGAGCAGCAGGGCGTGCCGCACGCGGCCATCGATGATGTGCACCTGGCGCACCGACTGATCGATGGCGGCCAGGGCGCACTCGACCTTCGGGATCATGCCGCCCTTGATCGTGCCCGACTGAATGTGACGCTTCGCCGTGGGCGCATCCAGGAATCCGAGCACCTGGCCCTCGGCGTCCTTCACCCCCGCCACGTCGGTCATCAGCACCAGCTTCTGCGCCTGCATCGCGATCGCGATCTCGGCGGCAGCGGTGTCGGCGTTCACGTTCAGCGGCTTGCCGTCCGCGTCGATGGCGATGGGCGCGATGACCGGAATGAGCCCGTTCGACACCAGGCTCTCCAGCAGCTGCGGCTTGACCCGGGTGATGCGACCGACACGGCCCAGATCCACCTTGGGCGCGTCGGCGCCTTGCCCCGGCTGCGCCACGGGCTCCAGCTTCTCTGCCAGAATCAGGCTGTCGTCGCGCCCGGACAGGCCGATGGCGCGCCCGCCCTGTGCGCCCAGCAGGCCCACGATCTGCGAGTTGACCCGCCCGGCCAGCACCATCTCGACCACATCCATGGTGGCCTCGTCCGTGACCCGCAGCCCGGCGCTGAAGGTGGAGGGGATGCCCAGGCGAGTCAGCGCGTCATTGATCTGTGGTCCGCCGCCGTGCACCACCAGCACGCGGATGCCGACGTAGCGCAGCAGGCACACGTCGCGCGCGAAGCTGGCCTCCAGCTCTGGATCGACCATGGCATGGCCGCCGTATTTGACGACCACGGTCTGGTTGTGAAAGCGGCGAATGTAGGGCAGCGCCTCTTGCAGGATCGCCGCCTTGGCTACCAGGGAGTCCATCGGAGGGGCAGCCTACTCGGCTTTTTTGCGGGTTTGCGCCAGGAAAATCGTGCCCCGCAGGGGATTCGGCAGCGGACCGCGACAGCCGGCGTGGACCGTGCTACAGGCGGCCGATGGAAATCTTGATGGTAGCTGCCGAGCTGAGCCCCTACGCGCGTGCGGGGGAGACAGCGGACGCGGTGGCCGCGCTCAGCCGCATGCTGGTGCAGCTGGGCCACGAGGTAACGGTGGCGCTGCCCCGCTATGGCAGCTTCGAGGACCAGGGTCTCCTGGTCGCGCGGCGTCTGACGCCCCTGCGCATTGCTTCGGGGGAGTCAGTGACGGTGTTTGACGGCCAGCTGGGCTCGGGCGTCAAGATCGCACTGTTCGACGCCCCGGAGTTCTTCTCCAAGCCCGGCGTGTACGGTGAGGCCTCGCCAGACAACCCGGACAAGAACAGCCCCGACAACGACTACCCGGACAACGCGCGGCGCTTCGCCCTGCTGGCGCAGGCCGCCGCGGCCCTGGCCGCGCAGCGCGCCGCACAGGGGCAGGCCTTCGACGTGGCGCACCTGCACGACTGGCCCGGTGCGCTCGCCGCCATCGCGCTGGCGCAGGCGGACGTGCCCTTGCCCAAGGTGCTGACGGTGCACGATCTGCGGCGCGACGGCACCTTCCCCGCGCGCGAGCTCGCCAACCTCGGCATCAACGAGTCCCTGAACACCGAGGCCGGCGTGCGGCTGGGCTCGCAGATCAGCGTGCTCAAGGGCGGCGTGCAGATGGCGGACGTGGTGACCACCGTCTCGCCCACGTTTGCGCGCGACCTGGCCGCTCCCACCGTGGGTGGCGCGCTGGCCAGCGTGTTCGAGGCGCGGCTGGAGGAGCTGCACGGCATCTTGCCGGGGCTCGACTACGCCATCCACAACCCGACCACGGACACCGCGCTGCCCAGCCGCTACAACGCGGAGAACTCCGCCAACAAGGGCACCTGCAAGAGCGCGCTGGTGCGCAAGCTGGAGCTGGATTTCGAGCCGCGCCGGCCGCTCCTGGCGGTGCTCGGGCCGTTCACGGAGCAGCGTGGGGGCGAGCTGGTGTTGCAGGCGGTGCGACGCCTGGTGGATCAAGACGTGAACGTGGTGGTGGCGGGCACCGGCTCGCGCGGCCTGCTCGATGCGCTGCAGAGCTCGGACCTGGAGTCGCGTGACAACTATGCGGTGTTGCCCGAGCAGGACGGGGTCACCGAGCGCCAGCTGCTGGCTGCCGCGGATCTGCTGCTGGCGCCCCCCTGCTACGATCCCGGAGCCTCGCTCGTGCGCAAGGCGCAGCGCTACGGCGCCGCGCCCATCGCGCTGGCCCGCGGCGGCATCTGCGATGCCGTGGTCGACTGTGATCCCGATCTCGAGACGGGCACCGGCTTCCTCTATGGCGAGCCGGAGGTGGAGGCGCTGCTCGGCGCTGCCAGCCGCGCGCTCGCGGCATGCGGCTCGCTGGCGTGGCCGCGGCTCACCCGGCGCTTGCTGCGCCTGGATCTGAGCTGGGAGTCACCGGCGCGCCGCTACCTCAAGGTGTACAAGAACGCGTCGGCCTGAGCCCGGCGGCTGCGCGCGCTGCTGGCTGGCTGCTGGTTTCAGGCTGCTGGCTCAGGTGGCGCGCGGCAGCAGCCAGCGCAGCCAGTGGGTCTCGACCGCTACCCTGGCGGCCAGCCCGAGCAGCACCGCCAGCAGCGCCAGCCCGCCGTGGCCGCGCTGATCCAGCGCCACGGACAGCAGGTGCGCGGCCAGCAGCAGCGCGCCGCCCAGCACTCGATACGCGCCGTAGCGCGGGCACAGCTGCGCCACACGGGCGCGCAGCTGCCGCGTGGCGCCGCGCAAGGTGGCGAGCAGCCGCTCCCCGCGCGCCACCAGCTGCACCGCCACCAGGTCTCGCGCCAGAGACACGCCGAGCTGCAGCAGCACGGTGGCGAGCAGCACGGCGACGACAGCCAGATCCGCCAGGCGCTCGTCGGGCACGGATTGCAGCTGCGAGCGCAGGAACATCGCCACCAGCGCGGCGACCAGCCAGAGCGCGCCGCGCACCGACCAGGTGGCGAGCGCGAGCGCGTTGAGGCGCCGCAAGGCGCGCCCCGCCGGCACGTCCGCGGCGCCCGCGCTAGCCGCCAGCACCCGCAGCAGCCACCACTCGGGCAGCAGCGCCAGCCAGCTCAGCAGCAGTAGCGCCCAGAGCGCCGGCGCCAGGCTCGCCAGCAAGCTCGCCTGCTGGCTGCGCAGCACCTCCAGCAGCCAGACGCTGCCGTCCAGGTGGAGCGCGTGCGCCGGGTCAGGCAGCGCGGCGATGCCCGAGGCCACGGTCGCGGTCCTCGCGGGCAGCGCCAGCAGCAGGCAGGCCGCGGCGTCGTAGCCGTGGCGCAGCAGGGCCGCTCGCCACAGCGCGCGCGACCAGCCAGCGGAGCCCGGCAGCACCGAGCCGGAAGGGAGCGCCACGCTCACGGCCGCAGCGCTCCGCCCAGCCACTGCCACAGCTCCGTGACGCGCGCAAACAGGCCCAGCGGTGCGCTGCCCTGGCCGTCGAGCGCGGGGTTGCGCCGCGCATTGTTGAGCAAGTCCTCGTCGAGCAAGACGCGCCGCTCTGGGTCCACCACGGCAGACACCACGGGGCTCGGGCCACGATGAGTGAACACCCAGAACGTGTCCGTCCCATCCCAGCTCCGCCGCAGCTGCTCGCCCGTCTGCAGCGTGAGCAACACCTCCACCGGAAACGACAGCTCGCCGTCCCTGCTCACGATCACGCGGCTCTCCAGCTCGCGTGGGCCGGACCCGTCGCGCAGCACGGTCGCCGAGTCCAGCGAGCTCACCCGGTAGTCCACCCCGTGCCCCTCGAACAGCGCGCCCCTCACGTTGTCGAGCGCGCTCGCGGGCAAGCTCTCGGCGAGCGCCGCCAGCAGATCGTCCGGGGTGGGGTGGCGAAAGCGCTGGCGCAGGGCGTAGCTGTGCAGCGCGTGCGCGAACTCCGCCTCGCCGTACACCCTGGCGAGGGTCTGAAAGAGCAGGGCCGTGCGCTGGTACACGGTGCTACCCACAGCATTGATGCTGGGAAACGCGGCTGCCGGCAGCGCGATGGGCAGGCGCCTCGGCTGCGCCAGCATGCCCAGGCGGCGCAGCGCCTCGCTGGAGAGCGAGTAGCCGAGCACGTCGACGGCGCTGTCCGTGCCGAACAGCTGCTGCAACGCCACGCTCTCCGCGTACGAGTTGAGCCCCTCATCCAGGAACGGCCAGCGCCGCTCGTCCGAGGCGAGCAGACCGTAGAACCACTGGTGGCCGAGCTCGTGCACCGTCACGTATTCGATGGCGCGCGTCCAGTAGCCCAGGTGCCAGTCGCCGCCGGTGGTGATGAGCGTGGGGTACTCCATGCCGCCCGCTTCGCCGGCGTGAGCGGGCGGGTGCACCACCGTCAAGGTGGGGTACGGATATTCGCCATAGCGCTCGTTGAAGTGCGGCAGCGCGCGGCGCAAGAGCTCGAGGGTGCGCCTGGCGTTCTGATCGTGGCCGGGCGGGTGCAGCAGCCGCACGTCGATGCCGGCGATTTGCTCCTGCCGCTCGCGAAAGTGGGGCCATGCGGTCCAGGCAAAGTCGTGCACCCCGTCGGCGCGATAGCGCACCTCGAGCCGGCCCTCGCCGCGGCTCTCGCTCAGCCGTTGCCCCGTCGCCCCCACGATCATCTGCTCGGGCACGTCCAGGGTCACGTCGTACGAGCCGAAGTCCGCGTAGAACTCTGCCAGCGGATCGAAGGGAAAGTGCGCCCAGCTGCCGTCCGGCTCGAGCCGCGCCAGCTTGGGGAACCACTGCCCGGCGAAGTGAAAGTCGCGGCTGAAGCCCGTGCGCACCTGCACCTCGGGCAGCACGCTGACCCACTCCACCATCAGGGTCAGGCGCTGGCCCGGCTCGATCGCCGCCGGCAGCGCCACCCGTAGATCGGTGCGGTCCTCCGGGTCGTCGGGGCTGTGCGGCGCCAGCGCGGGCAGCAGATCCTGCTCGCCCAGCTCGCGCGCCACGAGCCGCTCGAGACGGATGCTGCCCCAGCGCTGCGGCGCCTTGCCCCCGCGCGGCTTGCGCAGCGGCGAGCGATGCAACAGCGTGCGCGGCCCCTCGAACGCGTTCAGGTACAGGTGCAGGTACAGCTCGCTCACGGGCTGCGCCGAGGCATTGAGCCAGGCGATCTCTCCGCGGCCGTGGATCTCGTGGCGCTCCGCGTCCAGCCGCGCCTGCAGCGAGTACGAGGCGATCGGCGCCGGGCGCTCCAGGCTCGCCGGCTGTGCACGAGCCTGGAAAGCAGCCAGCAGCGCGCCGGCCAGCAGCGTGCAGGCGCGCGCCCAGCGGCGAGCGAGCGCGGGGCAGGGCAGCGTCATGGCGCGACGCTAGCGTAGCGCGCCGGCCGAGCGCAGCTGTTTTTGCGCGGAGCGGCCCGGGCTCAGGCTAGCTTCACGACCTGCTGCTCCGCCAGGTCATTGAGGATCTTCAGCGCGTCCAGCCGGGTCATGCCGCTGATGTCGAGGATCTCATCCACGGTGGACTGACCGTCGACCAGCGAGAGCAAGAAGCCGGCGCGATGATCGAGCGCGAGCCACTGCACCTCCTGCGGGCTCACCGACACGGTGATGATCTGGTCG
>JAICQL010000091.1 GCA_025937895.1 Polyangiaceae bacterium | reverse complement strand
TGAAAAAAAAGACCGCCTGCGAGGATTGCCGTGCTGATTTTCGCTGACGCTAGCATTTGTCCTCTCCCGCATTTTTTGCTTGCCGTGAACTCGGTCCTGGAAACGCCGTCCTGGGCCCCCGCGAGGGGCCAGTCGTGGCGCTGTCCAGATGAGTCCGCACCGCATGTTTTACGCACTTTGATGGGCGTTCGTTCAGACTGCGCATTGGTTCTTCTGCTTGCCAGTCGGCCTGAGGAAGGCCCGAGACAGTCTTACTAGACAGCTGCCTAGCTCGCAAATATTGCAGGGTCTTAACCCCTGGGATCGCTGCCTTGTGAGGCCGGCCATTGCATTTTTTTCGTTGACAGGTCGCAATAGGTGGCAATATACGTCTTGCAACATACCTCGGTTCGTTCGGAGGAACTCATCGAACTGATGGTTCGCAGGAGGCATGCTCATGGCCGCAAAGAAGTCAGGTAAGAAAGCTGGGAAGAGAACCGCCAAGAAGCGGGCCGGTAAGAAGGCCGGTAAGAAGCGCGCCGCCAAGAAGGGCGGAAAGAAGCGCGCTGGTAAGAAGAAGCGCGCTGGCAAGAAGAAGCGCGCCAGCAAGAAGAAGCGTACCGCGGTGGTTCCGCCGGTCGCGTAAGTAGAGCTTCTTCACTCAATTCGAGTGGCCAAGCGCCTCGGCGCCAGCCCTACTGGCGCCGAGGGTCGCCAACTCCTCAGGGAGTTGGCGCCCGACGGGCCCCTCGAATCTGCGCCGCCCATAACCGGGGCTGCACCTTGCCGAAAGCGGTGACCCTAGCCTTCGGCAAGGCCTCTCGGGCCGCGCACAGGGGGGTGTTGGGGGCTCCGGCTCCCAGAGTTACATCGGGGGGATTCACCCTGCCTGGCCCAGCCCAAGGGGGCGAAGCAGAGTGGCCGCCCACAAAGTTTTTTGTGAGCCGCGTCAGCGAGGCGGGGGAGGGGGCGCCGGCTTGAAATTGAAGGGATAGTTGACCTTCGATTCCAGGCCGCGCGAGGACGCCGGAAATTTCAGGGTCTTCAGCACGCCGATGGCGCAGGTGTCGAGCTCGGGCGAGTGAATCTCGCTCTCCTGCGGGTTCACCTCGGCGCTCTTCACGCTGCCGTCCGGGTTGATCACGAAGGTGACGACCAGGTCTCCCTGGATCCCTGGATCGTTCTTCTGTGCTGCGTCATAGCAAGCACGCACCCGCTCGCGGTTGGCGGCGATGACCGTCTGGATCTGGTCCTTGCCGCGAGCGTCGGCAGGCTCGGAGGAGGCGACGGCAGCCGGGGTCGACGTGGTCTCTGGCGCGGCGGCCGAGTCCGTGGTCTCCGGCGCCGCGGGCTCGCTCGCGACTGCTGACAGAGCGGGCTCCGCCGGCGGGCTCTCAGCTGGCGTGCGGCCGCTCGCGCAGCTCAGCGCCGCGAGCGCCAGCGAGAGCGGGAGAAAGCTCCGCAGGGTCCTTGCAGGGGTGGGGATCGCCGGGCGGGTCATCGCGGCGCATGGTAGGCGCTGCAGCGCGGCAGGTCCATTTTCCAGGCAGAGAGCGCGGCGAGCGGCTCTGCGCGTGGTTTTGCGCGCCCGGCGCTCGACCCCGGCGAGGGGATGCATTACTGCGCGTTGCATGGCTTTTCCCGAGGCGACGGAGCTTGCTCGGTCTGGTGCCCCGCAGGCGCGGGGGAGGCGTTCCCTCTGGCTGGCGCTGGTCGCGCTCACCTGCGCGGCGTGCGGCTCTGCCCTGGGCGGAGGTGAAGAAGCGTCGTGGCCGGAGGCCGCCAAGAAGTGGTTCGATCGCGCGCGCGCCAGCTTCGAGACGCTGGACATCGCCGACGCTCAGGCCTCCGTGCAGAAGGCGGCGGAGCTCGAGCCGGAGCGGCCTTCGGTGCGCGTGCTGGCCGCAAACATCGCGCTCTCCCAGCTGCGCTACGACGAGGCCATCGCGCAGCTCCAGGGCGTCTCGTCGCCGGAGGCACGCGGGCTGCGGGCGCGCGCTTACTGGTACTCCGGGCAGCTCGTGAAGGCTGCCGACGAGCTCGATCAGCTGCTCGACGATCCGGAGGTGAAGGATCCCTGGGCGCAGGGCGTGTCGCAGCTGGCGCGCACCGGTGAGGGCCGAGAGCCTTTCCACATCACCGGCTCGCTGCTGGCGGTGGTGGAGATGGTGTCCTCGCCGGTGCCCACGTTCGTGCTGCCGCTGGAGCTCAACGGTGAGCCGGTGCTGGCCATGATCGCGACCGGTACGCCGGAGGTGGTCGTCGACTCCTCGCAGGACAGGCCGAGCTGGGTCTCGCTGCGCTTCGATCGCCGCCTCGAGGTCAAAGACGTGCCCGCGCTGCATCGCGATCTCAGCAGTTTGTCGCGCCGCCTGGGCGCGCCGATCAAGCTGCTCTTGGGCGTGAACCTGCTGCGGCGCCTGAACGTCACCTTCGATTTTTACGCCAGCCAGTTTGTCGTGCGCGCCTTCCCGCCGCCGCCGCCGCCCGGCGGCACGTCGGTGGAGGTCAGCTACATCAAGGGCGGCGGCATGGTGGTGCGCAGCCGCTTCGGCACCGACGCCAAGGCTCCCGCGGCCACCTTTCTGGTGGACACGGGCGTGCTCTTCCCCGTCGCCGTATCGGACAGCGGCTGGAAGAAGGCAGGCGTCGACACCAGCAGCTTCGAGGCCGTGAGCGGAGAGCCCTCCTTGAAGCAGGGGCGGCTGCCGCACCTCACCATCGGCTCCTTCGATCTGCCTCGCGTCCCTGCCATGTCGGGGCTGCCGCTGGATGAGCTGGAGCAGTCGGGCGGCATCCAGCTCGACGGCGTGATCGGCGCCGCGCTGATGGCGGAGTTTCGTGCCAGCCTGGTGGATGACGGGCGCACGCTGTGGCTGGAGGAGATGCCGATGCCGGAGGGCGCGCCCGCGCCGCCCGCACAGGCGCCCGTCTCCTCCTCCGGGGCTGGTGGCAGGGGGCGGCAGAGCGCGGCGCGCTGAGTGGAGCATGACCTCTCAGATCGCCCTGTACGCTGGCAGCTTTGATCCGCCGACCAACGGTCACCTCGATCTGGTCGAGCGCGCCGCCCAGCTCTTTCCGCACGTCATCGTCGCCATCGGCAGGAACTCCGCGCGCCAGCCGCTGTTCAGCGTCGATGAGCGCCTGGACTTGTTGCGCGCTGCGTGTGCGGGCTTCGCCAACGTGGTGGTCGCTCAGTTCGAGGGCTTGCTCGTGGACTATGCCCGGAGCGCGGGGGCTCGCGTGATCGTACGCGGCCTGCGCGCGCAGACCGACTTCGAATACGAGCTGCAGATCGCACACGCCAACGCTGATCTGGCGCCGGAGCTGGACACCGTGTTCTTGCCCACGCGCACGCGCCACGGCTTCGTCTCTGCCTCGCTCGTGCGCGAGATCGCGCGCCACCACGGCGACGTCAGCCGCTACGCTCCGCCGAACGTTTGCGCGGCGCTGCGAGCGAAGTTCCACGCGCCCTGAGCGGCTCAGGGCGCGGGCGGCGCCGCCTGCGCTGCTTCATCGAGCCCGGGGTAGCTGGCCCACGGCGTGGGCATGAATAGCAGCACGAACAGCACCAGGCAGCCAATGGCCACCTGACGGCGGCGCCCGCGCAGCGGCGGCCCCTCGCAGGGCGGATGCTCGTGACCGGAGAAGCGCCCCAGCAGCCCCAGGAACGCAAACCACACCAGCCAGGTGAGCGAGTTGCCGATCGCCACCTCCAGCGGCATCTGGCTGCTGCCGAGCAGCACTGGGACGACGAAAGCGAGCATATTGTAGAAGAAGAAGCCGAGCACGGCCAGCCGCACCTTGCGAGCCAGCTGGTTCTGCCTCGGTCCGAGCAGCGCGTACGCGACATGCCCGCCGTCGAGCTGGCCCCACGGGATCAGGTTCAGCATGGTCACGAACAGCCCCACCCAGCCCGCCTCTGCCGTTGGGTGGAGCATCACGTCGTGGCCCGCAGGGATCTCGCCGGCCACCAGCCGCTTGAGCAGCCAGTACAGCAGGCTCTGCCCCTCCTGGATGTACGCCGTGCTGGGTGTAGGCTCCACGGGCGAGAGCGCGAGCCCCGCGCACAGCACGGGGATGGCGACCACGATGCCTGCCAGCGGCCCTGCAGCGCCGATGTCGAGCAGCGCGTTGCGGCTACGGATGGCGGGCATGGTGATGATCGCGCCCAGCGTGCCGAACGGACTGAGCTTGTACAGCGGCAGAAAGTAGGGGAGGGAAGCCGCGACGCCATGTCGGCGCGCGGCGATGTAGTGCCCGAGCTCGTGACAGGTCAGGATCCCCATCAAGGGCAGCGCATAGACCCAGCCCGCCAGCAGCTCCGAGCCCGAGCCGGGCTCTCGCTGCAGCACCATGGTGGCGCCCGTCCACAGCACCGTGCCGCAGGTGGCCAGGAACAAGAGCAGCGGGATGAGCAGCGCACGCCCGCGCGGCAGCAGTGCCACCCGCGATGGCAGCTCGCTGCACGGCGACACGCCAGCAGCCGGTGGAGCGGCGCCGGGCGCCCCGAGAGGCGGCTCAGATCCGTTCGCCGGCATGGGACTCGAGCAGCTTCTTGAGCTGCGCTGCGAGCCGCTCCAGCTGCCCCTTCAGGTCCGCCTCGATCACCCCCAGCTCGGTCTCGACTCGCAGGTGACCACGGCTGAGCTTGGCATCTTCCTCGATGCCGATGCTGTCGAGCATGTCGCCCAGCCCGAACAGGCACGACTTTAGCTCCGCCGCGTCGAGAGGATGCGCGATGATGACCGCCTGCCGCGCACCCGCGGCTTCCTTCAGCGCCTGGCGAGCGAGCAGTCGGATGCGCTCGGGGCCCAGCTCCAGCTCGGCCCCCAGCAAGCGCTCTGCTAGCAGCTGCGCGAAGCCAATGCTGCGCTCGAGCACGCTCTTGCTCAGCTCCTCCTGGCGCTTGCGCAGCTCGAGAGCCTCGCCCACCACCAGACACAGCGCGTCCGCGCGGGCGCGCGCTTGCTGCTGCAGCGTCAGATCATCGGCGGCAGCCCGCGCCTGCACCAGGATCTGCTGCGCCTCCTCCTGGGCCCGCTGCAGCAGCTCGCGCGCGCGTGTCTGCGCGTCGGCGACCAGCTTGGGCACCAGCTGCGCTCTGCCCACCGCCAGCGCAGAGCGACCGGCTTGCACGCGCGAGGCCGCGCGCTCCGGCCGGACCGGGAGCACGGAGCCAGCCTCCGCGCGGGGTAGAATGCGGGCTCGACTGGGCTTCACTTCAGCTTCTGGGTGCTCAGCGAGCGCATGAGCCTGCCCACCTCGGCTGCCAGCACGCGCGCGCGATTGGCCTGCACGCCGTTGCTGAGCTGCTCCGTCACTTCCTGCAATAGCTCGCGCACCTGCGGCTCGTCCAGCCACAGCCCTTCACCCAGCGCAGAGCCGCGCTTGCCGAGCAGGTAGTTCGTGGCCGCGAAGGAGCGCACGTACGAGCGCACCTGCCGCTGCTGCGAGGCAGGTGGCTCGCTGGCGGGCCCGGCCGTGTGTGAGGGCGGCGAGGACGCGCGCTCGGAGAGCCGGGCCGCGGAGAGGATGGCCTCCGAGGCCGTCACCCCCAGGCCGGGGTTGGGGCTCTCATTCTGCGGCATCGGCGGCTGCTTCAGACTCCGAGGTTACGCCGCAGCCGCTCCTGGGCGTTCTCGAGGTTCGGCTGAAAGCGCTCTCCCGTGATGGTCTCGATGGCGTTCAGGTACTTGAGCGAGGACATGATGCGCACGTCATCGGGCACGTGTGGCACCGGGCCGTCGCCCTTGAAGCCCTGATCGCCCAGGTAGCGGCGCAGGTTGTCCTTGTCCATGCTGTCGGGAGTACCGCCCTGGCGCAGGCGCTCCTCGTACGTCTCGGCGATCCAGTAGCGGGAAGAATCCGGCGTGTGGATCTCGTCGATGACCACGATGCGGCCGTCGCGCGTCTTGCCGAACTCATATTTGGTGTCGACCAGGATCAGGCCGCGCTCGGCGCACAGCTTCTGACCAAAAGCGAACAGCGCCATGGCCATCTGCGCCGCGCTGTCGAAGTCACTCGCCGGCATCCCGGTGAGCTTCAGGATCTCCTCGCGCGAGGCGGAGACGTCATGATCGCCATGCGCGGCCTTGGTGCTGGGGGTGAGCAGCGGCTCTGGCAGCCGCTGGTGGCGCTGCATGCCATCTGCCAGCCGGTGGCCGCAGAAGGTGCGAGCGCCGCGCTCATAGTGCACCCAGATGCTGGTCGACGTGGTGCCCGTCAGGTAGCCGCGCACGACCATCTCCACCGGCAGCGGCGTGCACTCGTGCACGCGCATGGCGTTGGGATCGGGCGAGGAGATCACGTGGTTGGGCGCGATGTGCCGGGTGCGCTCGAACCACCAACCGGCGATGTAGTTGAGCATCTGCCCCTTCAGCGGCAGCACACCGACATTGCAATCGAAGGCGCTGATGCGGTCGGTGACCACGATCGTGCGTACGCCGTCGGGGCCGCTGTAGTTGTCGCGGACCTTGCCTCGATACAGCTTTCCCAGCGTGTCGAAGTTGGTCTGCTCCAGCGGCTGTTTCAGGGCCTGTTCAAATACCTCGCGTTGCATCTTGAAGCGCTGCAGCATATGGATTTGCTAGCCCGCAGCAAGCTGGGATCGTGCTTCTGGTCCCGGGGCCAGGCACGCTCGCCGGGCCGATCCGGGTGCAGCGCGCTTGCTTGTCGGACAGGGCCCCTGCAAACTCGCAGGCTCTTTGACCCCCGGGCCGCTCCGGCCCGAATCTGCGTCGGACTGCAGCCTTCCCATGACCCGCGAGTGAACCGAATGGCGCCACAGGTGGTGTTCTCGACGCCCCGCAAGCTTCCGCACCCGAGCGAGGTGCCGGGAAAGGTGGCCGTGCTCGACATCGCGTTCGCCGGCCAGGGCCGCAGCACCGGCTTCGACAAGGTTACTTTACCGTTCATTCAGGCGCTCGGCCCGCGGCTGCGCGTGTGGGTCGATCACCATGATCACGATGAGCACGCGCGCTTCGCTGGTGATCCGCGCTTCGTGCTGGCGACCAAGGCGGAGCACGGCGCCTGTCCCGAAATGATCGATCCGGCGCTGGTGGAGGCGGTGGGTCCGATCGACACCATCGTCTGTCACACGGACTTCGATGGTCTCGCCAGCGCGGCCAAGTGGATGCGCGGCGGCACGGAGCCGTACCCGGGCTGTGACCTCGACGCGCGGGCAATCGACACGCGCATGGGGCAGCCCAGCCGCACCGCGGAGCGCATCGATCAGGCGCTGCGCGCGCGGCCGCGAGACATGGGCCTGTTCGGGCTGGTGGTCCGCCACCTGGCGACGGGGCTGGCGGACAGCGCGCTGTGGCAGCCGATCGACGCCGCGGGCGCCGAGTGGCGGGCGATCGAGGCGGAGACACGCCGCCTCGCCAAGCGCTATCGCCGCTTGCCGGCTGGGGTGGCCTTCGTGGAGGTGGACAAGAGCGATGGCCGCTTCGACAAGACGCTCTTGCTCTTGCTCGGGCAAGAGCGAGAGCCGGTGAGCGTGGTGGCCGAGCGCGACACGGTCAGCGTGGCCGCGCGCTTCGACAGCGGTCTCAATTTCGTGAAGCTGCTCGGGCTTGCCGGGGGCATGCCCACGCGCGTGGCCGTGCCGCGCAGCCGCTTGCCCGAGCTGTTGACTGCGCTGGGGGTCGACACCGCGGCGCTGGACTATCGCTGAGCGGAGGCTCGATGATCGCTGCCCGCCGGCTTGGCCCTGGCCCGTTTGCAGTCCGCTTCGCCGCGCGGGTAGCAGGCCTGGCCCTCGCCCTTGGGCTTTTTACCCCGAGGCTCGCGGGCGCCGCGCCCGCCACGGCCAGTCCGCCTGCAGGCGCCCCGCCCGCTGCGGCGGCTCCGCCAGCGGCAGCGCGCCAGCTGCTGGTCCCTGCCGGCGGCGGGCAGCGGGCGCTCGCGCTGGAGCTGGCCGCCGATGGGCTGTGGTTGCGCGCCTGCGGGGCTGCACCCTGTGACCCGCGCACGGGCAGCGCAGTGCCGTTGCCCGCGGAGGTGCAGGCGGCGCTCGCTGGCGCGTTGCTCGAGGTGCTGGAGCTCGACAGCGGGCGGCGCGTCGCGCACGTGCGCGTGCCACTGGGTGACGCCGCCTGGGAGGCGCTGGCGGCGGGGCCGCTGCAGGGGAGCGAGCCGTTGCTGCCCTTCGCCGGCATCACCGGGGCCGTGCGTGGTGAAGACGGAGCGCGCGAGGGCGAGCAGCTCTGGATCCGTGAGGACGACCGGAAGGGCCGCCGGGTGCTCCTGGGCAAGGTGCGCGAGGACGTGCAGCTGTGTGGGCGCCCCACCATCCTCGACGCGCGGCTGCTGGATCGCGATCTCAGCCTGCGCCCGGCGAAGGTACAGCAGCTCGGTCTGGAGGAGCGCCGCAACGCCAGCGTGCTCGCCGCGCGGCGGGCGCCCGCGCCGGAGCGGGGCGGCAACGCGCTGCGCGCGCTCGCTGCCAGCAGCGCGATCGGCGATCCCGCGGCGCTCACCGACGGCCGCGCCGAGACCAGCTGGGCCGAGGGGCGAGGCGGCGACGGTCGCGGAGAGTTTGTGTTGTTCCGCCCGCTCTCGGGTGCGGCGCTGGTGGCGCTGGAGTTTCTGGTGCGCCCGGAGAGCGACGCCGGGCCTCGAGCAGCAGCACAGGGCGCAGGCGCACAGGGCGCAGCGCCGCGTGCGTTCTGGCTGGCGACGCGCAGCGCGCTGTTTCGTGTCGACATGCCGGAAGACGGCTGGCGTGCTCCGGGCGTGTGGTTCCGCGTGGAGCTGCCGGCACCGCTCGCGGAGGACTGCCTCGCGCTGGTGCTCGAGTCCAGCTACGGCGGTGCCACGGACAGCCAGGTGACCCTGAGCGAGGTGCGCGGCGTGAGCGAGCTCGCGGGGCTCGATCCGGTGCAGCTGGTGGCGCGGCTCTCCACGCCCGGTGAGGCGGGTGCGGCGGCCGTGCCCGCCCTATTGCAGGCGGGGCCTGCCGGTGTTGCAGCCGTGGTGGGCGCGTTCGCCGCGCTCGACGCCGTGGGCCGTCAGCGCGCGCTCGACGTGCTGGAGGCGGGCCCCTGCGAGCTGGTCAGCGGCGTGTACGTCTCCTTGCTCACGGACGTCGACGCGCGCATCCGCCGCCGCGCCGAGCAGCGGCTGCGCAGCTGCGGTGAGGGCGCGTGGGACGAGCTGCGCGATGCCTTCGAGCGCTCCAGCGACGAGACGGGCGTGCGGCTCGCCCCCTCCTTGAGCGAGCTCGCGCCGGCGCTGGCCGTGGAGCTATTGGCTCCGCGTCTCGCTGGCGCAGGGCGAGCACACCGGGCCAGCTATCGCGCCGCGCTGAGCCGCGCGGCGCAGCAGCCCGAGGCCGAGGCGAGCGTGCGCCGGGTGCTGGCGAGCAGCGCGCTCGGCAGCGCCGGCGATCTGGAGCTGCTGCGCGCCACCACGGAGCTCCTGCCGCGCCTCACCCCCGAGTCGATGCAGGCGTTTGCGCGAGCCGCGGCGCCGGCCAGCGCCTTCGAGCAGCGCTACCTGCTGCTGCGGCCGGCGGCCGCGCTGGCAGCCATCGATCCGCGCGCGCGCGCGTTCCTGCAGCTCGCGCTGCGTGACTCCGATGGCTACCTGCGCATGGCCGCAGCGAGGCTGCTGCCGCCGCTGCCCGAGCTGCAGCCCGCCGAGCTCGCCGCCACGCGTGACCCGGAGGTGCGCGTGCGCCAGGCCAGCGTGGTGCGCCTGGGCGAGTGGCGCTGGCCCGCTGCCGCGCCAGCGCTCGTCGAGCGGCTGGCCGAGGATGCCTGGCCGCTGGTGCGCGCGGCGGCAGCGCACGCCCTGGCCGGCATGGGCCCTTCCCCCCAGCTGGACGCGGCGCTCGCTGCGGCGCTGGAAGACTCGTCCGAGCTGGTGCGAGCGGCGGTGCTGCGAGTGCTCGGGCAGCGCGGCGCGCGGGGCTACTTGCCGGAGCTGCGCCAGCGCTTCAGCGACGACGAGGAGCTGGCGCCCGTACGCGCGGCGGCGGCGCAGGCGCTGGGCCAGCTGTGTGATGCGGGGGCTCTGCCGGTCTTGACCGAAGCCGCGCAGGCGTTGCTGGGCGAGCGCGTGGACGCCGACGCCATGCTGATCGGCTCGGCAGCGGTCTCCGCGCTGGGGCGCTTGCACCCACCGGATCTGGAGCGGCGCCTGGCGGGCTTCGCTGCTGCCCGAAATCGACCTGCGCTGGGCCAGCTGGCGGCGGCCGCCTTGCACCAAACCGAGCGCTGCTCGTTGGCCCCGGCGCGCAGCGCACCGTGACTTCGAGCGGCGTGATCCGCGCCGCGAGCCGTGACGGCAGCACACCCCGTCGAGGCGGCGCTGGCGCGCGCAAAGATTCGCAGCGAGTGTAGCGTCACCAAGAGGCCCGTTCCTGGCGCGAGGGGGTGCGCCACAATGTGCGATGGGTAGGCTGGAGTGAGCGCGCAAACGCGCTCAACTGCGAGCCAGTACAGTGCTTCCGGGGCTCGTCGCGCTTTTTCAGAGCGGCAATCTGGTACGCGATACACCCCCCCCGGCGCGCCAGCTGCTACATTCTCGCCAGATCGGTGCAGGGCTGAGGTCCTCTCGATCGGAGCATCCTCTCGGCGCCGAGTCACCGGCGCTGCGATGGCGGTGTGAGGTCAGTGAATCACTGAGCCGAGCACCGGAGCCGGAGCACCGGACCTGGCCCTCGAGGCCGAGTCACTGGAACCGAGGCATTGAGGCAGAGGCATTTAGGCCGGGTCACTGGAGCTGAGGCAGGGCGCGATGCGAAGCGAGGTCATGAGACGACGAGATTGGTGCGCGGTTTGGCTCCTGGTCATCGCGTGCTCCCCGGGCGGGGAGGGTGGCGGGCAAGCCGTGGTCGCGCGCGAGCCAGCGCAGCCGCCGCCCATGGCCAGCGGCGGCAGCGGCGGCTCCGATTTGGCGCCCAACCCCAACAGTCAGGGCGATCTGTTCGGCAGCGGCAGCGATCTGGCTTGCCCGAGTGGTTGCGCCTTCCGGGAGGAGCCGCTGCTGGACGAGGGGGTGAGCGAGGCGGACATTGCGCCCTTCGCTGCCTCCAGCGAGTTTCAGTCCGGGAGCGTGTGCGTGCTGGAGCCGCAGCTCTCCACTGCCGAACTGCCCGGCGCTCTCTTCCCGCGTAACTGGCTGCGCCCGCGCTTTCGCTGGGCGAGCAGCGGCGGGGAGACGCTCTGGGAGATCCGCATGCAGACGCCGGATCAGCCCGACGAGCTGCGCGCGTACACCCGCTACGACGAGTGGGCGATCCCGAAGGACGTCTGGCGCAAGATGCGCGACATCAAGACGCCCATCACCGTGACCATTCGCGGCGTGGGGCCGGGCGGGGGCATCAGCGGCGCACGCGGTGACTTCCAGATCGCACCAGTGGATGCCGGAGGCAGCCTGGTGTTCTGGGCGACCACTTCGTCCGTGGTGGACTACGCTCAGGCCTCCAGCAGGCTGCTGGGTTTCAGCCTGGGCGATGAGGCCAAGGGCACGGACACGGACGAGGCGGTGGGCCCCACCTTGACCGCGGCCGAAGTGACCACGGGCAACGTCCCGGGCGAAGATGGCGCCAAGCCGCGCGGCTTCTACGCTTGCGGTGACCCCGCGCGCCCGACCTGCACCGCCCAGCCCAATAATCCAGCCTGCTGCAACCCCACGGGCTTCGAATTTGGTGCCGTGGAGTGCGTGGGTTGTCACATCTCCACTCCGGACGGCAAGGCGGTGCTATTCACCGACAACTGGCCCTGGAACAAGGTCGCCGCCTCGATCGAGCCGGAGACCCGTGGCGCGCTGCCGGCGACGGTCACGCCGTACGCGGCCAACCTGCTGAAGCAGCCCTGGCTCGGCATGCAGGCGATGAGCCCGGCCTTCTTCTCCACCGAGCCCGGCGGGCAGCGCATCCTGATCACCAGCTACGGCACGGAAGCGGCGGGCGATGCCACCCCGCGCACGCCCTGGGATCCGCGCTTTGCCAACGGTCAGGGGCCCACCCGGCACCAGCTGGCCTGGTTCGATCTGGCCGCCGATGATCCCACGAACCCGATCCCAGAGCAAATTCCGCCTGATCCTCCGCTGCCTGGCCAGCAGCAGAACATCTACCAGGTGCGTGATCAGCGCGCGGCAGCGGTGGGGAACGCGCGGGGCACTGGCTTTGGCTTGCTCACCACCGCTGGCGAGCAGCGTAGCGCGGTGACTCCAGCCTGGAGCCACTCGGGCGCGACCATCGCGTATGTCTCCACCGATGTGTCCTCCACCGATGGGCACCCGGACTGGACCGCGAACGAGGCCGACATCTTCACGGTGTCCTACAACAACCGCGCCGGCGGCACCGTCACTCCGCTGCGGGGCGCAGCGGATGAGAACTATCTCGAATACTATCCGGACTACTCCGCAGACGATGCGTTCATCACCTTCGTGCGCGCCCCCAATCCGTCGCCCCAGGCGCGAGGCCGCTGCGTGCCGCGCCAGGATGGGAACGGCATCGTCACGCCCTGTCCGCCAGCAGATTTGGGCGAGAACCCGGACGGCCCCTACTACAATCGCAACGGCGAGATCTACATCGTGCCCAGCGCAGGTGGCGAGCCGATCCGGCTGATCGCCAACGATCCCGTCAGTTGCACGGCTGAAACATCGCGCGGCAGCATCAATAGCTGGCCCAAGTGGTCGCCGCGCGTCGCCAGGGATGAGGCGGGCGGCAAGACCTACTACTTCCTCATGTTCTCCTCGGGGCGCTCCTTCCCGGGAGCGTTCGAGCTGCCCCGGGCCAGGCTGACCCCGAACATCTCGAACAAGAGCTCGCAGCTGTACATGGCGGCCATCGTGGTGGACGACGCTACCCAGGCGGTGACCACGTACCCGGCGGTTTACCTGTGGAACCAGAACATCACCGTCGACGCGCAGGGCAATGGGCGCAGTGAGCCCACGAGCAACCTGACCCCTGCATGGGATGATTTCTCCATCCCCCCGGTGCGCGTCGAGCGACCGCCGCCCCGCTAGTCTGCGTCAGGTACGGGTAAAGAACGCGCGCTGCCGGCCGGCCGTGGCCAGTGCGGCGCGCGCTCAGTGCTGCACTGGCGCTCCAGTTTGGTACTGATGTTCGCGCTGGGCTGAAATTACGTGCACGCACGGCGCCGCCAGTGTGCGTGGTGCAGGGCTGGCGCCGACACCCGCCGCAGGCGGCGAGGGCGAGGCCCCCCCAAATGGCGGGCGATTGACAGCTCCGAGGCCGTTCTTACCTTTGTCAGGTCGCCCCGGGAGGCCTTTCCTGCTTCAATTGAGCGTTACCCAGGAGTTGTCCGTGCACCGCCTTCCGGCTCCAGCGCAGTCGGGTCCCTCGTTTTCGCGCGGGGTTCCGCCGCCGCCGTGCGCACCGGCAGTTGCGGCAGAGGGGGCAGGCACCGGGCGAGGGCGCGTGCGGTCAGCCGCCTGGCTGCGCTGGCTGCCCGTGAAGACCTTGCTGTTCGTGCTGGCGGCGCTGTTCTGGGCGCCCCGCGCAGAGGCCACGGCCCCGATCGGCGCCCCAGCGTCGGCGAGCGCGCTCGGTCAGCCGAAGGACGCGCTGCAGCTCGCGCCGAGCGTGCCGATGCCGCCCGTGCCGGAGGGCTTCAACACGCACGACGGCAGCTGGCTCGAGCTCTCCTTTCCGCCGTCCGTGCGGCATCGCGTGCAGCCCCTGATCCGCGAGGCAGACGCCTTCCGCGAGCGCATGCGCGAGCTGTTTGGTCAACCCGTGCTCGATCGCGTGGTGGTGCGGGTGGCGCGTACCCCGGGCGAAATGGCCACCCTGGCGCCGCCCGAGAGCCCATTTCCCAAGGAGTATGCCGCGGGCGTGGCCTACCCCGGGCTGGGCCTGATCTTGCTGACGATCGAGCCGCTGCACCCCAACTCCGTGCACGATCTGAAGGAGGTCTTCCAGCACGAGCTGGCGCACGTCGCGCTGCATGATGCGCTCGGCGGTCAACACGTGCCGCTCTGGCTCAACGAGGGCTTCGCCATCCACCTCTCGGGAGAGAGCTCGCTGACTCGCCTGCAGACGCTCTGGACGGCCACCATTTCCGAGACGCTGCTCCCGCTCACCCAGCTGGACTACCGCTTTCCCAATGACATCGTGCAGACGCCGATCGCCTACGCGCAGTCGGCGGACGTGGTGCGGCACCTGCTGCGCACCCGCTATAACCAGCGCTTCATGGCGATGCTGCATCGCGTTCGCGGTGGCCAGCCCTTCGAGAAGGCCATGCAGGACGCCTACGGCTTTCAGGTGTATGGCATCGGCGCCAACAGCCTGGAGGATGAGTGGCGCCGTGAGGTGGCCAAGCGCTACAGCTTCTGGCCGGTGCTCTTCAGCGGCAGCATGCTCTGGATCGGCGTGCTGGGCCTGTTTGCCGTGGGCTACTTCAAGAATCGCAACAAGCAGCGCCTGACCCTGGAGCGCTGGGCGGTGGAGGAGGCTGCGGAGCAGCTGCCCAAGGTGCGGGATCCGGCGTTCGCCGGGCGCATGCACATCGTGCTGGCACCCAAGCCCGCCAACACGCAGACCGAGGCGACGGTGCACGAGTTCAAGAAGCCGGTCGTGGACGTGGACGTGCCCAAGATCGAGCACGACGGCAGCTGGCACACTCTGCACTGACACGGTGCACTGACACGGTGCACTGACACTCTGCACTGACGCGCGTTGTCACTGACGCTGCACCTGACGCACGTTGCACGATACGGCGAAGCCGCGGTGCAAGGTCGCGCGCTGCTACTGGCTTGCTGCCTCGCTAGCCGTTGCGCTCGACGTGGCGCTTCTCCAGCTCGCGGGACTCCTGGATCACGCACTCGAAGATGCGCTGGGCCATGGCCGGCTCGAGCGGGCTGGGTGCGGCGCTGGCCACGCGCGCCAGAAGCTCACGCTCGCGCCCGGCATCATAAATCGCCAGCCCCTTGGCGCGCTTATATTCGCCAACCTTCATCACCAGGCGCAGGCGCTTCGCGAGCAGCTCCACGATGTCCCTGTCGATCTCGTCGATCTCGTCTCTGAGCTGCGTCAGCTCTGCGGCGGCCATGCCTGCATGCTAGTCGGCTCCCCCGACCGCCTTCAACCTCGGAGGGCGGATCGCCGGCTGCGCGGCTGCGCTTGCGACCTGCGGGCCGAGAGCGCCTCGAGGCGCTCCCTCGAGCGTCGCACATCTCTCGCTTGCCGCGCGCTCGGCGGCATGATCGAATCGTCCAGTGTGACGATCCGATCCATGTCCGAGGTCTTTGGGGGACGAGTCGAGGTGGGCGGCACGGTGGAGGTGGCAGGCTGGGTGCGCACCCGGCGTGACTCGAAAGCCGGCCTCTCTTTCGTGCACCTCTCCGACGGCTCGTGCTTCGACGCTCTGCAGCTGGTGGTGCCCAGCACGCTCGGTAACTACCAGAGTGAGGTGCTGAAGCTGACCACCGGTTGCTCGCTGCGCGCTCGCGGCACCGTCGCGCAGAGCCAGGGCAAGGGGCAGAGCCTGGAGCTGCAGGTCGAGCAGCTGGAGGTGCTGGGCTGGGTGGATGATCCGGAGCACTACCCGCTGGCACCCAAGCGCCACTCCAACGAGTACCTGAGAGAGATTGCGCACCTGCGGCCCCGCACAAACACCTTCGGGGCGGTGGCTCGCGTGCGCCACGTCGTGAGCCAGGCCATCCATCGCTTCTTCCACGAGCGCGGCTTTCTCTGGGTGCACACGCCCATCATCACCGCCAGCGACTGCGAGGGTGCGGGGGAGATGTTCCGCGTGTCCACGCTCGATCGCGTCGCCTCGGAGCGCGCCGCGGCGGAGCAGGCCGCAGGTGGGGCGAGCGCGGAGCCGCGCGAGTTCTTCGGGCAGCCCACGTTCCTCACCGTTTCCGGCCAGCTCGCGCTCGAGACGTACTGCTGCGCACTGTCGCGCGTGTATACCTTCGGCCCCACCTTCCGCGCCGAGAACTCGAACACCAGCCGGCACCTGGCCGAGTTCTGGATGATCGAGCCCGAGGTCGCCTTCGCGCAGCTCAGCGACAACGTCGATCTGGCAGAGGCGTTCCTCAAGCACATCTTCCGCACCGTGCTCGATGAGTGCGCCGCCGACATGGCCTTCTTCAAGGAGCGCATCGACCCGCAGGTGATCCAGCGGCTGGAAGCCTTCGTCGCCAGCAGCTTTGAACGCCTGGAGTACGGTGAGGCCATTCGCCTGCTGGAGACGAAGGCGGGCAACGTGAAGTTCGAGTTCCCGGTGCGCTGGGGGATGGACCTGCAGGCAGAGCACGAGCGCTTCCTCACGGAGAAGCTCTTTCAGCGGCCCGTGGTGGTGCTGAATTATCCCCGGGAGATCAAGGCGTTCTACATGCGGCAGAACGATGACGGGAAGACTGTCGCGGCGATGGACGTGCTGGCGCCCGGCATCGGTGAAATCATCGGCGGCGCCCAGCGTGAGGAGCGGCTCTCCGTGCTCGACGAGCGCATGAAGGAGCTCGGCCTGGATGCGGCCAACTACTCCTGGTATCGCGACCTCCGGCGCTACGGCACCGTGCCGCACGCCGGCTTCGGTCTGGGGCTCGAGCGGACGCTGATCTATGCGACCGGTCTCGGTAACGTGCGCGACGTGATCCCGTTCCCGCGCACCCCCGGCTCTGCAAACTTCTGAGGCAAATCTCTGAGGCGAACTTCTGAGGCAAATCTCTGAGATTGATCGCGATTGCGCTGCGCGCAGCTAGCAATGCTGCTCGGCACGAAGTGAGTACAGCTCGAGCCGAGACTTCCGTGTGCGCAGCTCGATAGCCGAAAAACGCAGGCACAACGATCCTTCTGGGGCGAAGCTCCGCAGGCGCTCTGATACCGTCCGCACAGGTCGCACAGCTCGACGCGTGATCGCGGTGGAGCCTCCGCAGCGAGCGCGTGCCCGGGAGGAGACGAGATCATGTCCCCACTGCTCAGCAAGGATCGCATCATCGCGGCGCCGAACTTCAACCGCTGGTTGATTCCGCCCTGCGCGCTGGCCACGCACCTCTGCATCGGACAGGCCTATGCGCTCAGCGTCTTCAACCTGCCGCTGACCAAGCAGCTCGGCATCACCGAGTCGCTGCCCGGGGACTGGAAGCTGACCGAGCTTGGCTGGATCTTCACCATCTCGATGTTCTTCCTCGGCGCCTCTGCTGCGGTGTTTGGCAAGTGGGTGCAGGCGCAGGGCCCGCGCAAGTCAGGGCTCACGGCCGCGCTGTGCTGGGGCGTCGGCTTCTTGATCGGGGCTCTGGGCATCGAGCTGCATCAGCTGTGGCTCGTGTACCTTGGTTATGGAGTGCTGGGCGGCTGCGGGCTCGGCATCGGCTACATCACCCCTGTCTCCACGCTGATCTCCTGGTTCCCCGATCGCCGGGGCATGGCCACGGGCATGGCGATCATGGGCTTTGGCGGGGGCGCGCTGGTCGCGTCGCCGCTGTCGGTGCTGCTGATGAAGCAGTTCGCGTCACCCACTTCCACCGGGGTGGTGCAGACCTGGGTGGTGATGGGCCTGCTGTACCTGGTGGTGATGACCATCGGTGCCTTCGGCTACCGCGTGCCGGCGCCCGACTGGAAACCGGCGGGCTGGGTACCGCCACCGGTCAAGGCCGGCGCGTTGATGGCCAAGTTCGACGTGACGCCCGGGCGCGCCATCACCACCCGGCAGTTCTGGTGCCTGTGGATCGTACTGTGCTTCAACGTGACCGCAGGCATCGGCGTGCTGGGGCAGGCGTCGGCGATGATCCAGGAGGTCTTCAAGGGCACGATCACCGCGGGGGCTGCTGCCGGCTTCGTGGGCCTGCTGAGCTTGTTCAACATGGGCGGCCGCTTCTTCTGGGCCTCGCTCTCCGACAAGATCGGCCGCAAGGCGACGTATGCCTGCTTCTTCGTCCTGGGTACCATCCTCTACACGCTGGTGCCGCTCTCGGGGCAGCTGGGCTCAGTGGCTCTCTTCGTCGGCTGCTTCTGCATCATTCTGACCATGTACGGTGGCGGCTTCTCCACCATCCCGGCGTATCTGGCGGACGTTTTCGGCACGAAGTACGTGGGCGCGGTGCATGGCCGCTTGCTCACCGCCTGGTCCGTGGCGGGTATCCTCGGTCCGGTGCTGGTCAACTATCTGCGCGAGTGGCAGATCCAGAGCGGGATCCCGAAGTATCAGGCGTACAACGTGACCATGTACATCATGGCTGGGTTGCTGGTGGTGGGCTTCTTCGCCAACCTGGCGGTCAAGCCCGTGTCCGAGCGAGAAGCGGAGCTGCAGCCCCAGGCCGGCGGCAGACCCGTCACGGCTTGATGGCTCATGTAGGAAGGAAGGCACACCATGGTGAATGCATCACAGTCCCCGGTTCGCTCCTCCTCATTCTCTGCTCCGCCAGGGGCGCTGCCTGTCGCTCCTGCGGGTGGGCAAGCGGTCACCCTGGCTCTGGCCTGGCTCGGGGTCGGCTTGCCGCTGGCCTGGGGCGTCCTCGAGACGCTGAGCAAGGCGCTGGCGCTCTTTCAGTGAGCCGCCTCTTTCAGTGAGCAGGCCCCCTGCGGGGACGTCCCCCGCGGGCGGCTTTGCCCCCTGACGATCTGCAGCTAGCGGTCCGCAGCGACGCGGATCACCACCGACTTCGATGCCGGCGTGTGGCTCTTGTCGGCAAAGTGCTCGGCGGGTACCAGCACGTTGGCTTCCGGAAAGTAGGCGGCGGCCGTCTGGCGCGGCGTATCGTAGGCCACCGCGGTGAAGCCCCGGGCCTCCCGCGTCTCGCCGCGGAAGTGGCTGGTGATCAGCACCTTGTCGCCGGTGCGCAGCCCGCGCTCGGTCAGATCCGCCTGGTTCATGAACAACACGCGCCGGTGCCCGAACACACCGCGATAGCGATCGTTCACGTCATAGACGGTGGTGTTGAACTGATCGTGTGAGCGGATGGTGCTGAGCATCAGTTGATCGGGCTCGAGCTGCAGCTCGGGCAGCGGCAGCACGGAGAACCGCGCACGCCCACCCAGCTTGCTGAAGTCCAGCTCGCGCGCGCTGTTGGGCAGGGTAAAGCCGCCCGGCGCGGCCACCCGCCGGTTGTAGTCGGCGAAGCCAGGGATGGTGTCCGCGATCAGCTCGCGCACCCGTGCGTAATCCGCCGCGAGCTCCTGGTAAGGGACGCGAGTGCGGGGCCCGAGGGTGGCTCGAGCCAGGCGCGCCACGATGGCGGCCTCCGAGAGCAGCACGTCGGAAGCGGGAGGCAGCACCCCGCGTGAGGCGTGCACGGCGCTCATCGAGTCCTCCACCGTCACGAACCCTGCCGGATCGAGCTCCGTACGCCCCAGGCAGGGCAGGATCAGGGCCCGAGCGCCCGTGACCAGGTGCGAGCGGTTGAGCTTGGTCGAGACGTGCGCGGTGAGGCGGGTGGACGAGAGCCCACGCGCCGTGATCTCCGTGTCTGGAGCCGCAGAGAGGAAGTTGCCGCCGAGCGCGAAGAACACCTTCAATCGGCCCTCACGCATGGCGCGGATGGCTCCCACGGAATTCAACCCTGGAGCCTGAGGCACCTGGAAGCCGAAGCGCTCGCCCAGCTTGGCAGCCCAGGGCGGCGTCTGCTCCCAGATGCCCATCGTGCGGTCTCCCTGCACGTTGGAGTGGCCGCGCACCGGGCATGCACCGGCGCCCGGCTTGCCCAGCATCCCGCGCAACAGCAGGAAGTTGACCACCTCCTGCACGTTGGCGACGCCATGCTTGTGCTGGGTCAAGCCCATGGCCCAGCAGCAAATCGTCGCCTTTGACTCGATGGCGAGCTGCGCCGCCGCGCGCACCTGCGCCTCCGGCACGCCGCTCTCGCGCACCAGCTCGTCCAGCGACCATGCCTCGAGGCTCGCGCGCAGCTCGTCGAACCCGACCGTGTGCCTGGCGATGAACTCGCGATCGACCGCGTCTGCCTCCAGGATGAGCTTCATCATCGCCTTCAGCAGCGGGATGTCTCCGCCGACCTTCACTTGCAGGTACAGATCCGCCAGCTCCACGCCACCGAGCAGATCACCTGGCTTCTGCGGGTGCGCGAAGCGCAGGATCCCCGCTTCGCGCAGCGGATTGACTCCGATGATCTTGGCGCCGCGCAGCTTCGCCTCGCGCAAGGTCGTCAGCATGCGCGGGTGATTGGTGCCCGGGTTCTGACCGAATAGAAAGATCACGTCGGCGTGTTCGAAGTCTTGCAGGCGCACCGTGCCCTTGCCGATGCCGATGACCTCGTTCATCCCGCGGCCGCTGGACTCGTGGCACAGGTTCGAGCAGTCCGGCATGTTGTTCGTGCCGAGCTCGCGCACGAACAGCTGGAACAGGAACGCGGCCTCGTTGCTGGTGCGGCCCGAAGTGTAGAACGCAGCTTCATCGGGGCTGGCCAGCGCATTCAGCTCTGCCGCCAGCAGAGCAAAGGCCTCGTCCCAGGAGAGCTCGCGATAGTGGTCTGCACCAGCTTCACGCAGGACCGGGTGCGTGAGCCGCCCCTGCGCGTTGAGCCAGGTATCGGACTGCTGCAGCAGCTCGCTGATGGAGTGGCGCGCGAAGAAGTCGGGCCCCACCCGCTTGGTCGTCGCCTCGTCGGCCACGGCTCGCGCGCCGTTCTCGCAGAACTCCGCCGTGGACGGCTTCTCGGGATCGGGCCAGGCGCAGCTCGGGCAATCGAAGCCGTCGTGCTGATTGACCTTGGCGAGCACCTTGAGCCCGCGGCGCAGGCCGCTCTCGCGCAGCAGGTAGCGCGTGGAGGAGACCACCGCCTTCACGCCGCCGGCCTCGGTGGCCGGCGGCTCGATGATCGGGTAGCCCAACTCCACGGGCGTGGTGGTGGGGGCCTCGGCAGGCACCACCACCTGCTCTCGCCGCGCCGACGCCGGAACGCGCTCAGACTCGCGGGGCCGTGGGGGAAAGACGGCAGCGGAACTCGAGCGCGTTCTGGCATCAGCGGACATGGCTTGCTCCTTCACGAGCCACGGCGACCAGTGCCGTGGCCGGCGCACCCCTCACTTTGCGTGAACGAGCGCGTCAATGTGATGATCTTTGGTCTCTCGAATGAAAAAGCCACCAACGATCAAGGTCAACACACAAACGAGGATGGGATAAATCAGGCCAGCGTAGATGGCACCGCTGCCGAAGGCCTCCTTGGCCCAGACCGAGGTGGTGCCCCAGGTCGCGATCAGCGGCAAAAATCCACCAAACCAGCCATTGCCCAGGTGGTAGGGCAAAGACATCGAGGTGTACCGGATCTGGGTAGGGAACAACTCTACCAGGAACGCGGCAATGGGCCCGTAAACCATGCAAACGTAGACCATCTGGATGGCGACCAGCAGTACCAGCATTGGCATGTTGATCTGCGCCGGATCGGCAGTGGGCAGACCGGCCGGGTTGCCGAAGTGCTTCATCGCCATGTAGATCGGCACGTAGGTCAGAGCACCGAGCGCACAGCCCGCGAGCATGATCTTCTTGCGGCCGATGCGGTCGGAGATGTGCCCGAAGAACAGAAACAGCGGCGTGGTCAAGAACAGGGCGATGGACATGACCCAGTAGGCCTTGGCCCACGGCAGCTTCAACGTCGCCTGCAGGAAGGTGAGCGCGTAGAACTGCCCGGTGTACCAGACCACGCCTTGCCCCGCCGTGGCACCGAACAGCGCGAGGATGACGTAGCGGCGGTTGATCGGGTTCTTGAACGACTCGGCGAGCGGGTTCTTGGAGGTCTTGCCCTCTGCCTTCAGCTTGGAAAAAAGGGGCGACTCGCGCATGCGCACGCGGATGTAGAGCGACACTCCCAGCAGCACGAAGGAGAGCAGGAACGGGATGCGCCAGCCGAAGTCGCTGAAGGCCTCTTCCCCGAACAGGGTGCGGCAGCTGCCGATCACGATCATGCTCAGGAAGAAGCCAGCTGTGGCAGTGGTCTGAATGAAGCTGGTGTAGAAGCCGCGGCGCTTGTCCGGCACGTGCTCGGCCACATACGTGGCAGCGCCCCCGTATTCACCACCCAGCGCCAGCCCCTGCAGCAAGCGCAGCAGCACCAGCAGCCCGGTCGCGACGAGGCCCCAGGACTCATACGTCGGCAAGAGGCCCACGAGCGCGGTGGCCAGGCCCATGGTGGCCATGGTGACGAGGAAGGTGTACTTGCGGCCGATCAAGTCGCCCAGATAGCCAAAGACCAGCGCACCGAGCGGGCGCACACCGAAGCCGGCGCCAAAGGTGGCCAGGCTGGCGAGCAACTGAGCCGTCTCGTTGCCTGAGGGAAAGAACTTCCTGCCGAAAAACACGGCCAGGCTGCCGTACAGATAGAAGTCGTACCACTCGAACAGCGTGCCCACGGACGCTGCCGTGATGACTCGGCGCAACGTTGCCTCTGGCGCTAGCTTCGCGCTCTGGCCCGGAAGCGGCGGCTCACTTTGCATTCGGGATCCATCGAGACTATCGCTGGCTATGTTCATGACATCCTCATGCGGGCTGCGGACGAGGGGCATGACCCCCCGGTCATCGGCTGCGTTGAAGGTGATGAGTCACGTCGCCGTGAACCACGAGACCCCCAGGCGCAACGTTGCCCCCTCCCTAACATGTGAGCCGCGAGAACTACAGCGGCTCGAGCGCAGCGGATGCTGGCAGTGAAACGGCGCTCGCTCCGCCGGGCAGCGGCGAGCCCAGTTCGAGCAGGGCTCTCGTTGCGCGCGTGTTGCGCGCCATGCACCGCGCTTTTACGAAAGGCGCAGTGCGTCGATGCTCAACGAATGACCACGGGACAACCTGCCACGATGTCTGCCTGCAGGACCTCGCCCGTCTTTAGCAGGCCGCAAGCACTGCCCAGCAGTTGCACGGTCTTTGCATCACTAAAGGTCCAACCATCGACAGGATCGGCAGGCACCAGCTGACCATCAAAGAAGACATTGACGAGCGCCGGGTCCGGCGGCGGCTCCGCCAGCTCGATGTTGCAGCTGAGCGCAACGCCGAGCCCCAGCTGGCTGACGGTCTCGATCAGCTGATCGGCATCGCTGGCGCGGTAGTATCTCGGGCTCTCTGCGCGCGCCAGGCCGCCAGCGACCGCCAGCTGATCCAGCACGTCCGCGAACGCCTCGCTGCCCGGAATGCCGATCACGAAGGTGCGAACGCCAGCGCGTGCCAGCGCGTTGACGGCAGCCAGGCTGCCGCCTGCGTCCAGGCAGTTCTCCGCGCCGAACAGCTCCGGGGCGCAACAGTTGCGCGAAGCATCGCAGCGCAGCCCGTCCCCGATCGGCGCCTGCTCCAGGTTGGGGATGCAACTCTCGGGCCCGCAGTCGGCAGTGGCGTTACAGTTCGGCCCGCCATCGGTGACCAGGAACAGGTAGGTCTCCGCCCCGCGGTCGCGCAGCCTGGGCAGCAAGCCCCGGACGGTGGCTGCCACCGGGGTGCCGCCGCGCGGCGTGCGGCGATTGATCGAGAACATCAGCTCCTGCAGCACGGGCCCCATCTGGCCGCTGACCGCGAAGCTGACTGCGTCCCCCGGCGACAGCTCGAGGATTTCTTGCCCGGCGTCACACACGCGGTCTCCGGTCGGGAAGAGCGTTGCACCGTAGCTCACCCGGTGACCCACGCGCTGCAAGAGCCCCTCGATGGCCAGCGACATCGCCGCGTAGCGATCGTACGAGGCCCAGCCGGTGCCGGCGCTGGTGACCTCCTCGCTGCGCGGGATGCCTTCACTCATGCTGCCGGAGGCGTCGATCGCGAAGTACAGGTTGGGTCGCAGGTGCTGCAGCTTGACGGTGGAGGCTCCGCAGGGGCTCTGCAGATCGGGACTGACCGGCGCAGGGTCGATCAGGGACGGCTCCTCGCCAGGCGGTTGCTCGACCTGCAGGTCGTCGGCCGGTTTCGGGCGCTCTGGAGCGCCACAGCTGAACAAGCAGCCCGCCACGCAGGCAGCGCGCGCCACCCGCTCCACTGCCGCTCGCATCGTCTGAGCCTAGCAGACCGGATAGAGTGGGGCTGGTGAACACGCGATGGCTCTGGCGCCGCTGGCCGCTGCTCGTGGTGGCTGCTGGCTGCCTGCTGTTCCTGATGTGGCGTGGGTGCGCGCCGCGGCCCGAGGACACGGCAGGAGGCGAGCCTGCGCTGAGCTCGCTGCACGTGCGCGTGCTGGTGGCGGCGGTGTGCGGTGCTGCTGGTGTGCCATGTGTTGAAGGGGACGCGGCTGTGGCTGCGCCCCCGACTCCTGCGCAGCCGCTACCGGGGGCCAGCGTACGGCTGCTGCGCAACGTGGAAGGCAGCCCCGCGCCGGTGGCGGAGTTGCGCAGCGACGAGCTGGGCGAGGTGGAGCTGTCGCTGGAGCGCGACAGCTACTGGCTGCTGGTGGAGGCAGAGGGGCGCGCCCGCTGGTCCGGCTTGCTCGAGCTCGGGCAGCCCGAGCAGTGGCAGACGATCACGCTGGCGCCTGCCGTGCCGCTGCTGGTGCAGGTGAGAGGTGGCGATGGCCAGCCGCTCGCGGGGGCGCAGGTGCTCGTCCACGGCGACGAGGCGCTACCCCAGAGCGCGCTCAGCTCGGTGCAGGGCGAGGCGCGCTTTGACGCCGTCGGCGAGCATGTGGAGAGCGTCGTGGTCAGCGCGGTGGGACACGCGCCGAGCACCGTTCAGCCCAGCTCGCGCGAGGTCCGCGTGCAGCTGAGCACGCCGGCGAGCGTACTGGTCAGCGTGGTGGACGCCGCAGGGCAACCCGTGAGCGACGCGCGCGTCTGGCTCGCCGGGCTCGACGTGTGGCCGCCGCGCGAGCAGCGCAGCGCTCGCGACGGCACCGTCGTCTGGGACGGGCTCTCGCGCGGCACCTACGATCTGCGCGCGGAGCAGGCGAGCGGCGTCGCCACCACCAACGTGACCCTGGAGCGCGGCGAGCGGCGCTCGCTCACCTTGCAGCTCGCGCCAGGGCGCTCGGTGGAGGTGCTGGTGAGGGACGGCGGCGATGGTGCGCCAGTGGCGGACGCCGAGGTGGTGCTGGTGGAAGACGGGCTTGGCCCATTTCCGCTGCGCGGGCGCAGCGATCCGCAAGGGCGGGTCAGGCTCGGGCCGCTGCCGCCCGGAGGCGCCACGGTCAGCGCGCGCGCGCGCGGCTACATGCCGGAGAGTGCGGTGCCCGTCGCCAGCCAGGCAGTGAGCGTCGAGCTGGCGTTGACCCGCGGCGGCAGCATCAGTGGGCGCGTGCTGGACGTTGCTGGGCAGCCCGTCGCCGGAGCCAGCCTGGAGATCCTGGGCAGCGATCTGCGGGGGCAGCCGATCGCGCGCGTGGCCGGCAGCGAGCTGCTGGGCAAGCGCTCGGCAGCGTCTGCTCCCTTGATCCCGCTGGGTGAGCTGGGGGTGTTGCCCGGGCCGTTGCCGAAGCCAGGGGCGGCGCCTGGCGCCGCGCTCTCTCCCGGCGCCGCGCGCGCGCCCTGGGTGAGCGACTCGGCGGGCAACTTTCGGCTGGAAGAGCTGCCGCCAGGCAAGCTCCGGGTCCTGGCGCGCCACCCCGATTTCGTGGACACCGCCAGCGCGGAGCTCTCGCTGGCGCCGGCAGCCGAGGTGCGGCTGGAGCTGGTGCTGCGCCCTGGCGCTCGGCTGCTGGGCACCGTGCTGGAGGAGGGCGGGCGCCCGCTGGCGCGCGCGCGCATCGACGTGCACGCGCGCCACTCCGTCCAGCAGCTCACGACCCTGTCGCGCGACGATGGCTCCTTCGAGTTTCGCGCCGTGGCGACGGACGTGGAGCTGTTCGTGGCTCGACCGAGCGATCGCCAGCGCTTCGTGTACCGCCGCTCGTTGCAGCTGCAAGCGGGTGAGACGCGCCAGCTGGAGCTCAGCTTGCCCCCGGAGCGCGGCGCGCTGGAGGTGCTGGTGCAGGATGATGCTCAGCAGCCGCTCAGCGGTGCGATCGTGTCCGTGCTCTCGCTCGAGCCCGGCGCTCCGCTACGGCGCAGCCTGGTGACGGACGGTGCGGGTACCGTGCGCGTGCCCGACGTGGTGGGCCTCGCTCTCTCGCTGCGCGTGCAGGCCAGCGGCTTCGGCACCTTCCAGTCGCAGCTGCCAGCGGCGCCTGCGCGCGTGGAGCTCAGCTTGCAGCCCGCGCTGACGGTGATGGGGAGGGTAACCCAGGTGCGCGGCCGTCAGGGCCTGTCCGGCGCCACCGTGAGCTGGATGCAAGGCGGAGAGCGCCGTACCGTGCGCTCGGATGCGCGCGGGGAGTTTCAATTTGCAGATGCCTTCCCCGGCCCCGCTCGCTTGCGAGTCAGCCATCGCGGCTTCGCGCCGGCACACCTGGAGCTGACGGTACCCGCCACGGGCCATGCGCAACGCGCGTTCGAGTTGCCCGCCATCGACCTGACGGAGGCCGGCGCGATCAGCGGTCGGGTGGTGGATGCCCAGGGCGAGCCGGTGCGCGGAGCACGGGTGGGGGTGGGGGTGGTGCCTGCGTTCTTGCCCGCCGGCGCGGACCCGGGCGGGTTTGTGCAGAGCGCTGCCGACGGCAGCTACCGGCTCGAAGACGTGCCGGTGGGGCGAGTGAACGTCTCGGCGTATTCAGCCAGCCTGGGTCGCGGCAGCGTCAGCGCCGTCGAGGTGCGCGCGGGAGAGACGACGGAGGCCGTTGAAATCGAGCTGCTCGGCGGCGGCGCCGGCTCGAGCGGAGATGCGCTGGCGAGCGTGGCCATCACCCTCGGCGAGCAGCAAGGCCCGCACGGGGTCGAGGTCGTAATCGTGAACGTTGCCGCTGGCAGTGAAGCGGAGCGCGCGGGCCTGCGCGAGGGAGACATCGTGTTCTCCGTCGATGGCTGGGCGGTGCAGGGCATGGCAGAGGCGCGGCGCAATCTGGGCGGCAGCGAGGCCAGCGATGTGATCATCGAGATTGAGCGCGACGGTGAGCTGCTCTCGCTCAACGTTCGCCGCGAGGCGGTAAGGCGTTAGCTGCAGGAGCGGATGCGGGCAGCGCGAGCTGCTGGCGATCGCTGACGCGGTACGCGAAACGATAGGGTACGCCCCCAGGAGTAGCGCTGTCCCGTCGCCCGGTCTGCGGGGCGCCCGCTGGCTTACTCGCGCCGAGTGTTCTACACGCTCGAGACTGGAGGCACCCGGCATGGCGGCTGCCTCGCGTCGGAATCTTTATGCAATCCACCCCTCCATCGGCCAATGATGCGCCCGTGCGCAGCGTCGAGGACCTCGAGCAGGTCTTCCGGCGAGCGGAAAAACCCAGTGATCGCTTTCGCATCGGAGCCGAGGCAGAGAAATTCGGTCTGGACGCGGTGAGCCTGCGTCCCGTGCAGTATTCGGGACAGAACTCGATCCTGAGCATCTTCGAGCGCTTCCAGCGCTACTACGGCTGGACGGCGGTGAGTGAAGCACACGGCTCACCCGTGATCGCGCTGGAGCGCGGTGCGGCCTCGATCACCCTGGAGCCGGGCGGGCAGCTGGAGCTGTCGGGCGCGCCGCTGGCGGACGTGCACGCGATTCGCGACGAGTTCGTCGATCACTTTCAGGAGCTGGGCGCGATCTCGCGAGAGCTGGGGCTGTGCTGGCTGAGCGTGGGCTTTCATCCCACGGCGGGCTTCGAGGAGCTGCCCTGGGTTCCGAAGGAGCGCTACGCGATCATGCAGCAGTACCTGCCCAGCCGTGGCAGGCGCGGTCGCGACATGATGCAGCGTACGGCCACCGTGCAGGCCAATTTCGACTACTCCGATGAGGAGGATGCCATGCGCAAGCTGCGCGTGGCGCTGGGGCTCGCGCCGGTGTTTCAGGCCATGTTCGCCAACTCGCCCTTCAGGGAGGGCAAGGTCTCGGAGCTGCGCAGCGAGCGCCTCGACGTGTGGCTCAACATGGATCCGCAGCGCTCCGGGCTCATGCCCGCGCTCTGGACGCAGAAGCGCCTGCGTTACCGTGACTACGTGGAGTGGGCGCTCGATGCGGGCATGTTCTTCATCAAGCGCGGCCCACGCCTGATCCTCAACACGGGCCAGAGCTTTCGAGACTTCTTGCGCAACGGCTTTGAAGGGCAGCGGGCCACGCACGCGGACTGGTTCCGGCACCTGGCCACGCTCTTCCCCGATGCACGCCTGAAGAGCACGCTGGAGGTGCGCTCGTGTGATGCGCTGCCCGAGGATCTGACCCTGGCGGTGCCCGCGCTGCTCACCGGCATCCTGTATGATGAGGCTGCGCTCTCCGCTGCGGAGGAGCTCGCGCGCGGCGTCTCACTGTCGGCGGCGCTGGCCAGCCGCAACGAAGTGCCGCGTCTCGGCCTCAGCGGTCAGCTCGGCAACAAGCCGATCCGCGCCGTCGCGGAGAGCGTGGTCGAGATTGCCCGTGCCGGTTTGGCACGGCGGGCGCGCCTGAACGAGGAAGGGGAGGACGAGACGGTGTACTTGCGCCCGCTGGAGCGGCTGGTGGAGGCCGGCCGCTGTCCGGCAGACGAGCTGCGTCAGGGTAAGAAACCGGGAGATCGCCTGGACGGCCGCGCACTCAGCAGAGTGCAGGTCGCCAAGGGCCTGGAGAGCAGCGCCTGAAGGAGCCGCGTGTGGTCGGCGGCGCGAGCCGGCAGTGAAAGAGCAGCATGGCTTCAAGCCGCTCGGCGGCTGCCCGGGAGAGCCGCCGAGAAGCAGCGCCGAGGTGCGCATCCGGTAGCCAAGGCCGCGGCATTGGGGCGATTTTCAAGGGTCTTTATGCCCCGTCGCGTGCACGCGATCGGAGCCCCAGAAAAAGTTTGGGCGAACCTTGACACCCCGGGGGGCGTGGCTAAGTTCCGCGCAATCTTTCGTTAGAGCCCGCTTTTGGCGGGTTCTGGCGCCGAACGACTTGGAGGTCCGGTCCTGGAGGTGCCAGGTACTCTGCCGGCCCAATGCGCAGCGTTGCTCAGTCGACGCGCTGCCGAGGGCTGGAGAGAGCTACCTGCGGCTCCGGAGCCGTACCCCTACGACGTCGGGTCTGTAAACTCGTTCAGTTTCTGAGGTGGGCCGGCTCTCGCCCGTTGGCTTTCGCTGCCAGGTATGAGAGCAAGCCATCGGCAATACAGCTCGGCTCAGCACAACACGGAGACAAATCAGCCATGAACATTCGACCTCTGCAGGACCGCGTGATCGTCAAGCGCGTGCAGGAAGAAGAAAAGACCAAGGGCGGCATCATCATCCCCGACACGGCCAAGGAGAAGCCGATCGAGGGCGAGGTGATCGCGGTGGGCAACGGTAAGGTCCAGGACGACGGCTCGGTGCGCAAGCTCGAGGTCAAGAAGGGTGATCGCGTGCTCTTCGGCAAGTACGCCGGCACCGAGGTCAAGCTCGATGGCGTGGAACACCTGATTTTGCGTGAGGACGATATCCTCGGCGTGCTCGACAAGTAAGCGGAAGTAAGGAGAGACCAATGGCTGCCAAGGAAATTGCCTACCAGGAGACCGCGCGCAACTTGATCCTCAACGGGGTCAATGCGCTCGCCAACGCAGTACGCGTGACGCTCGGCCCGAAGGGTCGCAACGTCGTGATCGAGAAGAGCTTCGGTTCCCCCACCATCACCAAGGACGGCGTGACGGTGGCGAAGGAGATCGAGCTCGAGAACAAGTTTGAGAACATGGG
>JAICQL010000248.1 GCA_025937895.1 Polyangiaceae bacterium | reverse complement strand
GCTGCGCAGGCTCGGCAGCCCAGGTGCAGCTCCTGAACTCGAACGTCTCGAACGTGCCCACGCGCACGGGCCGGTGCGGCGGACAGGCGTTGAGGGGCCCGGCGAGCGCGTTGCACACCTCGGCCGACGCAGCGATGGAGTCCTCCTCCGGCGCACCGATCTTGACCTGCTGATCCAGCTGCGTCTGCTGCAGCATCATCAAGGTGCCGCCCAGGTAGATGGTGGCCTTGATGTCCATCAGGATCAGGCCCACGTGCTCGCCCGCGTCATCCAGCAGCGAGGCCGCGTAACAGTCCCGCGTCATCCTGTTGATGGTGAAGGGACCGCTCTCTTCCGCCGACACGTTGTTGCCAATGAGCATGGCGATACAATTTGCCAGCTCGCCCGCAGGCGGAATGCGCAGCCCCTCGGGCGGTGCCTCCTCCACCTCCTCGACGGCGGGCTCCGCCAGCGCAGGCGGCGCCGATGACACCCTGGGCTCCTGCGCGGAGGGCGCAGCGGGTGGCCATGGCTCCGCCACGGGCGCCTGCGGCGGCGCAACGCGCGCGGCGGGCGCTGCCTCTTCGCGCGGGGGCTTGGGCTGCTCCACGCGCCGCGCTCGCTCTGCCGCGGCACGCCCGACAGGACCGCCGAGCGCCAGGCGCTCTTCCAGGCGCTCCAGCCGCGCAACGAGCCCCTGCTGCACCGCCGCGAGCCCCAGGAGCTGGGCCTCCAGCTGGGCGAGCTGGTGCTGCAGCCCAGGCGGCGGCGGAAAGTCGCTGTACCCCGCGGACTCGCGCGGGGGCGGCGCCGAGCTGGGTACCCACTCGTCACCGAGCGCGCTGTAGATGCGCGGCCCCGTGCCTTCGCTCTGGAGCAGCTCGAGCGCCTTGCTCGCCAGACGCCCGGAGTCGGCGTCGTGCTTGAAGTACGCGATCACCGAGCGCCGCCCGCAGATCCGCTCGGTGGTGGGTCGAACCAGCTCCGAACCGATGTTCACGTGGCGGACGACCTCCAGCACCCACTCGCCACGGGCGTAGAGCAGCCTGCGCGGAACTCCACCGCTTCGCGATCGTACCGACACCTGCACTGCAATACGGGTCAACCCCGGCCTGACCTTCATCCCGCTCGACGGCCGCTCGCCAGCGTCGTGTTTCACCGCGACCCTGCCTCGCCGACCTCTATTGACCAGCGGCCGCCAGCCGTAATGCCAGCGGGCTAGAACAGGGGCGGGGATGAAGATCCTGATTGTAGACGACAGCAAGGCCATGCGCATGATCGTCCGGCGCACACTTCGGCAGGCTGGGTTTGGCGGTCACGACGTGAGCGAGGCCAGCAACGGCAGGGAAGCGCTGGAGGCGATCCGCGGTGAGGCTCCGGATCTGGTGCTATCTGACTGGAACATGCCCGAAATGACGGGCATCGAGCTGCTCGATACGCTGCGCGCTTCAGGCATCCACGTCAACTTCGGCTTCGTGACGACCGAGCGTACGACGGAGATGCGCGACCGAGCTGCGAGCTCCGGAGCGAAGTTTCTGATCGTCAAACCTTTCACGCCGGAAGACTTCCAGGCCGCGCTCACCCCGCTGCTGGGCTGAAGCGCCGCTTCGGCACGCACATCCGCCCACCGGGTACCCCACCAGGCACGGCGCGCGGATCAAGCTCGCAGCGCCCGAGCCGGACTGGTGCCGGAAGCTCGGACCGCCGGAATCAAGCCGCCCAGGCCCCCAACCAGGCCACCCGTGACGACGGCCAGCGCAAGCGAGCCAAAGGTCGGCACGAAACGGAAGGCCACCTCTTGCCCGGTGGCGAAGTTCATACAGCGAAAATCCAGGAACGAGGTGCCCAGCGAGGCGGCCACGCCGAGCAGGGCGCCGCTCAGCCCCAGCGCGGTGGACTCCGCCAGGAACGCCAGCAAGATGGGCAGGCGCCCAAAGCCGAGCGCGCGCAGCACCCCGATCTCGCGGCCACGCTGTGCGACCGACGCATGCATCGTGATCACGGCGCCCAGCACGGCTCCGATCGAGAAAATTAGCGTCTCCACCACACCCAGCACCTGGATCACCTCGGGCAGCCCCTGAGACACCTTGCGATAGTAGCTGCTCTCGCTCGCGACGCTGAGGCCGCGCTCCTTGTCCGCCGTCAGCGGCGTGCTGAACGTGTCGATCAGCGAGGGAGACTCGAGCTGTGCCGTGACGGAGGAGACATCCGCCTGGAAATTGAACGCACGTCGCGTGGCCTCGAAGTCCGCCCAGATCTCCGACTCATACGCGGAGCCATTCGTCTCGAAGATGCCGACCACGGTGGGCTTCGTGGAGGCCGAGAAATCGATCTTCTCACCGATGCGCAGACCCGGAAAGCGCCCGGCCACTGCCTTGCCCACCAGCGCCTCCTCGGTGCCCGGCTGGATCGGGCGCCCGGCGATGATGCGCGCTTCCGGCCGCAGCTCGAAGACGTTGGCGCTCACGCCACGCACCTGCAGGGTGGAGTAGCCGTTCTGCTCGTTCAGCCTCGGCAGCATCAGGTGCGCCACTGATTCCTCGGTCAGCATGACCTGACCGCTGGCGTCGCGCTTCACGCCAGGCGCGGCCGCCACTTGCGCCACGGCAGCGCGATCCATGCGTGAGTTGGCCTCCGCCCAGGCATCATGCTCCAGCACGATCGCTTGATCCGGGTCACCCGAGCTGGCCATGGTGCGGCGAATGCCGGCGGAGAGCATGCTGGAGGCGGCCAGCACAAAGGCCACCAGGGCGATGCCCAGCAGCGTGGACAAGGTCGTGGTGCGGCGGACCCAGAGGCTGCGCAGACTATATGTGAAAAGGGCAAACATGCTTTCCGGACGCTCCTCTGGTGACCCTCAGCCGATGCGGCGCAAGGCTTCCGTCACCCGCAGCTGAGTTGCGCGCCAGACGGGCATGGCAGCCGCCAGCGCCGAGAGGCCGATACCCAGGCTGAAGGCGAGCCAGGCAACGCGCGGCGGAACGACGATGGGCGGAAACTGGAACAGGTCCCGCAGCACGCGACTGACCACGTTCTCGAACAGAGGATAGGAGAGCCCGACGCCGACGACTGCCCCCAGCAGGCCCAGCAACGCCGCCTCGCCCAGGACCAGCAGCCCGATCTGACGGCGGTCGAAGCCGATGGCCCGCATCACCCCGTATTCGTGCGTGCGCTCGCGCACGTTCATGGCCAAGGTGTTGCCGACGATCGACATCACCACGGCCAAGATCAGGTAGCTGACGATGTCGAGCGCAGTGAGGATCGCGCTGAACGCGCCGATGTTGGCCTGCGCCATCACCTGATCCTCCATGCTCAGGGTCTGCTGCGGAGAGGCCTCGAAGCGCGCATCCAGCTCGCGCGCGATGCGCCCGCCCTGATTGGGCTCGAAAATCTCGGCCGAGATGAGGCCCACCCGATCCTGCGTGTCCGCGGGCAGACCGCGGTTGAGGAAGTCATAGTGCACCCACACCATCCGCTCAGCAAAGCCCTCTCGGCTCGAGCGGAAGATGCCGGAGATCTCGACCTCCCACTGCCCCGGGAAGTTCCGGCTGTCGAACACCACCCGGTCGCCCAGCTTCCAGCCAAGCTCGGTGGCCAGCTGCTGACTGACGAACGCGCCGCGCTCGTTGGTCAGAAAGGCCTGCCGCTGCTCGGGCGGCGCCACCACCTCCGAGTGCATGAGCAGAAAGGGCTCCACCTCGGTGCCGAAGGACTGAAAGAAGACGGTGTCTCTGCCCGGCAGGCGCAGCCCCGCCCAGAGGCTCGCACTGGCGTAGCGCACACCAGGATGCTCTCGCACTCGATCAGCAAAACCGTACGGGATCCATCCGCCCCAGCCCTCCTTGGAGCGCACGACGACGCGGTTGTTGGGCGTCTGGCGCACCTGCTCCGCCTGCGCCTCCACCAGGCTGCGCGGGAAGATGAACGCGGCCAGCATCACTGCCACGGTCAGCACGGTCATGCAGGCGCGCACAGGAGAACGGCCGACGTTACGGAGCACCATCTGACTGAAACGCACCAAACCTCCTGACGCTGCAAGGAAACATAGTGTGCGGGCGTGCACGTCGGCTACAACATCGGGCTCTGGGCGCTCGCTGCAGCACGTCTTCAACGTGGCGCAGGGTCAGGCGAGCGGGGCTTCGTCTCGAGGCGAGGCGCCATGGGTCTGCTGCGTCTTGCCCGGAGCGTGGCTCACTCCAGCCGCTCTGCGGGCAAGCTCCGCCAGTAGTAGCTCATCACCTTGCGCACGTAGTTCTGCGTCTCGGGGTAGGGGGGAATACCACCGTAACGCCGCACGGCGCCCGGGCCCGCGTTGTACGCGGCCAGCGTGAAGTACAGATCCCCCTCGAAGCGATTGGCCAGGTGCCGCAGGTAGTAGGCACCGCCCAGGATGTTCTGCGCAGGATCCCTCGCGTCACGCAGACCGATGGAGCGAGCCGTCGAGGGCATGAGCTGCATCAGGCCAATGGCGCCCGCCGGCGAGACCACCTTGTCGCGAAAGTCGCTCTCCACCTTGATCACCGCCCACAGCAGCTCCGGCGGTAGCTGGTAGTATGTGGCCGCGCGCTGCACGGTCTCGACGAAGCGAATGGCCTTGGGCCCCGCCCATTCTGGTGGGCGAATGCGCGGCCACAGCTGCTGATCGTCGGGCCAGCGATAGGGGGTGACAGGCGGCGCGATGCGCGCGGGCCGCTGTGGCTCGCGCCACTGCGGGCCAGAGTAGGGTGCCGGGCTATTGGGGCTGGTGGGTGGCAGAGCCTCCCGTGCACAAGCCGTCAACGCCAGCAGCAGAGCAGCGAGCCACATGGGCTCGAACCGGTGACGGTGAGCGAGCGAACGGAGCAAGCCAGCTTCGAGCATGTCAGCACGAGATCTTAGCAACAGCTCGACGCGACCCGGCAAGCTCCTGGCAAATTCTTACCCGAAGCCGCGCCAGCTCTTTTTCAGGCGCTCCCACGCACCAGAGCCGATCGCCTGGTCGGCCACCTCCAAAATGCGCTGCACAGAGGCGAGCAGATCGCCATCACCCGCCCAGAGCTCCCTCGCGACCTCACCGTGACCTGCGTTGATTAAGCGGCTCAGTACGTACGCCGCCAGCGCGACATCATCGATATAGCCTGCTGGCCCCAGAAGCGCTTCTGGAAGCAGATCGATCGGTGAGAGAAAGTAGGCGATGGCCGCCCCCAGCCCCGCCTTCTCCGCTGCAGGGATGCGCGGATCCAGCACCAGCCGCGACAGCAAGTGAAAGAGGTCCGGCGCGAGCAGCAGGAGCTGTGCGTGCTTGAAGCCCTTGCCCTTGGTCTCCAGCCAGTCCGTGATGCGCGCACGCAGGGCCTGATAGAAGTCTGCTCGGCGCTGCTCTTCGGACATCTCGGCTCCTTTCAGCGGCTCTCAGCGGCTCAGCCCGCCGCGCTGGAGCGCGCCCAGAGGTTCACGTTGCCTTCCAGCGCGTAGCGATCGATCTCGGCCAGTTCTTCACTGGTGAAGCTGGTCTGCTTCAGCCCGCCCAGGCACTCCTCGATCTGCGCCCAGCTGCTGGCGCCGATCAGCGCCGACGTCACCACCGGATTGCGCAGCACCCAGGCGATGGCCATCTGCGCCAGCGACTGACCGCGGCGCTGCGCGATGGCGTTCAGCGCGCGCACGTTGGTCAAATTCGTCTCGCTCAGGTACTCGCGCCGGAACGAGCCCCCCAGCGAGCCACGCGAGCCGCTGGGCGTGCCGCCCAGGTACTTGCTGCTGAGCAGGCCCTGCGCGAGCGGTGAAAACGCGATGCAGCCAATGCCCTCCTCGCGCAGCGTGTCCAGCAAGCCCTGCTCCACCCAGCGATTGAGCAGTGAATAGGAGGGCTGGTGGATCAGGCACGGGGTGCCCAGGCGGCGCAGGATGGCAGCCGCCGCGCGCGTCTTCTCCGGGCCGTAAGACGAGATGCCGACGTACAGCGCCTTGCCCTGGCGCACGATGTGATCGAGCGCGCCCATCGTCTCTTCCAGGGGTGTCTCCGGATCGAAGCGATGGGAGTAGAAGATGTCTACGTAGTCGAGCCCCATGCGCTTCAGGCTCTGATCCAGGCTGGCGATCAGGTACTTGCGAGAGCCGAACTCTCCGTACGGGCCATTCCACATCCAGTAGCCCGCCTTGGTGGAGATGATCAGCTCATCGCGATATGGCCGCAGATCCCGCGCGAGGATGCGCCCGAAATTCTCCTCCGCAGAGCCGGCAGGCGGGCCATAGTTATTGGCGAGATCGAAGTGGGTAAGGCCGTGATCGAAGGAGCGCAGCAGCATCTCGCGGGCGTTCTCCTGCGAAGATGTGCCGCCGAAGTTGTGCCATAGCCCCAGCGATACGCGCGGCAGATCGAGGCCGCTGCGGCCGCAGCGGGCATACGTCATGAGCTGATAGCGATCGGGCTGGGCGTCGTACATCCTGGTTCCTCCGGCCAACTATGCCACGGGCCGGAGTAGCGCTGCAGCGGCTGAACGACAGTGTACCCAGAATCCCCGGCAGCCGAGCTCGAGCGGTGCGCGGCGCCACAATCGGGCCCATTCGCGCACTCCCGCGGGGGCTGGAGGGATGGACGCCAGCCGAGGCCGGGGTCACTCGCACTCGGTGATGCTGTCGAGCGCTTCTTCCGTCGACACGGCTACCAGCGCGGGGACGGCAGAGTCGGGCTCCGGAGACAGCTGCAGCTGGACAGCGAACTGCACGGCGGAGATGGAGGAGCCCTCTTCCAGCCAGCTGATGTCGCCGGAGCCCTCCAGCGCTGGCTCACTGTCGGGGTCATATTCGGTCAGCGTGCACGTCGTGTTCGCGCTCGCCGAACCCGACGACAGCTTCCAGGAGAAGGGCGTTCTCACCCGCAGGCCCACGCGGCTGTTCTCGTTGCAGTTGTCGAGCACGAGTTGCACGCACAGATCCGGCGCCGACTTCTGAACTCGAATGTACACCGCGTCACAGCCCACCGGACGGGCTTCACGACAGGCGGAAACGACCTGCGCGGCGCTGGGGACCGAAGGGCCACTTCCGGGCTCATCCTCGGGCGGTGCCTCCGCTTCCGGTGGAGTGGAAGCAGCCGGAGGTGCAGCTGGCGGAGCCTCCGGGGTACCATCCGGCGGTCCCTCGGAGGGCGGCGTCATCGTGGAATCCGAGCTGGGGCGAACTGGCAAAGCATCGGTTTCCGTTTGACCCATGCTGCCAGCGCCCACCCTCTGTAGGCCTTGAACACCCGTGGGCGGTGGGGGAGCTTCGCCACAACCCAGGGCACCGCTCAGAACAGCCGTCAGCAGCCCACCCCCGAAGAACCCAGCTCTCGAACAGCCGAGCCTGAGGGCACCACCGCTGGCGACCATCCAGGTCACGCTCAGGCCCTTCGTCCAGCGGCACGTGCCTCGCATGTGCGAGATGCTGCGCTGGCTTGGCAGTTGCGTCAAGAGACGCGAGTTGCGTGATCGGCCTGCAGATCGCACGGGGGGATCGCAGCACGGCGATTCATTCGCTGCATGTGGAGGGCGGCCTCCAGCCACTCCAGCGTGCAGGGCGCGGTGACCTTCGGAGAGAGCTGGGCAGCTCCCTGGGGCACGGCCGCGAGCCTCCGCCGGCCGTTGCTCAGCGCGGAAAAAACCCCGGCAAACGTACCGATCTGGTGTTGCCCATACTCCTGAAGGCGAAAGTTACAATCCCTTTCCCACGCGCTCGCGCCGCGGCTGGCTTCGGCTTGACATGCGCCGACTGGATTGCGCACGGTGCAAGCTGGCCCGGGCTGTAGCGCCTACGGATCGCGCTGCAAACGGCTAGGATCCCGGCGTTGGTCGAGCATCGACCAGCGGCATCTTATCGTTGCATTGAGGTTAAACATGTCATCGCTATGTTCTCCAGAGTCTCGCCCGGCCATGGCCGTGCGGCGGGTTCCCTCGGCTGTCTCCTTGCTGGGCAAGCTCCTGGCGGGCGCCGTTCTGGCGGGCGTTGCCCTGGCGTGCGGCGGGGAGGATGAAGGCGATGGCGGCCCCGCGGTGCTCGCCAACTCCGGCAGCTTCAGCCCGGTGACGAGCACCCTCGCCATTCCGACCGCCGTGGCCGTGCGCGACAACATCGCCTGGGTGGTGGAGTCGCAGTTCGACCACTACGAGCCGTTCATCCCGGCGGATCTGCCGCGCCCGACGCCGCCGGCTTCCTTCCGGCTCGTTGGCGTTCCGCTGCCGGAGAGCGGGCAGACCGAGGTCCGGCAGATTCCGTTGCCCGATAACTTCTTCCCGGAAGGCATCACGGTCTCGCTCGGCGGCCGCATGTACGTGGGCAGCGTCGTCAACGGAGCCATCTACACGGTGGCACCGGGCGCGGAGGAGGCCGTGCCGTTCGTAACGCCGGACACGCTGCCCAAACCTGCCGTGCTGGGCATGACCGTGAGCGCTGACAACGGCCTGCTCTGGGTGTGCAACAACGATCTCGCAGCCGCACCCGCTGCCTCTGACATCGTGGGCATCGGCGCGGGCGACCGCCAGGTGAAGGCATCGCATGCCTTGCCCCCCTCCGCCGTCGGCTCCTTCTGCAATGACATCGTCATCTCGCCCAACGGTACGCTGTGGGCCACGGAGTCCTTTGGCGGCCGCATCTTCCGCGTCCCGCCGGGGGAGCTGCCGAGCAACACGCCCGCCAACGTCTGGCTGCAAGCCACCGAGCTGGCGGGCCCCAGCGGTCCTGCCGCCGGGGAGTTTGGCGTCAATGGCATCGCACTGGTGGCGGGCAAGCTGTTCATCGTCAACTCCTCGCGCGGTCAGCTGCTGAGCATCGACCCAGGGCTGGACCAGCCGAGCTCCAGCGATCTGCGCGTGGTGGCGCTGAGCGAGGGGGGCACCCCTGGCAAGCTGCTGGTCACTCCGGACGGCCTCACCTCGGTGAGCGACACCGAGCTGCTGGTGGTGGAGAACGGCTTTCTGGCAGAGGGCGGCAAGCGCCTGGCCCGCATCACGCTGGACACGCTCTGAGCGCCTGAACGCTCGGGGGCGATGATATGGGGCGCTCCGCGCCGACGATATCGGGCACTCCGCGCCGTGATGAGCGGGGACGCCCCGCGTCGATCGAGCGGAGCGCTCCGCGCCGTGATGAGCGGACGCCCGCGTCGATCGAGCAGGGCGCTCCGCGCCGATTAGACGGAGCCGAAGCGCGCCGGAGCAAACGGCGTGACGTCGATACCAGGCGTGCGTGCGAGGATGAGCTCTGCCAGCAGGGCCCCGGAATAGGGCCCCACCTCCAGCCCGTATCCGGCGTGCCCGGTGCCGAAGAACAGATTGGGCACCTGCGCCGTCGCCCCGAGCAGCGGCATGCCATCGCTGCACACCGGGCGTAGTCCGACCCGGGTCTCCAGCAGCTGCGCGCGAGCGAGAGCCGGCGCCAGCCACATGGCTTGCCCGAGCACGCCCGCAACGCCGCCCGCCGTGCTCACCGCGCCGTAGCCCGCCGCGTCCTCGCGTGTTGCACCGGCAACAATCCGGTGCGGGCCAAAGCCGAGCAAATAGTGGGTGCCGAAATCCACCACGCTGGGCCAGCTGCTGGTGTCGTGCTCCGCCAGCTCCAGGTGCACGAGCTGGCCCCGCTGCGGCCGCACGGGCACGTTCAGCCCCAGGTGCCGAGCGAGCGCGCCCGACCAAGCTCCGCCCGCCACCACCACCACGTCGGCGGGCCACACGCTGGCATCCGTTCGCACGCCCACCGCGCGTCCTCCTTCGAGCACCACCTCTGCGCTGCCCTGAGCCCAGCGCCCGCCCCGACGCTCGAACGCGCGGCGCAGGGCGGAGAGCAGTCGGCGCCCGTCGACCCGGGCCGCGCCCGAGGCGTACAGGGCGGCGCGCACTGCCTCACCCAGAAGCGGAAAAAACCGTCGCGCCCCTCTGCCATCGAGCTCCGACAGCTCGCCGATGTGCAGGAAGCCCGCAGCGCGGCGCTCCTCGCACTCACGGCGTAGGGGGCCGAGTTGCTCTGCTTCAGCCTCACTGGTGGCGACCTGCAGCGCTCCGACGACGGCGTAGCCCGTCTCCGTCTCGCCATCTTCTGCCAGGTGCGCGATCAGCTCGGGGTAGTAGCGCCGAGCCGCGCGCAGCAGTGGCAGCAAGGCAGGGACGCCACTGAAGTGATCGAGCGGCGGCAGGATGCCCGCACCCGCGGCAGTGGCTTGCCCCACGTCCAGTCGATCGATCACGGCGACCCGCGCGCCCTGGCGCACCAGCGCGTAAGCAAGGCTGGCTCCCACGAGCCCTCCGCCGATCACGGCTACCTCGACCATGGCTCGCCCGGCATGAATCCATCGCGGGTGTACAGAGCCGTCCCGGAAATGACAACAGCGGCCGCCAAAAGCGGCCGGAAGCGGGGTCAAGGTGAGCGGATCCGGCTTGGCGAGGGCGCGCCAAGGCGCCACGATGAAGAGGTGACCATCGTCGTGGTCGTCCTGCTAGCCGGGCTCGTGTTGCTGCTGCTCCCGCGCGGCCGTCCCGGCGCGCCGCGCAAGCAAGCTGTAAGGGCTGGCATTTCGGGCTGGTGGCTGCTCGCCGGGCTGCTGGTGTGTGGCGTGCTCGTACGCTTCGGGCTGAGCTGGCTGGCGGTGGCAGGCGGCGTGCTGCTCGGAGTCGTGCGTGCCCTGGTGCCGCTGCTGCCGCTGCTGCAGCACGTCCAGCGGCAGCGCGCGGGAGCTCAGGGCGGTGAGGCCGCCGGAGCGGGCAGCCGTACCTCTGGCAGCCGTACCTCAGGTAACCATGCCTCTGGCGGCGCGGGGCGCATGTCAAGGCGTGAAGCGCTGGAGGTGCTCGGGCTGGACGAGCGCGCCACGCGCGAAGACGTGCAGCGCGAGTACAAGCGCCTGGTCAAGCGGCTACATCCCGATCTCGGGGGCTCCACCTATCTCACGGCCAAGCTCAACGAGGCCAGAGACGTCCTGTCGTAGGCAATCACTGCGTGTCCCAACTTCATCGCTTTTTCGACTCTGCATGTGCTCGCGTGCTCCGCGCGCGCCAGGCCCCACTCTCCACACCCGTGCTGGCGCTGCTCGCCGCGCTGGCTACCGGCAGCGCCGGCTGCGGCGCAGAGCAAGAGGCTCCGCTCGAGTTTGACTGCAGCCTCGATGGTCAGAAGGGCTTCGTGGGCACCATCATGAGCAACTTCTACCTCTGGTACGACCGGGTGCCTCCCGTCAGCTACGACGCGGCCGAGTCGCCGGAGGAGCTGATGCGGATGATGACCTACACGGAGCTCGATCACTGGTCTGGCATGCAGCGCCAGCAGGAGCGCAGCGAGTTCTTCGATCGGGGGCGCTTCCAGGGCTTCGGCTACACCCTGGGGCAAGACGCCGATGGCGGCCTGCGCATCTCCTGGGTGCACGAGGGCTCGGCAGCGGGCCGAGCAGGGCTCGATCGCGGAGCGCTCATCATCGGCGTGAATGGACGCAGCCTGGACGAGCTGAGCAATATCGAATTGAACGTCGAGCTCGGCAAGGAGCTGGTGGTTCATCGCATCCGCGAGCTGGACGGCAGCATTCACGACGTGGAGCTGCAGCAAGGCGACGTCGAGATCACCAGCGTCAAGTCGGTCAGCATCTTGCCGAGCCCGCAGGGGCCGGTGGGCTACCTGATGTTCACCACCTTCGTCCGCCCGGGTGAAGACGAGCTGCGCCAGGCGTTCGCGCAGTTCCAGGCGGCAGGCGTGCAGCGGCTGGTGATCGATCTGCGCTACAACAGCGGCGG
>JAICQL010000101.1 GCA_025937895.1 Polyangiaceae bacterium | reverse complement strand
TTCATCTCGGAGGTAGCGCGCAGCGCCGGCTTGCGCGAGCGCCTGGGGCTGAAGAAGCAGACGCTCGCCGTGCGCGACATCCGGGCCAAGAAGAAGCAGCACATGATCCACAACTCGGCGCTGCCCAGGATCGAGGTGAACCCGCAGACGTATGAGGTCCGCGCGGATGGCCAGCTGCTCACCTGCGAGCCAGCAAGAGTCCTGCCGCTGGCGCAGAAGTACTTCTTGTTCTGAGGCACCACCGATGTTGCGCGTAACGGAGATCATCGCGGACCGGGTGCCGGCGGAAGATAGCCTGACCCTGCCCTTCGAGCTGCGGCAGAGGAGCCGGCTGGTGGCGCGCACCGATGGCGGCCGCGAGGTGCTCTTGCAGCTGCCGCGCGGGAACGTGTTGCGGCACGGCACGCGGCTGCGCGCCAGCGATGGCTCGGTGCTGGAGGTGCGCGCTGCCGCCGAGAGCCTGAGCGTGGTGGAGAGCGAGCAGCCCCTCGCGCTGCTGCGCGCCGCCTATCACCTGGGCAATCGCCACGTCGCCTTGCAGCTCGACGAGCACGGCCTGCGCTACCTGCAGGATCACGTGCTGGACGCCATGCTCGAGGGCCTGGGCCTCAGCCCGCGCGCGCTGAAGGCGCCCTTCGAGCCGGAGCACGGCGCGTACGGAGCGGGCGCCGCCCACGGCCACCACTCGCATGGCGACCACTCGCACGGCCACCACTCGCACGGCCACGGCGACCATGACCATGGCGGCCATGACCACGGCGACCATCATGAGCACCATGACCATGAGCACCATGGCCACGAGCCGCACTCGCACGCACGCCATGGACAGCACGAGCACTGAGCCGCTGCAGCCGGCACCGTCTGCGCCGGCAGCAAGCGGGCTGGAGCTGCTGCGCCTGCTGCAGCTCTCCAGCTCACTGTGCCCGATCGGCGCGTTCGCGTTCTCGCAGGGGCTCGAGCATGCCGTCGAGCGCGGCTGGGTGAGCACCGAAGATGCTCTGAGCCAGTGGCTGCTCGGGCTGGGGCGCCACGGCCTGGCGCGGCTGGATCTACCGCTGCTCTCGAGGGCGCATCGGGCCTGGCAAGCGCAGGATCACGAGCACGCGCAGCGGCTCGCCGAGCGCGTGCTCGCCCAGCGTGAAGCGCGGGAGCTCTGGGAGCAGGAGCGCGACCTGGGCCGGGCACTGGCCGCCGTGCTGGAGAACCTGAGCGTGCCGGGTGCTCGGCGCCTGCGCGAGTGGAGCTCGCCGAGCTACGTGGTGGCCTACGCGCTCGGGGCGGCCCACTTCGGGATCGCCGCCGAGCAGACGTTGCTGGGTTACGCCTTTGCCTGGTCGGAGCAGCAGGCCAACTCAGCGGCGCGCCTGGTGCCGCTCGGACACATGGCGACCCAGCGAGTGCTATCCGTGGTGCTGGGCGACGTGCCGCACTGGCTGCAGCTGGCGCTGGCCACGACGGACGACGAGATCGGCGCGGCGGTGCCGGGGCTGGCCATGGCGGCGGCCTGGCACGAGACCCAATACACCAGGCTGTTTCGTTCCTAGCTCGTTCGTAGCTCGCTCGTAGCTCGTTCGTAGCTCGCTCGTGGCTTTCTCGTGACCCGCTCGTCGCTTGCTTCTGGCTCGCTCGTAGCTCCTGGATTTGATGAGCCCGCTGACAGGAAATGGAAGTGAAATGAACGCTCAGAACGATCAGCAACCACTCAGGGTCGGCGTCGGGGGTCCGGTGGGCTCCGGAAAGACGGCGCTCGTGCTGGCCCTGTGCCGGCGCCTGCGCGAGCGGCTGAACCTCGCCGTGGTGACCAATGATATCTACACGAAGGAGGACGCCGAGTTCCTGGTTCGTAACGACGCGCTGACCGCCGATCGGATCATGGGGGTGGAGACCGGGGGCTGCCCACACACGGCCATCCGCGAAGATGCTTCAGCCAATTTACAGGCCGTTGCCGAGTTGCAGCGGAGGTTCACCGGGCTCGACCTGGTGCTCGTGGAAAGCGGCGGGGACAATCTAGCTGCAACGTTCAGCCCGGAGTTGAGCGACCTGACCCTGTACGTCATCGACGTGGCTGCGGGCGACAAGATCCCGCGCAAGGGTGGACCGGGCATCACGCGTTCAGACCTGTTGATCATCAACAAGATCGACCTGGCGCCGCACGTGGGTGCGTCGCTGGATGTGATGCAGCGCGACGCGGCGCGCATGCGCAAGGAGCGGCCCTTCGTCTTCACCAATTTGAAAACGGGTGAAGGTTTGGACGCCGTTGTCGATTTTATCGTGCAACAAGGCGGTCTCGCGCATACAGGGGTTTAGAGGCTTTTCTGGCGTGCCGTTGGCCATATGGGCAGCACGCCTCCGCTGGTCGGGGCCCGTCGCCGAAGGCCGCTCGCACGCAAAGCACTTGCTTTGGCCTCCGCTGCCCTCCCATATTCAGCGAATTTTTCGTCCACAGTGTCGTGCCCGGGCTGCTGCTGTACAGCCCTCCAGGTGTTCGATGAAGAAGCGCCGCTTTTCGGTACTCTCGCGCCCGTCGCCCGTGCGCCGGCGTGCCATTTGGACAGCGCTTTGTGACCAAACCACCCTGCCTGGTCCCAGGGTTAAGAATTTCTTTGTGTTAGGGTAAGTGACGTGGTGACCGTTCCCGCAGGCCTGGCGGCGCCCATTCCACGGGTGCTGGTCGTGGACGACGAGCCCGCCATTCGCCGGGTGCTCTCCGACTTCTTGAAGATGGAGGGCTTCTCCGTGGACACCGCCCCGGATGGCGAGGTCGCATCGAGCCTGCTGTCGCGAGCTCAGTACGACGTGGTCATCAGCGACCTCAAGATGCCCAAAATCGGCGGCCTGGAGCTGCTCGCGGAGATTTCGAAGCGCAATCCCGAGGCGCTCACCATCGTGATGACGGGCTTTGGCACGGTCGATACCGCCATCCACGCCATGAAGGCCGGCGCGTACGACTACATCCTCAAGCCTTTCAAGGTGGACGTGGTGCTGGCCACGATCGTGCAAGGGCTGGCCCGGCGCCGCAAGGAGGCGCTGGAGCAGAGCTATCCCTCCCTGGGCGCCGCGCGAGCAACCCGTGCCCTCGAGTACAGCTTTCGCCGCGCCGTCGACAGCCTGTGGCTGGCGTTTCAGCCGATCCTGACCAGCGACGGTCACGAGGTCTACGGCCACGAGATCCTGCTGCGCAGCGACGAGCCCAACCTGACCGATCCGGTGCAGGTGCTGGAGGCTGCAGAGCTCCTGGGCTCGCTCGACGAGCTGGGGCGAGTCATCCGCGAGCGCGCGGTGGAGGCCTTTGAGCAGCTGCCCTCGGAAGGGCTGATGTTCGTCAATCTGCATCCGAAAGATCTGGCCGATCCTGCGCTGTTCCTGGCCAGCGAGCCCCTGTCGCGCATCGCCGAGCGGGTCGTGCTGGAGATCACGGAGCGCTCCTCCCTGGAGAAGCTGGATCGAGTGGGCGAGCGCGTGGCAGCGCTGCGGCGCATGGGCTTTCGCATCGCCGTGGATGATCTGGGCGCGGGCTATGCCGGGCTGACCACTCTGGCCCAGCTGGAGCCGGAGATCGTGAAGCTCGACATGTCGCTGGTGCGGGACGTGAATAACAACCCGACCAAGCGCAAGGTGGTGCGTTCGATGACCCAGCTGGCGCGCGAGATTGGCGCGCTGGTCGTGGCAGAGGGAGTCGAGAGCGAAGAGGAGCTCGACGCGGTCGTCAACCTCGGCTGCGACTTCGTGCAGGGCTTCTACTTTGCCCGACCGGAGCGGGTCAGCCCGTCCTCCCGCCCCGCGCGTCCTTGTTGAGCTAGCGGGGAGCTGCTCCGTTCCGGGGGAGCCTGTTCCCGGCGAGCCTGTTACCCGGCGAGCCTGTTACCCGGCGAGCCTGTTACCCGGCGAGCCTGCGCAGCTCCGCCGCTAGCTGACGTAGCGCAGCTCCGCGGTGCGAGCGCGCGTGCTTCTCCTCGGGCGAGAGCTCCGCGCTGGTGCAGCCGCGATCCGGCAAGAACAGCAGCGGATCGTAGCCAAAGCCGTTCGTGCCACGCGGAGCTTCCGCGATGACGCCGGAGTAGTGGCCGCGGGCCTCGGCGAGAATGCTGCCGGAGGCGTCCGCGACGGCCAGGGTGCAGACGAAACGCGCGCCTCGCCGCTCCGCTGGCACCCCCGAGAGCTCGCGCAGCAGGCGCTCGTTGTTGGCCTGGTCTCGCTCGGCGCGGCTGCCCTGCACGCCGGCGTAGCGCGCAGAGTGCACGCCGGGGGCACCCCCGAGGGCGTCCACCTCGAGGCCTGAGTCCTCTGCCAGGCACAGCGCGCCCAGGTGACGAGCGTAGTAGCGCGCCTTGAGGCGGGCGTTCTCCTCGAAGGTCGCGCCGTCTTCCTCCGGCTCGGGCAGCTCGCAGCCGACCTCCGCGAGCGACTGCAGCTCAATCCCGAGCGGCGCCAGGATGGCGCGTGCTTCTTCGACTTTGTGTGGGTTCGAGGTGGCGAAAATCACCCGCCCCCTTTACCACTTCCGGAGCAGCGCTGCTCACGGCGCGCGCGCGGGGCGCCGGGGCCCCTCCGCCGCCCGCCCGCTGCGCAGCTTCATCCCACCATACGGCTGAACACTGGGCACCCTCCGCCACTCCCCCTCGAAGCGGACGGCCATGGTCCGGAGCCGGGCAGGCTGGGACTCCGCCAGGTTCTTCGTCTCGCCCGGGTCCGCCTTCAGGTTGAACAGGCGCTCATCGCCTTTGCCGGGCACGATCAGCTTCTCGTCGCCGGCGATCATGGCGCGCATGCCCCGCTGCTCCACGTCTTCACACAGCTCGAACAGCAGCGACGCGCGCTCCGCCTGCGCCTTGCCGTAGAGCTCCGGCAGCAGGCTCTGGCCCTGGTGTTGCTCCTGCCCGGGCAGCCCCATCAGCTCGACGATCGTGGGCGCCAGATCGAGCTGCGAGCGAGCCGCGCCCAGCCGTGCCGGAGCTGCGCCCGGCGCGCGGATGATGAGCGGCGTCGCGAGCAGCACGTCCCAGAGCTCCTGCCCGTGCTGTGACATGCCGTGCTCGCCGAGCGCCTCGCCGTGAGCTCCGGTGAGGATCACCGCCGTGCGCGCCCACCACGGCTGCTGCCGCGCAAACTCCAGCAGCTTGCCCAGCGCGGTATCCACAGTGTGGATCTCGCCATCGTAGCGGGCGCGTGCGCCGCTGCCGAAGGAGGGCTGCTGGGGCCCGCTCAGGTATGGCTCCTCGGGATCATTCAGGTGCAGCCAGGCAAAGAACTGCCGCGTGGTGTTCGGAGGCTGCCCGAGCAGCGCGGTCAGGCGCGCCACCGCGCGCTCGCTCGTCTGCTCCGGGGTGGCGCTGCTGCTCAGGCTCTCCCAGACATCAAAGCCCTGCTCGAAACCCTTGCCCTGCCCGAGCCGGGGGTCCGTCTGCACGCTCAAGGTGCGGATGCCCTTGGCCTGCAGCACCTCCGGCAGAAAGACATTCTCGGCGGCGTACGTGGGAAAGAGCGCGCCATCGCGGTACAGCGTGCTCGGCATGCGCCCCGCCGACAGCGCCGCCAGCGACTGCGGCGTGTGGCTGGAGACCGCGCGATGATTCTCCCACAGCACGCTCTGCTCCACCCAGCTCGTCAGCTGTGGCGCGACCTCTCGCCCGGCGCCGATCCGCCATGGCATGTCGGCGCGCCAGGCCTCCACCGTGATCAAGAGCACGTTCAGCGGCTCGCGCGGTCGGCTCAGGGCTGCCGGCTGCGGTGAGGACGGCTGCGGCGAGGACGGCTGCACGGAAGACTGCTGCACGGAAGACTGCTGCGGCGAGGACGGCTGCGCGGCTCCCACCGAGGTGGATGCAGACGGCGCCGCCGCAGGCTCACCCTTTCGCTCGACTCGCTCGTTCTGACAGGCCAGGAGCAGCGGCGACAACACTGCCGAGAACGTCGCCAGTGAGAGCGCTCGCCGCAGCCACGGCGCGGAAGAAGTCGGCCTGGCTCGGAGCGTGGCAGCGGATGTCATCATTCGAATGGCTACGCCTTGGCGGGGGCAGGACGCACATCGCCGAGCGCAGCGCGCTCGAGCACCACCCTGCCCTCGCGGCGAGTGAGATAGTGAACCTCGGTGTAGCCGGCCGCCGCGATGGCCTGCAAGCAGGCGTCCAGCCCAACCCCCACCGTGTCCGGGCCGTGGCTATCATCCCCCAGCGTGACGGGAACACCGAGCTCAAGGGCGCGGCGAAGCAGCTGCGGCCCGGGATACACCGGACCAAACCCGCGCCGCGCCGGAGCCGCGTTGACCTCCAGCGCCGAGCCCGCCGCGAGCGCAGCCTCGAACACGCGCTCTGCGTGGCGCAGCGCCTGCGCGCTGAAAGAGAAGCCCGGCGCCTCGAAGCGACGGATCAGGTCGACGTGCCCCACCACCTCTGGCTGCAGCGCCTCCACCACGTCCGCGAGCTGATCGAAATACTTGCAGCGAGCGGACTCCCACCCGCCATTTTCGGCGGCGGCGCGCTCCGCCACCTCCGCGGTCAGATCGATCCAGGTGTCGCCCAGGCTGTGCACGCTGCCCACGATGTAGTCGAACGGTGCGGACGCGCGCAGCGCACGCATGCGCGCTGCCCAGTCCGCGACGGGCAAGGCCTCTGTCTCGAAGCCGATCAGCAGCTCGAGCCGCTCTCGATGGCGCTCGCGCAGCTCCACCGCCGCGCGCACGTAGCCGGTGAAGAGCTGCTGTAGCTCGCCCAGCTCGAGCCCCAGCTCGTCCGGATACAGGTGCTCGCGCTGAAAGCGGGGACAGTGCTCGGACAAGCCATAGGTGGTGAAGCCCGCGGCGACCGCTGCTTGCACCACTTCCGCCAGCTGGCCCTTGGCATGGCGACAGAACTCGCCGCTGTGACCGCCGTGGTAGCTGAACCACACCATCAGGAGCAGTGTAGACTGCAGCGGTGGGCGGCGTGCGAATTTCCGACGGGCCACAGCGCAAGTGGCTGAGCCTGGCGCTGCTGATCGCCGCGGCCGGTCTGCTCGGACTGCTCCTGCTCGGGCTGCGCGCAGGGCGCGGCCCGGAGCGCGCACAGCCCAGCGCCGCGGCGCTGCCCGCGACTCGCGCCATCCCGATCCTGGACATGCATGTCCACCTCAGTCCGCGCGCGGTGCCGCGGCTGCTGCGCTTGATGCAACGCTACGGGGTCGAGCGCGTCGTGAACCTATCGGGCGGCGCTCCGCTGTCCGGCTTGCAGGAGCAGCTGGACGCTGCCGCGGCGGCGCCCGGCAAGATCGTGGTGTTCACCACGCTCGCGTACGAACAGGCGGCGTACGCCGACTACGGGCGGCGCATGGCAGAGCTCCTGGAGCTCGCTCATCGCCGCGGCGCGCGCGGCCTGAAGATCGCCAAGGTGCTGGGCCTGGGGCTGCGCGATCCTGCAGGCCAGCTGCTGCGCGTGGATGCTCCGGCGCTCGATCCCGTGTTTGCCCGGGCAGGCGCGCTGCACATGCCCGTCGCCATCCACACCGGAGATCCTGAGGCATTTTGGTTGCCCGTGGATGCGAGCAACCCGCGCCGAGCCGAGCTGCAGGCGCACCCGGGCTGGGCGCTGCATGGCAAGTCGGTGCCCTCGTTCGACGAGCTGCTGCAACAGCTGGAGGCGCGCATCGCTCGCCACCCTGGCACCACGTTCATCGCCGTGCACTTCGGCAACGCCGCGGAGCGCCCGCGCTACGTGGCGGAGCTGCTGCGCAAGTATCCCAACCTGTTCATCGACACCGCCGCGCGCATTCCGGAGCTCGGCAGACACCCGCCGGCGCTGCTCCACGATTTCTTCATCGAGTTTCAGGACCGCATTCTCTACGGCTCTGACCTCGGGGTGGGGCCCGAGCCCACCCCGCTCTTCCTGGGCTCGGAGGGGTCGCGGCCCCCCACCGCGGCGGAGCGCGAGCTCTTCTTCTCGGCCTCGCGCCGCTTCTTCGAGACCGCGGACCGCGAGTTCGCTCATCCGACACCAATCCAAGGGGACTGGAAGATCAGCGGGATCGCACTCCCCCGCAGCGTGTTGAAAAAGATCTATCACGACAACGCCGCACGCTTGCTCGGGTTGCCCCCGCTGCCGGCTGACTAGGGCCGCACCACACGCCGGATCTCGATTCACTCCCGTCACCGGGTCTGGTAGTCGGGCCACCCTATGAATGACGCGCCTCGGGCCGGAGCCAGGAGCCCCATCATCAGGGTCTTTGATTGCCACCTGGCGCGGCCCACCCCTGCGGGTGGCTACGAGTTCCTGCTGCTACGCCGCTCGAGCCATAAGATCTACGCAGGCAGCTGGCGCATGATCGGAGGCAAGCTGAACGCCGAAGAGACGGCATGGCAGGCCTGCTTGCGCGAAATCACGGAGGAGACGCAGCTGCCCGTGCAGCGCCTGCTGGCGGTGCCGTACGTGAATCGCTTCTACGAATGGCAGCACGATCGCATCAACGACATCCCTGTTTTCGTGGCCGTAACAAAGGCCTCTGCCAGCCCCGTGCTGGACGATGAGCACTCCGATTTTTCCTGGCTGGCGCTGGACGCCGCACTGGAGCGCCTGCCGTGGCCCGGGCAGCGTGACGGGCTGCGTGCAGCCGCGGCTCTGCTGCAGGAGGGCGAGCTGTTGCAGGGCTTCCTGGAAGTATCGCTGCCCAGCTGATTTGCAGAGCCGCCCGGGCAGACGCCGCGTGTTGCATTGCGGAGCACTGTTTTCAGCGGCAGAACAGCCTAGCCGGCCAACCGGCTCCCCGCCACTTGCGATTAACAAACGCAGCTTCATGCACTACAAGGCAAGCAGCTTAGGCGATACCGCACAGACTCTTACGGACTCTACCAATTGCCGCAGAGCTGTGCCGCGGAGGGACAGGGGCGAGCGCAGCAATTCGGCGCCAAGCTAATCCCGTACCCTCGGTCTCTCGTACCCTCGGTCTCCTTGCACCGCGCCCAGAACTAGCAGCCCAGAACTAGCACCGGCGACGGCCTTAACACCGCGAGTCAAACCAAATGAGCGCAGCACTGACCTCGATCCAAGACGTTCAAGCAAGCCCAGACCTACGTCGCATCGCCATCAACAAGGTTGGTGTCAAAGGCATCCGCCATCCCGTCGTCGTCAAAGATCGCTCGGGCGGCTTTCAGCCCACCGTCGCTGATTTCAACATGTACGTGAGCCTGCCGCACGATTTCAAAGGCACGCACATGTCGCGCTTCGTCGAGATCCTGAGCGGACACGAGCGCACCATCTCCGTCGAGTCGTTCCGCGAGATGCTGTTCGAGGTGGCGCAGCGCCTCGGCGCGGAGACGGGCTACATCGAGATGAAGTTCCCGTACTTCGTGGAAAAGCGCGCCCCCATCAGCGGCGTGGCGAGCTTGATGGATTACGAGGTGACGTTCCTGGGCCGGGTCCGTGAGGGCGTGGACAGCCACTCCACCCGCGTGGTCGTGCCGGCGACCAGCCTGTGCCCCTGCTCCAAGAAGATCTCCGCCTACGGCGCCCACAATCAGCGCGCGCACATCACGCTCACCGTGGAGTCGCGCGAGATGATCTGGATCGAGGAGCTGATCGACATCGCCGAGCAGAACGCCTCCAGCCAGCTGTATGGCGTGCTCAAGCGCCCCGACGAGAAGTTCGTGACGGAGTTCGCGTATGACAACCCCAAGTTCGTGGAAGACCTCGCGCGCGACGTCGCGGTCAGCCTGAACTCGGATCCGAGGGTGGTCTCCTACGTGGTCGAGGTCGAGAACTTCGAGTCGATCCACAACCACTCCGCCTACGCGCTGATCGAGGGCCCGCCGAAGCCCGAGGAAGAGCCGGAAGACTCCCGCCCGGGCCCGACCACCCAGGCGCCCCCCGGGCTGTAATCAGCCCCGCATAGTCCGATTAGTGTAACGACCGCGGGCCCGAGTGGCCCGCGGTTGGCATTTTGTGGTCGCTGCTTGCTCGCGCGAGCAAGCGCCCCAACGAATGCCGCTGCCGGCGATGAACGGGGCTACCTCGGGCGCCTGGCGCTCGCGGCAAAACGCCCGCCAGGAGCTGCTGCTCCTCGCGGGCGCCCTGCTACGCAAGGCTGCTCCGGAAGGCTCACTGCGCCTTCTTCAGGTACATCTCCTCGATGTCGCCCTCGTATTCGGCCTTGTCCAGCAAGGTCATCGAGATGAACAGCGACACGAAGAGCAGCGAGCCCAGGAACACCAGCGTGTGGAACGGCCTGTCCCAGCGCAGGTGCATGAAATACGTCACCACCAGGCCTGCCTTGATCGTGGCGATGGCCATGGCAATCAGCAGGTTCGCCTGAGCACCCAGGTCCACCATGGTGACCGCCACGGTCACCACGGTCAGCACCATCAGCGCTCCCCAGATGGTGAACAGCAGGCGCACCGGCGTCACGTGCGCGATCTCGTCGTGGTGGCCCTCCCGCTTCTCGTTGCCGGATTCCGGCGAACCGCTGCGCGGCTGCTGGTGCTCGCTCATGGTCGGTGTCCTTCTTCTCTCGTCAGCGAAACGCAAATGCGCAGGCGCCACTCGGGGCGCGAACAATCAGTGAATCAAGTACAGCAGCGGGAACAGGTAGATCCAGATCAGGTCCACCAAGTGCCAGTAGAGCGCCGCATAGTCGACGGCGCCGAAGTGCGTGGGGCCAAACTCCCCGCGCAACGCACGGCGCAGGATCCACAGCCAGGTGATGATGCCGGCGACGACGTGAATACCGTGCAGGCCGGTCATGCAAAAGTAGATGCTAAAGAAGACGCCGGCGTTGCGGGGCCGCGCCGGGGCGCCGGGCGGCGGCTGCTTTGCCTCTGCACCGGGCGCAGCCACGCTCGGGGGCGCGGCCTCGGGCTGCGCGGGGGCAACCTGCCCGCCGTGCTCCGCAGCGAGCGCCACGACCTCGGGGTGCTTCCGCTTGAACGACTCGAGCTCCCAGACCTCATGGGTGGGATTGAAGTAGCGGCCCGGCAGCACCTGGTCGTGAAACTTGTGCGAGTACTCGATGTACTTCACGACGAGGAAGCAGCACGCCAGCGCCACCGTGGCGACGATGTTGATGACCAGCTTCTTCTGCTCGCCCAGCTGGGCGTTGCGCACGGCCCACGCCGCCGTGAGGCTGCTCAGGATGAGCACGCCGGTGTTCACTGCGCCCCAGAACGTGTCCAGGTAGTAGTGCGCGTATACGAACAGCTGCGGATGCAACGATCGGTAGATGGCGTACGCACAGAACAGGCCGCCGAAGAACAGGATCTCCGTGATCAGGAAGAGCCAGATGCCGAGCTTGCCCGCATCAAACTGGTGCTTGGGGGTGTCGAAGTGATGCGCGAGGAATGGATCATGCCCATGGCCGGCATCATGGCCGTGCCCTCCCACCGGGCCCTGGTGCGGTACTTGGTCAGCGGTTAGTTGGGCCATCACCCTTCACCCTGCTCACGAGCAGCCAGTGACTCCTTGCGCACGTATCCCTGAATCCGCTTGTCGTAGTGCCAGTGCGCATACTCGTACGGCCCCTCGGTGACCTGGGGCGCCTCGTGGAAGTTGTAGAACGGCGGCGGCGAGACGGTGCGCCACTCCAGCGTGTTCGAGCCCCAGGGATTGGCCGGCGCGTCACAGGGCTTGCGCAGCGAGGCCAGCAGGTACACCGCCGTGATCACGAAGGCCACGCCCATGATGAACGCGCCCACGGTGGACAGCTGGTGCAGCCCCTGAAACTCCTCCAGGTAGTTGTAATACCGGCGCGGCATGCCGCGGGTGCCCAGGATGAACTGCGGGAAGAAGGTCAGGTTGAAGCCGACGAAGAGCACGCCGCAGGCGATGCGAGCCCACTTCTCGTCGTACATGCGCCCCATCATCTTGGGCCACCAGTAGTGCATCCCCCCCACGAAGGCGGTGATGGCACCGCCCATCATCACATAGTGAAAGTGCGCCACGACGAAGTACGTGTCGTGCAAGTGCACGTCCACGCTCATCACGCCCAGGAAGATGCCCGTGAGGCCGCCGATGGAGAACACCCAGAGGAAGAACAGGGCGTACAGCATCGGGGTGTCCAGGTGGATGCGCCCCTTGTACATGGTGGCGATCCAGTTGAAGACCTTGATCGCCGTGGGGATGGCGATCAGGAAGGTGATGCCGCTGAAGATCGTGCCGGCGAGCACCGACTGGCCGCTGACGAACATGTGGTGACCCCAGACCAGGAAGCCCAGGATCGCGATCGCCACGCTGGACAGCGCGATGAACTTGTAGCCGAAGATCCGCTTGCGCGAGAACGCCGCGATGATCTCGCTGATCACGCCGAAGGCGGGCACGATCATGATGTAGACGGCGGGGTGCGAGTAGAACCAGAAGAAGTGCTGGAACAGCACCGGATCACCGCCCAGCGCCGGATCGAAGATGCCGATGCCCACGAAGCGCTCGACGATCAGCATCAGCAAGGTGATGGCCAGCACCGGCGTGGCCAGGATCTGGATCACCGCCGTGGAATAGAGGGCCCACAGGAACAGCGGCATGCGAAACCAGGTCATCCCCGGCGGCCGCAGCTTGTGCATGGTGGTGATGAAGTTGAGGCCGGTGAAGATGGAGCTGAAGCCCAGGATGAAGGCGCCGAACAGCGCCGGAATCACGCTGGTCGTCGTGGTCGTGCTGTACGGCGTGTAGAAGGTCCAGCCGGTGTCCGCCGCGTTCGTGATCAAGCTCACGACCAGGAAGCAGGCGCCAACCACCCACAGGTACCAGCTGGCCAGGTTCAGCCGTGGAAACGCCACGTCCTTGGCGCCCAGCTGCAGCGGCAGCACGAAGTTGCCGAGCGCCGCTGGGATACCGGGGATGATGACCAGGAAGACCATCACCGCGCCGTGCAAGGTGAACAGCTGGTTATAGGTGTCGTGGCCGACGATCGTGCGGTGGGGGGTGAGCAACTCCGTACGCAGGAGCAGCGCGAACACGCCGCCCAGGAGGAAGGCCCCGAGCACGCACATCAGGTACATCACGCCGATGCGCTTGTGATCGAGCGTGAGCAGCCAGGAGAGGATGCCCCTCTCGTTGGTCAGGTAGCTCTCCCCCTCCGTGGGGGCGGGAGCGGTCAATACATCCGCGGTAGCGCTCGGTGAGGTCATTGTTGGCCGCCTTTCGGATCAGCCGGTGGGGTATTGGGTGGCGCGTTGGTATCGCTACCGGGAGGAGCCTTGACGACTGGCTGCCCCGTGGAGGCGGACACCTTGATATATTCGACCAGGCCGGAGATGCGGCGGTCGGAGAGCTGGCCCTTGAACGTGGGCATGGCCGGAGCGAAGCCCTCGACCAGCTTGGCCTGCGGCTCCAGGATGGACTCCCTCAGGTAGTTTTCATCCACGAGCACGCTGCCGCCACCGGCGAGTCGCTCCTGCTTGCCAAATAGCCCCTTCATGCTGGGGCCAACCTTCGGGCTGCCGTCCAGGGAGTGACAGGTGGCGCAGCCCATCTGATTGAACGTGAGCTCGCCCAGCTCTGCCAGCGGCATGGCCTCGATCCTGCGGATCTCCTCCGCGACCCAGGCCTGAAAGCCCTCTGGGCTGTGCACGACGACCCGCGCCAGCATGTCGGAGTGGGCCGTGCCGCAGTACTCCGCACAGTAGATCGGGAAGGTGCCCTCCTTCGTCGGGCGGAACCAGAGCTCCGTGTAACGACCGGGCACCGCGTCCATCTTCACCCGGAACTCGGGGATGAACAGGCTGTGCAGCACGTCCACCGACTGCAGCAAGATCCTCACGTCGCGCCCGACCGGCACGTGCAGCTCCGGATGGGTTAGGCCTTCGGGATACTCGAAGCCCCACTTCCAGCGCTGCCCGGTGGCATGCACCTCGTACGCGGCGCGGGGAGCGGTGCGCAGATCCACGAACTGCTTGAAGCCCACCACGAAGAAGCCGATGACGACGAAGAGCGGGATGATGGACCAGGTGATCTCCAGCGTGTTGCTGTGATCCATCTGGCTCTCCGCTGCCTCGTTCGCCTCGCGCGAGGTCGCGCGGTACTTGCGGCAGAACCACACCACGGACACCGCGACCCCGATCAGGCACACCGTGCTGATCCACATCAGGGCATTGAACGTGGCGTCGATCGGGCTGGCGAAATTGGACGCCGAGTTGGGCATCCAGAACCAAGGCGACTCGGGCACCTTGGGCGGATCGGGCAAACCGGCCGGAGGGGCCTGCAGCCATTGCAAGAGCATCGAATTCATGAGCCGGTATCCTCCACCGGAGAGCCTGGGGTTGCGTCGGCCGCTCCGGCGACATTTGCCGCGGCAGCAGGGCCTGTGACGGCGCTGGAAGCGATGATGCTGCCGGCGATGACACCGCCGCGGAGCACGTTGCTCTCGAGCATGTTGCCCTCGAGCACGCCGCCGCTCGGGCCACGCCGCGCATCGCGCCCCCCTGCTCCGCGCCGCCGGAGCTGCCGCAGCCAGTAGCTGCCAAGGAAGAGCGCGAGGCCCAGCGCGGTGAGCGCGCCACCGACGCGCATGATGTTCATCGCCATCGGGGCGTATCTCCCCTCGGTGGCGTCATAGTGAAAACAGAAGAGGATCAAGCGATCCACGCTCGAGCCCACCTTGCCGCGCGCTGCCTCCACCAGGGAGAGCGAGAGCGTGCGCGGGTGGTACTCGATGCCGTACAGATAACGTGCAATGTGGCCAGCAGGCGTGGTCAACACCAGCGCGGCCGGGTGCACGTACTCCTTGCGCTTCTCGTTGTAGGCGTAGCGAATGCCCAGGGCATCGGCGAGCGCGTCGATGCTGGCCTGCGACCCCGTCAAAAAGTGCCAGGCAGCCGTGCCCGGCTCGCGCCCGAGATCACGATGGTAGCGCGCCTCGGTCTCCGCAGCGCGCTGCATCGACTCCAGAGGATCGAGGCTGACCGTGACGATCTCGTAGTCCTTGCCGAGCTGCCGATCCAGCCCCTGCACCGCCGTCACGAGGCCGCTCAGCTGCAAGCTGCACAGCATCGGACAGTCCGAGTAGTTGAGCGTGAAGATCACCGGCCGCTCGCCGCGGACGTAGCTGGCCAGAGTGACGGCCTCGCCGCGGGTATTGCGGAACGGGAGGTCGAGCGGCAGCGCGCGATCGAGGTGCTCCTCGATATCGATGCCCTCCAGGCGCTTGGGCAGCGGCTCCTTGTGCGTGGCAACGCCGTCTTCGATCAGCACCTGGGCGCTGGCGCTCGCCGGCGCACCCGCGCTCAGGCCTGCTGCCAGGAGCAGGCAAGCCGCACGCTTGATGAACGACGGCAACCGCATCACTTCCCCGTCGCAGGCGCCGCGGGCTGAGCCGGCGCAGCGGGGGCCGGCGTGGACGGAGCTGGCGCGCGTGGCGCAGCAGCACCAGCCGAGCTCGCTCCCCCTGCCCCGGGAGCAGCCGCAGGCCTGGTCGCGCCAGTCCCGGCGGCTGGCGCACCGCTAGCTCCAGCCGATGTACCAGCGCCCGATGAACCAGCACTCGATGTACCAGCACTCGATGTACCAGCACTCGATGTACCAGCACTCGGCGTGGCAGCTGGTGCTGGCGACTGCGTGGGCGTGTTGGTGGCCGGTGCACCGGGCTTGCCGCCCACCAGGGTGTCCACCACGGGAGTGGCGCCGGGCGCGCTACCCGGCGCAGGCACTCCACCAGGCTGCTGCGCCCCTCCGGGTGCGGCGGTGGCACCGGGCACAGCTGGGGCCCCCGGCAGCGCCATAGCGCCCGGCGCAGCGCCCACCGTACCGGGCACGGCCACGGCTCCTGCACCTCCGGCACCCGCCGTGTCAGCGGGCGTGGGCGGCAGCACCAGCCCGGGCGGCACGGGTGGCGACGCGCTCTCCGGATCCTTGCGGTAGTCATCGATCACGAGCTTCATCGCCCGGGAGATCGGCACGCCCACCCTGCCCTTCTCCTTGTCCACCCAGTGCGCCGGCGCGTTCAGCACCGCCTGCTGCTGGCGATCCAGCGCAGCGATCGTGTCCAGATCGGCGTGCACGGGCCGCACCGCATCCAGGTCAGCTTCCTCCGAGCGGACCATGGCATACAGCAGCGCGCTGACCGCGATCATTGCGAAGGAGCCCACCACCACGATGGTGGCCACTACGCCCGTATTGGTGTTGTCGGATTGAGTCGCCATGGCTGCAGATCTAGTTGCTGCTCAGATGTTATCGCCGCTCAGATGTTCTCGAAGGCGAGCGAGTCCGCCAGGCGCGGATCACCCGTCGGGATCAGGTTGACCTTCTGCGCGCGCCACACCGCGCCGGCGCCAAAGATGCCGAGCACACCGATGGTGCACAGCACATCCACCGCGCCGAACGGCACGTCGGGCTGGCCCTGCGGATACACGAGCCAGAACAGATCGATGTAGTGAACCACCAGCAGCCAGATCGCCCAGAACGCCAGGCTGCGCTTGTTGCGCTTCACGTGCCGCGACATCAGGCCGAAGAACGGGACCGCGAAGTGGGCCACCAGGAGCAGCGCCGAGACCACCTTCCACTCGCCTTCGAAGCGCCAGTGGTACCAGTGCGTCTCCTCCGGGATATCCGCGTAATAGATGAGCATGAACTGGGAGAAGGCGATGTACGCCCAGAACACCACGAACGCGAACATCATCTTGCCGATATCGTGGTAGTGCTCGCGGTTCACGGCCGTGGCCAGGAGCCCCTTGCTCTGCACCCACATCAGCGCGAGCCCGAGGGTGGAGTACCCCGCCAGCACACAGCCGGCGAAGTAATAGACGCCGAACATCGTGCTGAACCACAGCGCGTCCAGTGACATCAGCAGATCGAACGCGCAGAACGTCAGTGTCAGCGCGAACACGATCATGCTCGGCGCGCTGATGCGCTGGAGCGAGGCGCTGATGCGATCCCCACCCTCACGATCCTGCTGCACCGAGAGGCGCAGGAAGCGGCGGCCCAGCCAGATCCAGAAGCCAAAGTAGATGGCCCAGCGCACCATGAAGAACTGAATGTTCAGGTACGCGGACTTGTGGTGCAGCACGTGATCCTGCTCGACCCGCGCGTGATCCAGCCACACGTACAGATCGCTGCTGCCGGCCAGCATCGGGACGACGACGCCCAGCGAGAGCACCGCGATCAGCCCCATGTTGCCGGCCAGGATCTCGGCCACCCGCCGCACCGCGATGCTCCACTTGGCGTTCGTCAGGTGCTGTATCGCGACGAACCAGAGCGCCCCGAGCGCGATGCTCAGCACGTACATGAAGGCCAGCAGATACGCCCGCTGCAGCTTCGCCAGGTCCCCCATGCCCAGCAGCACCGCGCCCGCCAGCCCGCCGACGCCCGCGATGGCCATGCCACGCAGCAGGGCACCGCCGTCCGCGTCCAGGGTGATCCGGTCGTCGAGATGCGTCTCCTCGCCGTGGCTCATGCCCGATTCGCCTCCTCGCCCGCGGCGTACCGAAATACGCCGGGCAACAACTGCCGCATCTGTTGCATCACTCGAGTCCTTTGCGCTCCGCCTCGGGAACGTCCTCCAGGCTGGCTGCATTGCCGCGCTGCAGCGCTCGCAGATACAGGATGATCGCCCAGCGATCGGCGGGTTCGATCTGCCGCTCGTAGGGGGGCATGTTGCGGATGCCCTTGCTAATGCCCTGGAACAGCTCGCCCACCGGCTTGTAGCGCAGCACGTCCTGATGCAGGTCCGACGGCTGCACCCAGGTGCCCTGCATCAGGCTGCGGGCGCGCTGGTGCACCATGCCCTGCCCCGAGCCGTCGAGACCGTGGCAGGGAGCACAGTAGATGCCGAAGCGCTCCTGCCCGCGCTGCATCGTCTCCTCCGAGATCTCGATCTGTGACGGGAAGGTCTTGGCGAAGGCGCCGTCCACCTTGCCGCGATAGAAGTGGTCGTCAGCCCGCAGCTCGCCCACGGCCACCGTCCCCGCCACGTCCAGCCGCATCGCGCGCTGATCGGCGAAGAAGGTGTTCATCCGCTGTGCCTTGTATTTCTGCTGGAAATCCATGTCCGGCACGATGTGAAAACGAGGCTTGGTCGTGGTGGTCACCCGCGACAACGTGGCCAGCGCAAACGGCACGATGGCCGCCGAGCCCAGGACCAAGAGCCCGTACACCACTCCGCGCGGAATCGCCGTGGACGACTCCACGTCCTCCATCACCGTCTCCAGCGCGCCGTGCGGCTCGGTGCTCTCCAGGAGCTGCGCGGTCTCCCGGGCGTCGAACTTGGGGTCGCTCGCCTGGATCACGATGAAGAAGCGATCATCCGTGACCCGCGCGAAGCGCCGGATGCGATCGAGCGGGTGAGACGGCATCGGCAGCTTGTTCAGCAGGAGCATGCTGCCAAAGCACGTGAGCGCCGCCGAGAGCACCGTGAGCTCGAACGTGATCGGGATGTTTGCGGGCACGGTCCAGAAGGGCTTGCCGCTGACGATCCACGGATAGTCGATCGTGCTCGTCCACCACTGGAAGAACAGCGCGAAGCTGCCGCCCAGTAGCCCGGCGATGAACACGATCACCGGCAGGATCGTGGGCTTGATGCCCATGGCGGGGTCCAGGCCGTGCACCGGGAACGGGCTATAGCTATCCCAGCGGGTGTAGCCGGCCTCCTTCACGCGACGCGCCGCCGCGATCAGCTTCTGCGGCGTGTCGTATTCAGCCAGCAGCCCGTGGACCTGGGCCGGTTCCCTGACGACGGCGATGTTTTCCGATGAGTCCGACATACCCTCAGTGACCGTGTGCTGCGGGATGGATGGCCTTGACCTCTGCCGTCGCCACCATGGGCAGGTAGCGGCAGAACAGCAGGAACAGCGTGAAGAAGAGGCCGAACGTGCCCAGGAAGGTCGTGAAGTCCCAGACCGTGGGCACGAAGTAGCCCCACGCTGCCGGCAAGAAGTCACGAGCCAGGGAGGTGGCAATGATCACGAAGCGCTCGAACCACATGCCCACGTTGACGAGCACGCAGATCACCATCATCGCGCCAAGATTGGTACGAACCTTCTTGAACCAGAACAGCTGCGGGAAGATCACGTTGCAGCTCACCATCGTCCAGTACGCCCAGGCATAGGGGCCGAAGGCGCGGTTGATGAACGTGAACTGCTCGTAGGGGCTCGCACCGTACCAGGCGATGAAGAACTCCATTGCGTACGCGTATCCAACCATGGTGCCGGTCGCGAGGATGATCTTGTTCATCTGCTCCAGGTGGCGCATCTCGATCACGTTCTTCAGGCCGAAGAACTCGCGCGCCGGGATGAGCAGCGTGACCACCATCGCGAAGCCGCTGAAGATGGCGCCAGCGACGAAGTACGGTGGGAAGATCGTGGCGTGCCAGCCGGGCAGCTGTGCGGTGGCGAAGTCGAAGGACACCACCGAGTGCACGCTGAGCACCAGGGGCGTGGAGAGCGCCGCCAGGATCAAATACGCCCGCTCATACCGGTGCCACTGCCGGGCCGAGCCGCGCCAGCCGAGCGCGAGGATGCCGTACACGATGCGCCGCACCCGGGTGTCCGCGCGGTCGCGGATGGACGCCAGGTCCGGCACCAGACCCATGAACCAGAACGTGAGCGACACCGTGAAGTAGGTGCTGACCGCGAACACGTCCCAGTCCAGCGGGCTGCGGAACTGCGGCCACATCTCCATCTGGTTGGGGATGGGCAGCATCCAGTACGGCAGCCAGGGCCGGCCGATGTGGGTGGCGGGGAAGATCAGGGCACAGATCACCGCGAAGATGGTCATCGCCTCGGCGGCGCGGTTGATCGCGGTGCGCCAGTTCTGGCGCAGCAGGAACAAGATCGCCGAAATCAGCGTGCCGGCGTGGCCGATGCCGACCCAGAACACGAAGTTGACGATGTCCCAGCCCCAGCCGACCGGGTTCATGTTGCCCCAGATGCCGATGCCCGTCCAAAACAGGTTGGACAGACTCACCAGCAGCACCCCCACCCAGCACAGCGAGATGGTGAGCGCGATGTACCAGGCTCGTGGAGGCTTGGGCGTCTCCACGATGCGGATCACGGTATCCGTGATCTTGGCAAACGGATTGTCGACCGGCGGCTCTCGCTGCCAGGCGTGATAGTCCTTGGGAGCTCTCGCGGCGTCGCCATTCGCGGCGTCGCCTTGCCACTCCTGCAAATTACCCACTGCAGCCATCAGCCGAGCTCCGGATTGGGGTTCTTGACCAGCGCCAGATAGGTGGTGCGGGGCCTCACGTTCAGCTCCTCGAGCATCGCGTAGTCGCGCGAGTTGGCCTTGAGCTTTGCCACCTTGCTATTGGGATCGTTCAGATCGCCGAAGATGATCGCCTGGGTGGGGCAGCTGTCCTGGCAGGCCGTCGTCACCTCGCCGTCCTGCAGCGGCCGGTTCTCGCGGCTGGCCCGGAACTTACCCTCCTGGATGCGCTGCACGCAGTACGTGCACTTCTCCATCACGCCGCGGAAGCGCACGGTGACGTCCGGGTTGTACACCATCTGCTGGACTTGATTCTTCTCGTCCTTCAGATCCTCGTGGAAGTTGAAGTAGTTGAACTTCCGGACCTTGTACGGGCAGTTGTTGGAGCAGTAGCGCGTGCCGATGCAGCGGTTGTAGGTCATGTCGTTCAGGCCCTCGTGGCTGTGGGTGGTGGCACCCACGGGGCAGACCTGCTCGCAGGGAGCATGCTCGCAATGCATGCACGGGACCGGCTGATTGACGGTCTCCGGGTGCTCGGTATCACCCTTGAAATAGCGATCGATGCGCAGCCACTGCATCTCCCGGCCCATGTACACCCGCTCCTTGCCGACGACCGGGATGTTGTTCTCCGCCTGACAAGCCACCACGCAGTTGCTGCAGCCGGTGCACTTGTTGAGATCGATGCTCATCCCCCAGCGATGGCCGTCGTATTTGACCGGCTCCTTCCAGAGCGAGAGCAGCGGCGGGTGGTGGACCACGTGCTTCGCGAAGTCGGGGTGCTCCTCGTACTGCGTTAGGGTGGCTTCGCGCACGAGCATGGGCAGGCGATCTGCCGTCCCGAACTTGCCGATGCGATCGATGCTGTGCTTGTCCTGCGTCATCGCCAGTCGGTAGCGATCCGAGCTGGGCTCCAGCTTGGCACCCCGTGCGAAGCTCCAGAGCTGCTTCGAACGCAGCCGGTAGGCGTTGACCCCCACGTCCTTTGCGGCCTCGGGGTTCTCCTCGTCCCCGCCCACGCGCCCTGCCGCGGTCCGGCCGTAACCCAGGTACAGCTTGAGCGAGCCCGCCGCTTGCCCCGGGGTCAGCACCACGGGCACCCGCAGGCTACGGCCGCCGATGCTCAAGCTGGCCAGCATGCGATCGGTCAAACCGAGCGCCGCGGCCGTGCTGGGGCTGACCATGATGGCGTTGTCCCAGGTCAGCTTGGTCACGCTGTCCGGCAGCTCCATCAACCAGCCATTGTTGCTGAAGCGGCCGTCGTAGAGCTTGGGATCGGGAGCCAGCACCAGCTCCAGCTGGTCTTTCTCCACCTCTATCCCGGACAGCTCACCGCGCGCGTACTGGAAGGCTGCGATCGGCTGCAACGTGGGCACGGCGTTCGCGGCGGTGGTGCCGGGCACCAGCCCGTCGTGCAGGGCCTTGCGCCACATGCGCGAGTCCAGCGCCACGTTGCCCACGATGCTCGCCAGCCCGCGCTGTACGATCTCCAGCCCGCCGGAGAGCTCATCGGCGCTCAGCATGGCCAGCGTCTCCAGCAGCGACTTGCCGCCGTACAGCGGCGCGATCAGCGGCTGTTGCACGCTCAGCGTGCCGTCACTGGCGCGGCCGTCGCCCCAGGTCTCCAGGAAATGAGCCAGCGGGATGTGCCAGTCGCACTTGCGGGCCGTCTCATCCAGATAAAGGCTCGTGCAGATCTTGGTCGGAGCCTTGGCCAGCAGCGCAGCAAAGTCGAGATCCCCAGGGGCCGTGTAGACGGGGTTGCTGTCGAGGATCAGCAACGTCTCCACTCTTCCACCGGCGAGCTCGTCCGCCAGGCTGCGCAGCGCCTGCTCCGAGGACACCTCGCTCGCCTCCGCGGGGGCCTGGTTCGCAGAGGCCACGCCCGCCGGGGCCAGATATTGGACCGTAGTGCCCACGTTGCGCAGCACCGCGTTGATGCGATGCACGAGCGCGTGCACCTCCGGCGGCTGTGTCTCGCCCACGACTACCGCGCTCGTGCCCGGCTGGGCCGCCAGGTCCGCGATCATGGCCGTGAGGAACTTGCGCAGCGCCGGGTCGTCGAGGAACTTGGCTGCGGGTGCGGGCTGCGCGGCACCGAGCCCCGCCGCTGCCCCGAGCCGTGGGCTCAGCTCCGAGTCGAGGTAAGCGGCGAGCGCCTTGACGTGCTCTGCGCGCAGGGAGAAGCGATGATCCGCCACGGCGCCGGTCTCGCTCAGCGAAGGCTCGAGCACGTACAGGCGATTCATGGCCGCGCCCGCCTCCGGGCTGCGCTTCGTTGCCCAGGCACGCGCCAGCGCCAGGCTGTCGGGGCGCGAGCCAAACAGATCGGCATCGAGCGCGACCACCACCCGGGCCTTCTCCAGCGCGAGCCGGGCGCGGTACGGTTGACCAAAGGCGAGCTGAGCGCCGAGGCGCGCGTTGGACGTGCCTACCGGCTCGTATTCGTACCAGCGCGCCTGAGGATAGCGCGCCTGCCAGCGCGCCTTCATGTCGGCCATGCTGAGCGACGATGAGGCACCGCTCAGAACTGCTAGGCCCTGCCCTTGCCGCGACTCGAGCCCTGCAAAATGCTGGCGCGCGAACACGCGAAAGTCAGTCTCGCTGATCGGCGTGCGGCTGCCCTGCTGGATGCGCAGGAAGCTCTTGCTGCGATCTGGATCGTAAAGGTCCAGCACCGCAGCCTGCTGTATGGCGCTGCTGGCGCCCAGGCTATCGGGATGGGCAGCGTTGCCGTCGATCTTGATGGGGCGCCCGTCGTAGCTCTTCACGCGCAGACCGATGGCGGCACCAGCCACATCCATCGCGGTCATGAAATAGCGTGGAACACCCGGGATCACGCCCTCGGGCTGCTGCGTGTGGGGCAGCAGCTTGTCCTCTTTCCAGCGGCACGCCGAGGACCCGAGCGCCACCGAGGCCGCTGTCAATTTCAAGAAGTGCCGGCGTTCCTCCGAGGTCGGAGGTGCGAGCGGCGTCTCGAACTCCGGGGTCTCGCCCGCCTGTGGCTCTGTTCCGTATTCAGTAAGGCTGCGCCAGTACCGCTTTTCGTCGTTCATCGATGGCATGTCGAACAATCCGTGGGCGGGTTGATTTGATGCTGCCGGCGAAGCTCGAGGCCGGCGGCGAGCTGCGTCTGTCCCTCGGCTAGCCCGTAGCCCATGTTCGTCACCTGGTCTACAGGACGAAGGTGCTGCTCGGGCGCTCGATGGCAGTCCAGGCACCAGCTCATGCTGAGCGGTTCGTGCTGGTAGACCACTTCCATCTTGTCGATGCGGCCATGGCACGACGTACAGCCCACGCCGTTGTCCACATGCATCGAGTGATTGAAGTAAGCGTAGTCCGGCAAGTCGTGGACCTTGGTCCATTGCACCGGCAAGCCTGAAGCCGCGCTGGCGCGGATCGGCTCTAGCTTGGGGCTGCGCGTATGAATGCGCTGATGGCAATTCATGCACGTTTCAGTGGAGGGAATCGCGGCTTGCGCGGCGTTTTCCACCGTGGAATGGCAATATCGGCAGTCGATGCCCAGCTCGCCAGCGTGCAGCGCGTGGCTGTACGGAACGGGCTGCGTCGGCGCGTACCCGACGTCGAGCGTCTTTGCCGAGGCTCCGTACCAAACGAGCCCGATCACATAGAGCGGTGCCGCGCTCAGCACCGCGCCCGTCAGACGGACGAGCTTGTTAGACCAACGTGGGAAGACGAAGGGCTGCATCGTTATCAGTTTTCTAGGAGTAGTCCGAGGGAGCGACCCCGCACTCTCTCACCCGGAGCTAGTTAGGCAAAGCGTACAGATGCACGAACACGTAGTTCGAGTAAGCCGCCCAGAATGACGGCAAAGGTCAGATTGTGAGAAAGGGTGTGCGAAAAAAAGACCGCGATGTCTCAGCGGCAGAAATGCCCGGATTCGCCCCGACATCACCCAGAGCCACTGCGCTTGACGCATCGTTGGCAAGCGGGCTTATGGACCCAATGCAGCCGGATGTAAATGGCAACACGCCGCGAAAACTTATGAAAGTTACGCAGCGCATCCCAGCTGTCAGCTCACGGGTGGTAGCAGGCGTGGCAGCCGCACTGACAGTGCTTCATGGATGAGGCTGAATGACTCAGCACCGGGCTCGCGATGATGAAGTGGCGAGCGCGACGAGCGCCGTTACAGTGCGAGCGTCATGACGCCGGGCGGATGGGCAGAGTCATCATCAGCTGAGGGAGGGCGCAGGCTCGAGTGCCTGCGCCCCGATTCCGGTCTCATTGAACGCGGACGGCCTCAGACTGGCAATGTCAGCAGCAGCGCGCCGGCAACCAATGCCGGCAGCGCTTGCCTCAGAACTCCCGCATCTGTTTGCGGATCTTGCCGATGGCCTGTTCCTGCAGCTGGCGGATGCGCTCACGCGAGAGATTGTACTTGTCGCCAATCTCTTTCAGGGTGAGCTCGTCCTCGTTATCCAGCCCGAAACGCCAGCGAATGATCCGCGACTCGATCGGAGTCAGGGTGTTGAGCAAGCGCTGCACCTCGGCGATCCAACGAGCCGACGCCAGATCGTCGTAGGGAGAGAGAGAGTCGTCTTCGACCAGGAAGTCGATGAAGCGACGGCCATCCTCATCACCGACCGGCCGATCCAGGGAGAACGGCGTGTCGGCATAGAGCTCGCGCACCTTGTCGAGCTTGTCGCGAGGCACGCCGGTTTCCTTCTCGAGCTCCTCCGGAGTCGGCTCCTGACCGGTGCGTGCGATCAGCGTCTGCGTGGCTCGTGAGACACGGTTGTACGTATCCAGCATGTGCACTGGAATGCGCACCGCGCGGCCCTTGTCGGCCAGGGCTCGGCTGATCGCGTGACGGATCCACCAGGATGCGTACGTGGAGAAGCGATAGCCGCGCGAGTGATCGAAGCGCTCCACGGCCTTCATCAGGCCAATGTTGCCCTCCTGGATCAGATCGATGAGCGGCAGGCGCCCGCGATTGTAGCGGCGAGCGATGCTCACCACGAGGCGCAGGTTCGCCTTCACAAAGCGGTTCTTTGCTTGACGCTGCTCATGATCCGCCTGGCGCACCCGCTCGACATAGCGGCGATACGCGGACGTCGCGGCGACGGACGGACGCTCGGCAGCCTCGGGCGCCTCTCCGATGGACTTGGCAAGCTCGACCGCGCGGCCCATCCAGATGCGATCCGAGTCGGGCAAGCGAACGGCGCGCGCGAGCTCCTCGCTCGACTGCTTCCATTGCTTGAGCTGGTTGGCGTGCAGCTTGGAGCGTTGCTCGCGATAGACGACGCACAGCTGGCGCAAGGTCTCGAGCGCGCTGGTGTCCGGGCGCACGTCGTCGGTGAGCGTCTGGATGTCGCGATCGAGCGCGTCGAGGATGTACTCGGCGACGGGAACGTAGGCGATCAGCTCGACCCAGAGCTGGATCTCCGCGTTCTCGACCGCCTGAGCCGCATTCAGCTCCTCCTCCTGCCCCATCACCTGATGGGTCGCCATGTCGCGGAAGTAGCGCGACAGGGTGGAGTCACCGGGAGACTCTGGCGCCCTGGAGCCAGGCGGAGGCAACGAGCTCGAACGCCGTGCCGCACCGGGCGGCACGCTGTCGAAGCGCGGAATCATGCCCAGGTGGTCAGGGGCCTCGGAAGTGGATCCGAACGCCGGCGAGTAGCGGACAGAGGTGTCCTCCGGCTCGTCTGCGAAGGGGGGCTCGGAGGCGCTGTTGTGAGACGCCAGCGCAGGCTCTCTGCCGCTGGGATACGACTCGGAGCGCCCACCGCGCGACCAGGCCTTGGGGCTAGCGCCCTTTCGGCCCGAGCCACGGTTGCGAGGCCCAGCGTCAGAATCAGCGTCGTCGTCAGCCGGTACATCCGAGAAACCGGAATCCGACATGGACTCCAGCTCCTCCGAGTCCTCCTCCTCGCCCCGCCCGGAAGCGGGCATGGCGGAGGGAGGGCTCGACGGAGGGACCGACGAGGTCGAAAACGCGCCGTTGCGTGCGGACTTGCCTTTTTGAGCTAACATGGGAGAACAGGCCGAGTTGAGCGGGTCGGGGGCGGGACCAAACCGAAAAAAGCGGGCGGGACCAGAGCTAACGGACCGAGCTCAGGGGAACGGGCTCAGGGGGAACTGAGCTTGCTCAGGGAGCTGAGCTGCGGGAGCTGCGGAAACGAAGCTCGGGGAGAGCTGCGAAGAACGAACGGGCTTACGGAACGGAAGCTACGGGAATGGACTGGGAGCGGAGCTGCAACCGGAAAACGCCGGTGACGAAGCCGGAAGCGCTGCGGAAACCCGAAGCGCTGGAGAACGTGAAGCGAAAGCTCGAGGAGCTTGGAGAAGCTCAGACAGATCAAACGGCTCGAGGAGCCCCCATGCAAAGGGACGACGGAGCTCAATCGAACGTTGCCGTGTTTTAGGCCGACGAAGCTCGACCGTTTCGACACGGCGGGGGGCCTGCAGGACCAGGGCAAGAGCGATGCCGGAGGAGACGTGATTCAAAAAAACGCGCGCGCCCGAGCTCTGCGGCGAAACGGCGAGGACCAATGCACCATTCTGCGGTGCGAGTGGCACGCCAGCGCAGGCTGAGCTAGTGCCCAACCAGGAGCGACGCCGATGGGCGGAGCGGTAGGTAGATGGCGCAGCTAGGGTGGGTTGAGCGGTGGATGCGAGCGACGTGGTTACCTCGGGGGTAGCTGCCTGATGCCTCGAAGGCTGCCTCGAACCTTTGGCGAGCGGTGCTAAGCTGAGCCTTGATTGAGCTGACCTGAATAGACCCCGGAGCGGGCTTTCACGATGTTGCTGGTTGAGACAGTGCAGGTTGAGACAGCGCAGGTTGGGATACTGCTGGTTGAGACACTGCTGGTTGAGACACTGCTGGTTGAGACACTGCTGGCTGAGACACTGCTGGCTGAGACACTGATGTCGAATGAGACAGAGTTGTTGCTCCAGACCACGCGGCCGCGGTGAGCTCGGCGCAAGCTGACCTGTGGTCTCCCGGGACAGGGGAGGCCTAGAGATCAGTGTTTGGAGTACGGCTCTTCGGGGCAATTTCCTGGCGAGATTTCTTGGGTTTGATGCCGATTTGGGCTTCGCGTCGTGCTCGCTTCGGGCGCGACATCAAAGCGGGTGACGACGCGACACGGTGACAGCACGACACGGTGAACACGCGACACACGGAAAAGCGACACACGGAAAGCGACACACGGAAAAGCGACACACGGAAAAGCGACACGGAACCAGGTACGAATGATCTCTCGCGGACTGGAGAGAATCGGCTGCGGCCTGGAAAAGAGCGTCCTGGTATGTCAGGACTTCTGCAGCGTACGGAGAAGCGATAGGGCACGAAAATTCAGCAAAAAACATGCCCACCGGGTGGGTGCTGCTGATGTCGTGGCCAGCCAGTGGTGCGCACTGCCGATGAACAGTGCTGATGAACAGATGAACGCAGTAGCTGATGAATGCAGTAGCTGATGAACGCAGTAGCTGATGTTCACAGTGATGAACTGTGCCGGAAGCCGTGAGCTCCTCCCTAGTTACGGCGCCGGGGATGTCCCCATTTAACGAGAGCTCGATGGAGACGAAAAAAGGGCCATTCCGGGCCCAAGAGAC